>NZ_JBFAWD010000014.1:0-224523 GCF_040680135.1 Nocardia sp. NPDC052112 | reverse complement strand
CGGTCCCATTCCGAACCCGGAAGCTAAGGCCACCAGCGCCGATGGTACTGCACTCGACAGGGTGTGGGAGAGTAGGACACCGCCGGAACATCCTTGCGAAAGGCCCCCAACAACAGTTGGGGGCCTTTTTGCGTCATATACTCTTCGCGCGCTGTGTGGCATGAGGTTTCGTAGCAATCTCACAGGGAACAAGCACACTATGCGGCGCTTCGGCGTTCATGATGGAGAGTGACAGAAAGTAGTAGTCAGCGTCGGCATGCTCGTAGGAGCGGTCGACGCGCATGGAGGTGTTGATGGTCGCAGCGACGACAACCGCCGACCGCGCGCCGGTCGATCCCCTCAGGCCGCTTCGCTCACACTGGTGGCAGCTGAGGCTCCCGGCGACGTTCGGATATCTGGCGGCTCTTGTCGCTGTTACCGCCGTCTTCTCCGTGATGAGCGAGTCTGCGCAGGCGCGGGTGGTGCTGCACGCGAGCACGAATCTGCACAATCTGCTGAACGGCCGGGTGGGCACCATGCTCTCGAGCGCACTGGTGATCGGTGATGTCAGTGCCGCCTGGGTGCTGATTCCGTTGCTGGGTTGTCTGCTCGCCCTTGCCGAGCTGCGGTTCGGTGCGGTGCATATGGTGCGCGTATTCCTGGCCGGACATATCGGTGCCACGCTCCTTGTCGCGGCTGGCCTGTGGATCGCGATCGAGGCCGACTGGTTGCCCGCGAGCATCCGCTGGGCGCAGGACGTCGGCGTCAGCTACGGTGCCATGGCGTTGGTCGGGGCGATTGTGGTCGCTATTCCGCGCCGCTGGCGAATTGCCTGGGCCACCGCGTGGTTTATCGTCGCGGCCGAGGGTGTGTTGATCGAACAGACCTTCACCAATGTCGGTCATCTGCTGGCCTTCGGTATCGGAACCGCGGTCGGCTTCGGCATGCTGCGTGCGAAAGCGGCGTCGACCCGCCGACTTACCCGGGTCGAATCCGGTCTGCTCGTCGTGAGTGCGGTTCTCGCGGCAATCCTGCTCATGGGCTGACCGCCGACGCGCCAGGGGTGACGCTGGCCGGGACCGAGCGCTCACCTACAGTGCTTGGGTGCGCCTAGTGATTGCTCGCTGTCAGGTCGACTACGTAGGGCGACTCACCGCCCATCTCGCAATGGCCCGCCGATTGCTGCTGATCAAAGCGGACGGTTCGGTCCTCGTGCACTCCGATGGTGGTTCGTATAAGCCACTGAACTGGATGAGTCCGCCGTGCTGGTTGGAAGAGCGCGACGGTGATGCGGTGCCGGAGGGAGCGAAGGCATTCTGGGTGGTTACCAATAAGGCCGGTGAGGAACTGCGCATCACCATCGAGGACATCGAGCACGACTCCTCGCATGAACTGGGCGTCGACCCCGGTCTGGTGAAAGACGGTGTGGAGGCTCATCTTCAGGAGCTGCTCGCCGAGCATGTGCAGACTCTCGGCCCCGGCTACACGCTGATCCGCCGCGAGTACATGACTGCCATCGGCCCGGTGGATCTGCTCTGCCGCGACGCCGACGGCGCTACCGTGGCCGTCGAGATCAAGCGCCGCGGCGAAATCGATGGCGTCGAACAGCTGACCCGCTACCTCGAACTGTTGAACCGAGACCCACTTCTCGCCCCGGTCGCCGGCGTCTTCGCCGCCCAACAGATCAAGCCCCAAGCCCGCACCCTGGCCGAGGACCGCGGCATCCGCTGCCTGACCCTCGATTACGATGCCCTACGCGGCACCGAGAGCAACGAATTCCGCCTCTTCTAGCAAAACCCCCACCTTCCGCGTCGGCACAGGAACTCGCCCACAGCGCATAAGCCCGTCGGCCACAATGACTTTGCCTGTTGCCACAGATTCCGCATGAGTCCGTGCGCGCACGGGTTCGTGCACCGCACACGACGTGCCCGCTGCGAATGAATTCACCGGTCGCGCAGAAGTTCGCGCGCGTCAGGTGAGTTCGTTGGCTGCGCACTGGTTTGTCTGCTGTGCCTGGAGTCCTGCACTGTGCACGGGTTCGCCGGTTGCGCTTGAATTCGAGTTGCGCGTGAGTTCGAGTGCCGCGCACGGGTCGGCGTGCTGTGAGGGATCGCGCGCCGCGCAGGGATCTGCCGGGCGATAACGTGCGTGGGGTGCGAAGTCGTGCGTGGGAGGGGATGGACCGCGCTCGCGGTGTGCGGTGGGGCACAACCTAGGCTTGTGGCATGCCTCGACGGAAGCCGCGGATGGAGCGCCAGGTGGGGCGCTCGCAGGAGGGTGTCCCGCCGATCGGCGATGTTTTCGGTCGGCGGGAAGCCGGGCCGGACAGCGACGATGTGTACATCGTGCGAACCGTTCCGGGCAGTCGGGCGATCAAAACCTATCGCTGCCCCGGCTGCGATCACGAAATCCCGCCCGGCGTAGCCCATATCGTCGCCTGGGCGGTCGACGGTGGTGAAGACGGCCGCAGACACTGGCACCGCGGGTGCTGGAACGGCCGCCGCACCCGGCGAATCACCCGTCGCTGGTCCTGAATTGTTGATTTCCGGCTCGAGCCTGGTGCAGGCGAACTTCTCTAGCGCGACTGGCGTCAGGCTGGCCAGCAAGTTTGTCAATGGCTGCGCGGACAGCTCCGCGAGTGGCGAATTGATCGTACGAAATCCGTCGATGAACAGGGTCGGGTGACGGCGCCAGGCTCGGTTCATGGTCGAAGGTCATCTCGACGGTGCGGGAGATACCCCAGATCACGAAAGCCCGGTTGTCGATGGTGTCCTCGCACCGCAGAGCGCCACTGCGCTCCCTATCACCGGGTAGTGAGAGGCCGTCCGGGCCGACCTCCATGGCATTCGGCATCGCGATGTTCTGCGCCAGTATGCGCCGTGTACTTTGCATCGGTGAACAGCTGCGACGGCGACGTCGCCGTCTTTGTCTAGCGGTGGTTGCGCCGCAGGTGATTTCAATTCCCCGGGCAGCGATCTCGCTTGAACCGGTCTGCGTGATCGGGAGCGGCTGTGGCCGGCCGTGTCGGCGATTGTCGACCGGCTCGGTGATATCGGTGTCGTCGAGTATGCGCCGACCGGACCTGGGTGGCTGCGACGGCGGGCCATATTCGCTCGGCGGATCCGGAGTCGTTCGAATTCGGCCTGGACATACTGCTGCGCACGCCGCGGCGCTGATCGGCTCGGTATTGCCGCGGATGCGCGACCGCGCTGGCGGCGAGGTACCGTTCGGGCTCGCTGTCGCGGCCAATGTTCCGGTACCGCAACTGAGCAATGTGGCCGTGGCGCCCGCACCTATCTGCGCAACGTCCACGTATCACTGGCCGACACGAGTGTTTATGCCGGTCTGGTGCAGGTGGCCGGTATGGTCGGTGCCAGCGAATCCGCTGAATACGGTGCCCGGCAATGAATCCGGCGATATTGCTCGCTGCGCTGGACCCGGCGGCGCTTGTCGACGCGGCGTGGGAACCGTACGCGGCGCGTGACCGGTTCGAGACCGCATCGGCATGTGGATTGCGCAGTTCGGCCCGTAGACACACTGCGGTGCAAGGTATTCCAGGATATGCGGGCAGAATTCGAAGCCCTGGAAGGCGAATCCGAGATGCGGGTGTGGCAGCAATGCCCAGTCGGTCGGGACATTAGGAAGGCCGCCCCGGTTACGGGGCGGCCTTGGTGTGAATTCGGTTGGGGTGTTGCGTTTGTCGCCGCTCAGCCCGACGTTGTCAGTTGCTGATTTCGGCGTTCTCGCGCTCGTCGGCGTCGATGTCGTCTTCCTCGGTCGAGACCTCGGGGATCGCCTTGGCGCGCGAACCGGTGACCGACTTGGTGCCGCCGCCGATGGACTTGCGCTGATCCGGAACACCGTCCAGCAGTTCGCTTTCCCGGTTGACCGCCGCGAGCATGGCGGGCACCGAGTCGAGCTGGCCGCGGATACCGAGCAACTGGGCGAGCACCCGGCCGCGCAGTACGCGCATTTCCTCGGCGAGTTCCTTGGCGTGCGCGATCTTGCGCTCGGAGGTCTGGGTGGCGGAGGTGATGAGGCGGTTCGACTCGTCGGTCGCGTCCTTGATCCGCTGAGCGGCCTCGGCGCGGCTGGTGGCCTCGAGCTCCTCCATGGCGCGGGTGAGCTTGGTGCGACGCTCCGCCATGGTGGCCTCGAAGTCCTGCTGGGTCGCCTTGCGCTTGGCATCGGCTTCCTTGCCGAGGCGGTCGGCCTCGGCCTGAGCGGCCTCGATGATCTTGGCGGACTCGGTACGCGCATTCGCGAGGGTCTGCTCGAATTCGATCTCGAGCGCCTCGCGCTTCTCCTTGGTCTCGGCGAGCAGCGATTCGTACTTGCCACGCATTTCGGTGGCCTGCTGCTCGGCGATCGACACCATTTCCGCCGCCTCGGCCTGCGCGAGCGCGCGGACCTCGGAAGCCTCGTCGGAAGCCAGCCGCAGCATCCGAGAGATGCGGTCGGACATGCCTTCCGCGGTGGTCGGCGGAACCGAGAGGCGATCGACCTCCTTGCGGAGCTCGTCGATCTCGTCCCGCGCGTCCTCCAGTTGGCTGGCGAGGTTACGGGCTTGCGCCGCAGCGGCATCCCGATCTGTGGCGGTGACTCTTAGTTCGGCATCGAAACGGTCGAAGTAGTTGCGTACCTCGTCTTGCGCATAACCCTTGCGCACAACGGTGAAGGGCAGTGCAACGAAGCGATTGCGATCGGACTCGGGTGACGACATGGGTCACAAACTACAGCCTACTTGCACATCATGGTGACTCGACCGCGAATGTGACCGCGACGAGTTTTTCAGGCCCGATCTTGATACTAGTGCGTAACATTCGTGCTGGGCTCGACCAACTCGATCAGCACACCGCCAGCATCCTTCGGGTGGATGAAATTGATGCGAGAATCTGCGGTTCCGTGACGCGGGGCGTCGTACAGCAAACGCAGACCTCGATCACGAAGATACACGGAGACGGCCTCGATGTCGGTAACCCGATAGGCGAGTTGCTGCAGGCCCGGACCGCTGCGGTCGATGAACTTGGCGATGGTGGACTCCGCGTTGAGTGGTGCCAGCAACTGCAGGGCAGTCGCGCCGTCCGGTGCACCGGGCAAAGACAGCATCGCCTCGTGCACACCTTGGGCCTCGTTCACCTCGCGGTGGGTCTCGATCATGCCGAGATTGTCGGCATACCAGGCAATTGCGGCATCCAGATCGGGTACGGCGATGCCCACGTGGTCGACGGCGATGATGTAGTCGCCGGGGATGAAGTTCGACGGGTCGATAACGTTGCTCACCACTCGAACGTAGCGCCTGATCCGGCACAGCCGGCCGGAAGGCGTAGGCGAGGGCGCCGCGCACCTGGTAGGGGGCGTTCGAGTAGGGCAAGCTACCGTTGAGTACAGAGGTTGACGTCGCGAGTGCTCGGTCCGCGACGCTGTTCCGATCAATGAATGCGAGGCTCGTCGTGACCACAACCGTGATCGTTTCCGGTGCGCGTACCCCGGTCGGTCGGCTGCTCGGGGGTCTGAAGGACTTCACCGGTTCCGACCTGGGCGGGCTCGCCATCAAGGCCGCGCTGGAGAAGGGCGGCATCGCGCCGGAACAGGTCGACTACGTGATCATGGGACAGGTGCTCACCGCGGGCGCGGGGCAGATCCCGGCCCGGCAGGCCGCCGTGGCCGCGGGCATTCCGATGGATGTGCCCGCCTTGACGGTGAACAAGGTGTGCCTGTCCGGTATCAACGCGATCGCGCTGGCGGATCAGCTGATCCGTGCGGGCGAGTACGAGATCGTCGTCGCGGGCGGGCAGGAATCCATGAGCCAGGCCCCGCATCTGCTCGAAAAGAGCAGGGAGGGCTACAAATACGGCGATGTGACGCTGCGCGACAGCATGGCCTACGACGGTCTGCACGACATCTTCACCGACCAGCCGATGGGTGCGCTCACCGAACAGCGCAACGACGCCGAGCCGGTCAGCCGGGATGATCAGGACGCGTTCGCGGCGGCCTCGCACCAGCGCGCGGCGGCGGCCTGGAAGAACGGCGTCTTCGATGACGAGGTGGCGCCGGTCTCGGTGCCGCAGCGCAAGGGCGATCCGATCGTGGTGAGCACCGACGAGGGCATCCGCGCGGACACCACCGTCGAATCGCTGGCCAAGCTGCGCCCGGCCTTCCGCAAGGACGGCACCATCACCGCGGGCACCGCCTCGCAGATCTCCGACGGCGCGGCCGCGGTGGTCGTGATGAGCAAGGAGAAGGCGCAGTCGCTCGGCCTGAGCTGGATCGCCGAGATCGGGGCTGCGGGCGTGGTGGCGGGCCCGGATTCGACGCTGCAGGATCAGCCCGCCAACGCCATCGCCAAGGCCTGTGCGCGCGAAGGCATTTCGCCCGCCGAGCTGGATCTGGTCGAGATCAACGAGGCGTTCGCGGCGGTCGGCATCGCCTCCACCCGCAAGTTGGGCATTGATCCGGAGAAGGTCAACGTCAACGGTGGTGCCATCGCCATCGGTCACCCGCTCGGCATGTCGGGTGCGCGCATCCTGCTGCATCTGGCGCTGGAGCTGAAGCGACGCGGGGGCGGCATCGGCGCGGCCGCGCTCTGCGGTGGCGGCGGTCAGGGTGACGCGCTGATCATCAAGGTGTAGTTCTCGTCTCCGCCGGCCCGGCATATACCGGGTCGGCGGGGCTCGCCCGCCGCGGTGTGACCGGTTCAACTACGACCCGTCGTAGCAGTCCGGCACAATGGTGGCCATGGGCAATTTCTTCGACTTGAGCACCGTGGCCAAGCGGTTCCGCTTCATCGCCGTGCTGGAGGCGATCTCCTGGGGCTTCCTGATCGTCGGCATGGTGTTCAAGCGCCTCCCCGAACCGGTCCTGTGGCCGGTCAAGGTGTTCGGGATGACGCACGGCATCATCTTCATCCTGTTCGTCATCACCGCGATTCTCGCGGCTCGCGAGCTGGCTTGGAACACCAAGACCACCGTGCTCGCACTGCTGTCCAGCATTCCGCCGTTTTTCACCGTGCTCTTCGAGGTGTGGGCGGTGCGCGCGGGCAAGCTCGGTGAGCTCAGCGATACCGGTTCCGTCGACTCCGGAGCCCCGGCGTCGGTCACGCCGTGACAAACTGGAAGCCGTGACTCGACCTGCTGCCCGCCGTCCTTCGCCAGCCGTCGCCGCCGCCATGTCCGGTGCGGTGGATTTGTCCAGCCTGAAGCAGCCCCCGGCCGGTGCGTCGGGGGCAGGAGGCGGCGACTACGCCGTCTCCGAGGCGGATTTCGAAACGAAGGTGCTGCGTAGGTCCACCCAGGTCCCGGTGGTCGTCGTGCTGTACTCGCAGCGCAGCCCTGGCAGCGTCGAGCTGGTTCGGACGTTGGAGCGGCTCGTCCAGGAAGGTGCGGGCGCATGGGATCTGGCCACGGTCGAGGCCGAGGCCAATATGCGGATCGCGCAGGCCTTCGGTGTGAAGGGCATTCCCACGGTGATCGCGGTGGCTGGCGGTCGGCCGCTCGCGGATTTCGAGGGCGCCCAGCCGGAGCCGCAGGTCCGGCAGTGGTTGAGTGCGGTCGTCGAGGCAGTCGGCGGCCAGTTCGAGGGTGATGAACAGCCGCAGGCCGTGGAGGACCCGCGTTTCACCGCCGCAGAGGCCGCGCTGGAGCGCGGTGACATGGCCGGCGCCGAAGCGGCGTACGAGGCCATCATCGCCGCGGAGCCGGGCAATGAGGAGGCGAAGAGCGCGCTGCGTCAGCTGCGCTTCCTGTCGCGGGCCCAGGCCATATCGGAGACCGCGATCGCCACTGCCGATGCCGATCCGGCCAATGTCGACGCGGCCCTGGACGCCGCGGATGTCGAGATGCTGAGCCAGCAGCCGGAGGCCTCGTTCGATCGGTTGATCGCCGTGATCAAGAAGACGGCGGGCGATGATCGCACCAAGGCGCGTACTCGGCTGCTCGAACTCTTCGAGTTGTTCGACCCGGCAGAGCCTTTCGTGGTCGCTGCCCGCCGCAAGCTCGCCGCCGCGCTGTACTGACCCGGCTGCCGGAGGCACGCCCGACATCGGCGGATAGCCCCGCCGTTCGTCTATCGCTATTTGCCTACGACCTTATGACTCCGGCGCGAGCCAGATCGCGGTATTCGGCGCAAGGGCGACGGTGGCCGAAGCCGGCCGGCCGTGCCACGGCTCATCGGTCGCCTCGACCCCGCCCAGGTTTCCGATGCCGGAGCCGCCGTATTCGACGCCGTCGGTATTGAGGATTTCGCGCCAAGTGCCCGCGCTCGGCAGGCCGACGCGGTATTCGCCGTGCACCGAGCCGGAGAAGTTGAAGACGCAGGCGATCACCGAACCGTCGGAGCCGTAGCGCAGGAAGGCGATCACATTGTTTTCGCGATCGTCGGCCTGGACCCAGGAGTAGCCGCCCGGACTGGTGTCCTGGCTCCACAGCGCGGGATGGGCGCGGTAGACCGCGTTCAGATCCCGGACGGCGGTCGTAATGCCCTGGTGCAGCGGGTTTTCCAGTTCGTACCAGTCCAGGCCGCGGTCGTGTGACCATTCCCGGAACTGGCCGAAATCCTGGCCCATGAACAGCAATTGCTTACCGGGATGCGACCACATGTACGCTAGCAGCGCGCGCACGCCCGCCGCCTTGGCGAACTCGTCACCCGGCATTCTGGTCCACAGCGTGCCCTTGCCGTGCACGACCTCGTCGTGGCTGATGGGCAACACATAGTTCTCGCTCCACGCATACACCAGCGAGAAGGTGATCTCGTTATGGTGCCAGGAGCGGTGGATCGGATCGCGCCCCAGATAGCCGAGGGTGTCGTGCATCCAGCCCATATTCCACTTCATGGTGAAGCCGAGACCGCCGACGTCGGCGCCGCGGGTGACACCGGGCCAGGTAGTGGATTCCTCGGCGATGGTGACGACACCGGGATGGTGGCGGTGCACGGTTTCATTGAGGTCCTGCAGGAAGTCGACGGCCTCCAGATTCTCCCGGCCACCGTGCACATTGGGTTCCCATTCACCTTCGGTGCGTGAGTAGTCCAGGTACAGCATCGAGGCGACCGCGTCCACGCGCAGTCCGTCGATATGGAATTCCTCGATCCAGTACCGCGCATTGGCGACCAGGAAGTTGCGCACCTCATTGCGGCCGAAGTCGAAAACGTAGGTGCCCCAGTCGAGTTGCTCGCCGCGGCGCGGGTCGGCGTGTTCGTAGAGCGCGGTGCCGTCGAAGCGTGCCAGCGCCCATTCGTCCCGGGGGAAGTGTGCGGGCACCCAGTCGAGCAGTACGCCGATGCCCGCGGCGTGCATGCGGTCGACGAAGGCGCGGAAATCGTCGGGTGTGCCGAAGCGGGCGGTGGGTGCGTAATAGGACGTGACCTGATAGCCCCAGGAGCCGCCGAACGGGTGCTCGGCGATCGGCAGCAGTTCGATATGGGTGAATCCGGCCGCGCGCACGTAATCGGCGAGCTGATCGGCCAATTCGCGGTAGCCGAGGCCCGGACGCCACGATCCCGGATGCACTTCGTAGATGCTCATCGGGGCGCGGGTCGGGTCGGTATTTTCGCGGGTGGCGAGCCAATCGCCGTCGGACCACACGTAGTTGCTTTCGGTGATCACCGACGCCGTCGCCGGTGGCAGCTCCGTCGCGAAGGCCAGCGGATCCGCATGATCCACGGTGCGGCCGTCGGCGCCGTGCACCCGGAACTTGTACTTGGTGCCGACGCCGACTCCCGGTACGAAGACCTCCCAAACCCCGGAGGATCCGAGTGAACGCATCGGCGAGGTACTACCGCTCCACCCGTCGAAATCCCCGATGACGGTGACGCCCCGGGCATTCGGTGCCCAGACGGCGAACGAAGTGCCGTCCACCGCACCGTCGAGGGTGGTGTAGCGGCGCGGGTGGGCGCCGAGCACCTCCCACAGGTGTTCGTGGCGGCCCGCGCCGATGAGATGCAGGTCCAGCTCACCGATAGTGGGCAGAAAGCGGTAGCCGTCCGCGCTGATGATCGTCTGCCCGCCTTGGTAATTGGTGACGATGCGGTAATCCATCAGGTCCGGATGCGGTACGACACCGGCGAAAATACCGTGCCCCAACGACTGCAGCGGATGGTCGGAGCCGCCGACCCTGGCGAACACCGTATCGGCATGCGGGCGCAGTACCCGGACGATCGTGCCGTCGGGATGCGGGTGTGCGCCGAGCACGGTATGCGGATCGGTGTGGGTGCCCGCCGCGAGCAACATCAGATCGCGGCGCTTCATCGAAATGTCCTCCGGAAGGCCAGTTCCGCGCGCGCCTGCTGCGGTACCACGGGCAGTGTGAGAATGTGGGCGACTGCGCGTGCCGGATCCAGCCGCACGTAGTTGGTCTGCGCCCAGTGGTATTCCTCGCCGCTGACCTCGTCGAACACCACCGGATGGTCGTGCCATTCGCGCCCGATGGCGGGCAGGTCGAGCGAAATCATGCCCCATTCGGCCGCATAGGGATTCAGATTCACCACGACCAGCACCGCGTCACCGCTGACCGGATCGACCTTCGAGTAGGCCAGCAGCGCGTCGTTGTCGACGTGATGGAAGTGGATGCAGCGCAACTGCTGCAATGCCGGATGTGAGCGGCGGATCTCGTTGAGCCGAGTGATCCAGGGCTCCAACGATTCTCCGCGCGCGAGCGCCTCGGCGAACGGTCGCGGGCGCAGTTCGTACTTCTCCGAATCCAGGTATTCCTCGCTGCCCGGCCGCACCGCCTGATGCTCGAAGAGTTCGAATCCGGAGTAGACACCCCAGGTCGGAGCCATGGTCGCGGCCAGTACCGCGCGAATGGCGAACATGCCTGGCCCGCCGTGCTGCAGGCTCTCGTGCAGGATGTCGGGGGTGTTGACGAACAGGTTCGGTCTGGCCTCGTCGGCCTTGGCGGCCAGTTCGTTGCCGAATTCGGTCAGCTCCCACTTGGCGACGCGCCAGGTGAAGTATGTATAGGACTGACTGAATCCGCGGCGGGCCAGACCGTAGAGCCGGGCCGGTCGGGTGAACGCCTCGGACAGGAAGATCACATCGGGATCGGTTCGCCGCACGGTCGCGATCAGCCAATCCCAGAAGTCGGCGGGTTTGGTGTGCGGGTTGTCGACGCGGAAGATTTTGACGCCCAAGCCGATCCAGTGTCGGACGACGCGCAGTACCTCGGCGTACAGCCCGTCCGGATCGTTGTCGAAGTTGACGGGGTAGATGTCCTGATATTTCTTCGGTGGATTCTCGGCGTAGGCGATGGTGCCGTCCGGCAGCGTCGTGAACCACTCCGGGTGCGCGGCGACCCACGGATGATCCGGTGCACACTGCAGCGCCAGGTCGAGCGCGACTTCGAGGCCGAGTTCGGTTGCGGTGGCTACGAATTCGGTGAAGTCGGCGGTGCTGCCGAGCTCGGGGTGGATCGCGTCGTGCCCGCCTTCCTTCGACCCGATCGCCCACGGCGAGCCGACATCACCGGGTTCGGCGGCGAGCGCGTTATTGCGGCCCTTGCGGTTGATCGCACCGATGGGGTGGATCGGCGGGAGGTAGACCACATCGAAGCCCATACCCGCGATGCGCGGCAATTCCTTTGCGGCGGTGGCGAAATTACCGTGGATCGGGTTGCCCGCGGCATCGCGGCCGCCGGTCGAGCGCGGGAAGAATTCGTACCACGAGCCATACAGTGCGCGTTGACGTTCCACCAGCACCGAATGCTGCGGGCCGCGAGTGACCATGTCCCGCAACGGTGTATCGCGCAGGATCTCGGCGACCTCGGCGCTGAAGGCGGGGGCGACCCTGGCGGGCAGCTGTTCGTCGGCGCGCAACGCAGTCGCGGCGGCGCGCAAGCGCTCGAACTGCTTCTTGGGCACCGCCTGCGCGGCCCGTTCGAACAGCCGGGCGCCGAGCTCGAGGTCGTTGGCGAGGTCGGTGGCGCTCTGTCCGACGGCCAGCTTGGCCTCCACCGCCGCGCGCCAGGTCGCTATCGGATCGCTCCAGCCCTCGATGCGGTAGGTCCACGTGCCGGGCACGTTGGGTACGAAGATGGCGTTGCAGACATCCGGTTCATAGTCCGGGGTCATCCGAATACGCGTGATACGCGTCGAGCCGGGGCCGCGCACCGCCAGCGTTGCCGAGACGGCGTCGTGCCCCTCGCGCCAAACCACTGTGCGCACCGGAAACACCTCGCCGACCACGGCCTTCGCCGAGCGACCGCCGGGGATCGTAGGGGCGGTGTCATCGATGGCGATGCGGCCGGTCACGTCGACCAACCTACCGGGTGCGAATCGGTTGGACGGGATCAGCGTGCGTCGGCCGCCAGACCGAGGCCCAGTGCGACCAAGATCGCGCCGAGTGCGCGCTCCACCCGCTGGCGGATTCCGGTTCGCCGCAGCCAGGTACCGGCCCGGTCCGCCGCCAGCACGATGCCGATGCACCAAGCGGTATCGATGACCAGTTGAATACCCGCCAGGATCAGCACGGTCGGCAGCACCGGACCGCTCGACGGCAGGAACTGCGGCAGGATCGTCAGGCCGAAGACGGCCGCCTTCGGATTCGCCGCGATCGAGATCAGCGAGGCGCGGAAGGCCGAACCGGGGCTGCGTCCGGACGGCAGTAGTTCGGTCGCACGGGGATGGCAGCCGGCGGGGCGGGTAAGCGCCGTGCTGCCGGAATCGTCGTCCTGGCGGGCACCGCGCCAGGCCTGCACGCCGAGCCAGATCAATACCAAAGCCCCGATGACGTGCACCGCGGTATTCATGAACCGGTTCGCGACCAGCAGCACCGACAACCCGGCGCCACCGGCGAGCGTCCACCCGAACACTCCGATCTCATTTCCGGCCACCGCCGCCAGACCGGCCCCGCGACCGTCGCGCACCGCGCGCTGGAGGAACAGCGCCGTTGCCGGTCCGGGCAGTGCGGCCAGAATGAGGCAGGCCAGCAGGAACTGGGGGAGCACATCGATCCAGTGCGGCATCAGCCGATGCTCTCATCCGCGGGAGTCGGCCGCGAGCTGTTATTCCGGGCATCATCAGGTGACCTGGGGCGCTCGGGCGACTCGGGTGGGTCGCATTCGGTAGGGTTCGGCAGGTGAAGGCACTTCGTCGTTTCACCGTCCGTGCCCATCTGCCCGAGCGTTTGGCGGCGCTGGGCGAACTTTCCACGAATCTGCGCTGGTCATGGCATTGGCCCACCCAGGATCTGTTCGCGGAGCTAGATCCCGAGCTGTGGCGCGAACTCGGCCACGACCCGGTGCGGATACTGGGTGAGGTGTCCGCGGCGCGGCTGGACGAGCTCGCCGCCGACGCGGACTACGTCGGGCGGGTGGATGCCGTGGCCGCGGATCTGCGCGACTATCTGACGCGCCCTGGCTGGTTTCCGCGGCAGACCGACGAGCCGGTGCGCGGCATTGCCTACTTCTCGATGGAGTTCGGCGTCACCGAGGTACTGCCGAACTATTCGGGCGGCCTCGGGATTCTCGCCGGTGATCACCTGAAGTCAGCATCGGATCTGGGACTTCCGCTGGTCGGCGTCGGATTGCTCTACCGCTCCGGCTATTTCCGGCAGTCGCTGACCGCGGACGGTTGGCAGTCCGAGCATTATCCGGCGCTGGACCCGCAGGGGCTGCCGTTGCGGTTGCTGACCACCGAGGGTTCGCCGGTATTGATCCATGTGGCCATGCCCGATCAGCGGGTGCTGCGGGCGCGGGTGTGGATCGCGCAGGTCGGGCGGGTGCCATTGCTGCTGCTGGATTCCGATATCGCCGAGAACGATCCGGAACTGCGCGCGGTCACCGACCGGCTCTACGGCGGTGACCAGGACCATCGGATCAAACAGGAGATCCTGGCCGGTATCGGCGGCGTGCGGGCGGTGCGCGCGTATACGCGCGCCGCCGGACTGCCGGATCCCGATGTGTTCCATATGAACGAGGGCCACGCCGGATTCCTCGGCGTCGAGCGGATCCGTGAACTCGTCTCGACCGGACTGGATTTCGATACCGCACTCACTGCCGTGCGGGCAGCTACCGTTTTCACCACGCATACGCCGGTGCCCGCTGGTATCGACAGGTTCCCGATGCCGTTGGTGCGCAGGTATTTCGGCGGCGGGCACGGCGAATCCGAATCCACGATGCTGCCGGGGCTTTCCATCGACCGGATTGTCGCGCTTGGTCGCGAAGCCGATCCTTCGGTATTCAATATGGCGCATATGGGTCTGCGACTCGCCCAGCGCGCCAATGGTGTTTCCGAACTGCACGGCGAGGTGAGCCGCGCCATGTTCGCGCCGCTGTGGCCGGGCTTCGATGCGACCGAGGTGCCGATCGGTTCGGTCACCAATGGTGTACACGCCCCGACCTGGGCCGCGCGCGAATGGTTCGACAAGGCACGCGAATACATCGGTCCCGAGCTGGTCGAGGAGGCGCGTGGCTGGGAGAAGCTGCGCGATGTCGACCTGGGTGAATTGTGGTCGACTCGGAATGCCTTGCGCGCCACCCTCGTTGCCGAGGTGCGTCGGCGGGTGCGTGCGTCCTGGTTGGAGCGCGGTGCGGCTTCGGCCGAATTGGGTTGGGTCGATAGTGTTTTCGATCCGAATGTGCTGACCGTCGGCTTCGCGCGCCGGGTGCCGACCTATAAACGGCTGACGCTGATGCTGCGCGATCCGCAGCGCCTGCGTGCGCTGCTGCTGAATCCCGATCGGCCGATGCAACTGGTCGTCGCGGGGAAGAGCCACCCCGCCGACGATGGCGGCAAGGCGCTGATTCAGCAGGTCGTGCGGTTCGCCGATGATCCGGAAGTGCGTCATCGCATCGTCTTCCTGCCCGACTACGACATGTCGATGGCCCGCTACCTGTACTGGGGTTGCGATGTCTGGTTGAACAATCCGCTGCGTCCGCTGGAGGCCTGCGGTACCTCCGGGATGAAGTCCGCGCTGAACGGCGGGCTCAACCTGTCCATCCGCGACGGCTGGTGGGACGAGATGTACGACGGCGAAAACGGTTGGGCCATACCGACCGCCGACGGTGTCTCCGATGAACACCGGCGCGACGACCTCGAGGCCGCCGCCCTCTACGACCTGTTCGAACGCACCGTCGCACCGCGCTTCTACGACCGCGACGGCTCCGATATGCCGATCCGATGGGTCGAGATGGTGCGTCACACCCTGCAGACGCTCGGTCCGCAGGTGCTGGCCTCGCGCATGGTTCGCGACTACGCCGTCGAGTACTACGCCCCCGCCGCAGCCGCCGGTCGACGCGCGAGCGCCGACGAATTCGCCGGTGCCCGAGCGGTTTCGGAGTATCGCCGCCGCGTCGAGGCCGCTTGGCCCTCGGTCAAGATCATCCAGGTCGACAGCGCGGGACTGCCCGATACCCCGATCATCGGCGCCGAACTCTCGCTCGCCGCCCGCATCGACCTGGGCGGCCTCATCCCGGCCGACGTCACGGTGCAGGCGGTACTCGGTCGGGTCTCACCGACCGACGACCTCTCCGACACCACCACCTTCCCTATGGCCCACACCGGATCCGAATCCGGCGTCGAACTCTTCACCGTCGAAACCCCGGTCCCCCTGTCCGGTGCCGTCGGATACACGGTCCGCGTCCTGCCCCACAACGAACTACTCGCGTCCGACGCCGAACTGGGCCTGGTCATCGCCCCGAGCGTCTGAGGCTGAATCCGGGACCTACTCGGAATCGTTGGCGAGTTCGACCAGGCCCCGCGGGTTCAGGGCGGTGCGCCGGTCCGGGCAGCTGCGACGGGAGTATGCGCGGCGTCCAAGCACAGGTGGGTGGTGCCGTCGAATTGCCCTGCGCGCGGCTGACCAGGGTGTGGCCGAGCTCCGCGCCCGCGACGTGGCTGCGGGTGGAGAGCGTGCGGTCGGTGAGCTGCTCGACGTTCCTCGTGCGGTCGCTCGGCAAGTCGACCGTCAGCTGCGTCCATGGGTCGGGTTCTCGAGGTCAGTGAATTGTCGGCTACCGTGCCCAGGCACCCTTTTCTCGTTTTTCGACTGGAGAGTCCCATGGTTACCGACGTTCTGACGCGAACCCGAGGACGCCTCGACGCGTACTTCGGCATCAGTTCGAACGGTTCGACCACGAAGCGCGAGTTGATGGCCGGAACCATCACCTTCCTCGCCATGTCCTATGTGCTGGCCGTGAATCCGTCGGTGCTCGGCGATCAGGGGGCACTCGGTGCCAAGGGCATCCCGATGCAGGCGGTCTTCACCGCTACGGCCGTAGCCGCGGTCTTCGGCACGTTGGTCATGGGAATCTGGGCCAGATATCCGATCGCGCTCGCACCGGGTATGGGCCTCAATGCCTTCTTCGCCTATTCGGTGGTGCTCGGGATGGGGATTCCGTGGCAAGTGGCGCTGTCGGGGACCTTCCTGTCCGGGGTGATCTTCTTCGTACTCGCGATCACCAAGGTGCGTGAACGCATCCTCAACGCGATTCCGATGCAGATGAAACTGGCCGTCGGCGCGGGCATCGGCATGTTCGTGGCATTCCTCGGTCTGAAGAACGCGGGCATCGTGGTCAATAGCGACGCCACCCTGGTCACGCTCGGCGATTTCACCGAGGGCGCCACGCTGCTGGCACTGTTCGGCCTCGTGACAACCGTGGTGTTCCTGGTCATCGGCTGGCACGGTGCGGTGCTCTACGGCATCGTGCTCACGGCCGTCGTGGGTGTCATCAGCGGTCTGGTCGAGCTGCCCAAGGGTGTCGTCGCGATGCCGAAGGGACTCGAGCACACCTTCGGACAGGCGATCATCCATCTGCCCGATGCGTTTACCGGTCAGATGGCTGTCGTCGTACTCACCATGCTGTTCGTCGACTTCTTCGACTGCTCCGGCACCCTGATCGGTGTCGCGAACCAGGCGGGACTGCTCGACAAGAGGGGCAAACTCCCGCGGGCGGCCAGTGCACTGGCGGCGGACTCGGTGGGCACCATGGCGGGGGCGGTCATCGGCACCTCGACCACGACCGCCTACGTCGAATCGACCGCGGGTGTCTCAGCGGGTGGGCGGACCGGTTTGACCGCCGTGACCACGGCGGGCTGGTTCCTGATCGCCATGTTCTGCTATCCGATCTTCGCGGTGGTCGCCGGTTCGGCCGCTATCACCGCACCCGCGCTGATCGTGGTCGGCGTACTCATGGCCCGCGCGCTCGGCGAGATCGATTGGAATCGGCTGGAGTACTCGATTCCGGCCTTCATCACCGTCGTCATGATGCCGCTGACCTACTCGATCGCGAACGGGCTGGCGATGGGCATGCTGTTCTATCCGATCGTGATGGCGGCGAAGGGGCGCGTCAAAGAGGTGCATCCGGCGATGTGGGCGCTGATGGTGATGTTCCTCGGATATTTCTTCTTCCTCGCGGAATAGGCCGTGGTATCGCGTGGTCGGGATGATCTGTGCGATAATCGGACCGCAGTCCGTTTCATTGCCGAGGCTAAACAACAGCCATTGTTCATAACCGATGCACGGATGGGGACCAGCGCATGACCAACAACGGCACACTCGAACGCCCCACCGGTCCGAGTAACGCGACTCTCGACAATTCCGCCGCCGATTTCGGCCTCCTTGTGCTGCGCGTCGTCTTCGGCGGCTTGCTGGCGGCGCACGGCGCCCAGAAACTGTTCGGCTGGTTCAACGGCCCGGGTTGGAGCGCCAACGCCGCCGGTTTCGATTCCATGGGCTACAACCCCGGCAAACTGTTCGGCACCCTCGCCGGACTGAGTGAATTCACCGGCGGTCTCCTACTGGTGCTCGGCCTGCTGACGCCGCTGGCCTCGGCCATTGTGCTCGGCACCATGATCAATGCGGTCAATGCCACCTGGGGTGGCGGGCTGCTGAGCGGAAAGGGCTACGAAATGCCCTTGCTGTTCGCCACTGTCGGCGCGGTTGTCGCGTTCACCGGCCCCGGCAAGTTCTCCCTCGATCACGGCCGTCCGTGGCAGCGTCAGGGTGTTGTGTGGGGTGTGGCGGCGATCCTGATCGCCGTGATCGCGGCTGTCGTCACGTTGATCCTCAAGTGGACGATCTGATTTCGTAACAGCGCGCGGCTTCGGCTGGGTGGCAGCCGATTTGGCATGTCATCGGAGTTCGAGTGCAGGACCGGCACCGTGGTCGCCCCGCGGTGGAACTCGTCGGCGGGCATGGACCGGATCCGCTGCGATGACGGTGACGCCGAGTTCACTTGCCTCCGCGGTGAAACTCGCTGCGCCGCCTGGGCAGTCGAGGATGCGTTCGTCGAGGTCGGCTTCGGTGAGTGCGAAGATCGTACGTATTCGGCCAAAGATCTTGCGCTGATCAAGAATTCGCCGGGAGTGTCGATATCTGGCTGGTGCGTCAGTGTGAAACCGTCGCACGGGTGGACCAGTCGCGACAGGGGGATTCGTGGCGTCCCCGCGCTGCGTGCAGGGCTTGACGCGGGGACCGCCGATACATCCGGTGCGGGAATTGGGGTGCGCCGAAGTATCCGACCTCAACTTACTTCTGCCTGGAAATATTGGAATGGTTTGTGAGTGGACTCACAATTCGACCAGCTCAGGTGCTTGCGGCGGTGAGTCGATGCAGTGCTTTGGTGACGACCTCGGGATCCGAGGTCTCCCAATACGGCGGCAGTGAAGCCCGCAGATAGCCGCCGTAGCGTGCGGTCGCCAAACGGGAATCCAGGATCGCGACGACACCGCGGTCATCGACGCTGCGCAAGAGCCGGCCGGTCCCCTGGGCCAGCAGCAGCGCGGCGTGATTGGCCGCGACGGTCATGAACCCGTTGCCGCCGCGCGACTCGACGGCTCGCTGTCGCGCGGTCAGCAGCGGATCGTCGGGGCGTGGGAACGGGATGCGATCCAGAATCACCAAACTCAGCGAGGGACCCGGCACATCGACGCCCTGCCACAGCGACAGCGTGCCGAACAGGGAGGTCTCCGGATCGTCGGCGAACTTGCGCACCAGCGCGCCGGTCGCGTCGTCCCCTTGACAGAGCACCGGCGTATTCAGCCGCTCGCGCAGTGCGTCGGTGGCCGCGCGCGCGGCGCGCATCGAGGAGAACAGCCCGAGTGTGCGGCCACCCGCGGCGCTGATCAGCCGCTCGATTTCGTCGAGGTAGGCCGGTGCCAGACCGTCTCGGCCGGGCGCGGGCAGATGCTTGGCGACATACAGGATGCCGGATTTGGCGTGGTCGAACGGCGAGCCGACATCGAGCGAACTCCAGCGCACGGTATCGGCGTCCTTGGGCGCCTCCGCACCGTTGGCGGTCGCGGTGTCGCTGCGACTGGCCGATTGTGCGGGCAGGCCCCAGGTGATGGCCAGCCCGTCGAAAGAGCCGCCGATCTGCAGGGTGGCCGAGGTCAGCACGACGGTGGCGGTGCCGAAAAGTCTGCTGCGCAGCAGCCCGCCCACCGACAGCGGCGCCATCCGCAGCGTGCGCCGGGCGACACCGCGGATCTCGTCGGCGGCGAGCCAGATGACATCGTGGCGCTTTGCCGGATCGGGTTCGTCGAAGGCGGTCAATGCGCGCACCGCGCTGTCGTGCACCTCGTCGATGCCGGCCAGCGCCTGGGTGCGCGCGGCGGCGCTTTCCGGATCGCCCTGTGCGGTGGTGCCGCCCGGTGGTGCGAGTGCGGTGCGGGCGTTCCAGGCGGCGTCGCGGACCAGCGCCAGTACCGGCGCGATGCCGTCGGGCAGTGCGTCCCAGCGGGCGGCGGGCAGTTCGTCGAGCACCGTGTGCCAGGCCTCGGCGGCCTCCTCCAGGCGGTCCACTTCCTGCTGGTCGATGAGTTTGGCGCAGCGCCGAGCCGCGGTGCTGATCGCCGAGGGGGCCAGTTCGGCGGTGGCGACGCCGGTGACCCGGTCGACGAGTTCATGCGCCTCGTCGATGACGACCGCATCGTGTTCGGGCAGGACCTGGATGCCGCTGATCGCATCGATGGCGAGCAGGGCGTGATTGGTCACCACCACATCGGCCTGCGCCGATTCCGCTCTGGCTCGTTCGGCGAAGCAGTCCTGGCCGAACGGGCAGCGCGACTTGCCGAGGCATTCCCGCGAGGACACGCTGACCTGCCGCCACGCCCGATCGGTGACGCCGGGCGCGAGCTCGTCCCGATCGCCGGTTTCGGTATTCGAGGCCCATTCGTTGAGCCGCTGCACCTCCCGGCCCAACCGTGAGATGGCGAATGCGTCGAAGAGCTCCGCCTCCGCGGGCTCGTCCGGAATCGCGCTATTGATCTTGTTCAGGCACAGATAGTTATTGCGTCCCTTGAGGATCGCGAATTTCGCCTCGCGCCCCAGCGGCTTGCTCAGCGCCTCGGCCAGTCGCGGCAGATCCCGGTCGACGAGCTGACGCTGCAGTGCGATCGTCGCGGTCGACACCACCACGGTCCGACCGGTCCGCACCGCATGCCGCAGGCTGGGCACCAGATACGCCAGTGACTTCCCGGTCCCCGTGCCCGCCTGCACCGCGAGGTGCTCCTTGGTATCGATGGCGTGATCCACCGCCGCCGCCATCGTCACCTGCCCGACACGCTCCTTCCCGCCGAGCGCGCGCACAGCGGTGGCCAGAAGCTCGGGGACGGGAGGCAGTTCGGGCACGCGACGAGCCTACTGGTTCGGACCGACACAGATCACCGCCTGATCGGATCCTCGGCGTGCTTCGCACACCTTCCATACGCGCCTTCGGCGTGTCCTGCGGCAGGTCGGGTGGGTGGGCTACAGCTAGCGAACGACCGAGCCCTCGATATCGACTCCGGCCGCGCGCATGCGGTCGAGTGCGGCCGTGGTCGTGTCGGGTGCGACGCCAGCGGTGAAGTCCAGCAGCACCCTGGTGTCGAAACCTTCGATGCGGGCGTCCAGTGCGGTCGCGCGGACGCAGTGGTCGGTGGCGATTCCGACGATGTCGAGTTCATCGATGGCACGCTCGCGCAGCCAGTCCGCGAGGCCGGTGCCGTCCTCGGTGGCGCCTTCGAAACCCGAATAGGCGGCGGAGTACTGGCCCTTGGAGAAGATCTCCTGGATCTGCTCGGTATTCAGCGCGGGATGGAAGTCCGCGCCGGAGGTGCCGACCCGGCAGTGCGGCGGCCAGGTGTCGACGTAATCCGGATGCTCGGAGAAATGACTCCCCGGGTCGATGTGGTAGTCGCGGGTGGCGACGACCGCGCTGTAACGCGCGGAGTTCAGGTAGCCGGTGATGCGCCGGGCGACCGTCGCCCCGCCGGTGACGGCCAGTGATCCGCCCTCGCAGAAATCGTTCTGCACGTCGACGATGATCAACGCTCGGTTCATGTCGACCTCACTTTCCCAAGATCTGAGCGCCGAGGGTGTAAACACTCGGCCTCCTGTCTGTGGATTACATTGTGCCGCCTGATCGATCAGGCGGGCCACGACACTCGGAGGTCCACGTGAGCAGCACCGTCAGAATTTCGATCGCACTCTTCATCGGCTACACCGCCTACCTCGCCACCGCCTTTCTGCTCGGCGACCGACCCGACGAGGTCGGTGACTGGGTGCGGCTGCTGATCAAGGGGTTCCTGATCGTGCTGGTAGCGATCGCTGTCGTGGAATGGCTGGCCAACCGACGCAACGCCGAAGCCATCCGCGCCAGGGTCAATTCACGAACGTCGTCGGAATCGCCGGCTCCCCAGCCGACAGTTTCAGGCCCTCCCACGGCAGGCTGACCAACCCCCGCGCCACCAATTTGCGACTGTCGGCGAGCGTGGGCAGCCCGGCGACCGGTTCGCCACCGCGCACCAGCGGTGTCGGCAATTCGCGAACCTCGAATCCGTTTGCGGCGGGCTGGCTTCCGGCGGCCGGGTAGACGATCTCCTCGACCACGGTGCCGGTCCGGCGGGACAGTCGAATCGCCTTCTTGGTGCCGCCGCGCGATTCCTTGTGGCTGCTGCGCTTGGCGACCGGCAGCCCATCCACCTCGACCAGCTTGTAGACCATGCCGGCGGTCGGCGCTCCGGACCCGGTGACCAGCGACGTCCCGACCCCATAGGCGTCCACTGGTTCCGCGCGCAGTGCGGCGATCGAGTACTCGTCCAGATCGCCGGAGACCACGATGCGCGTGTTGGTCGCGCCGAGTCCGTCGAGTTGCTCGCGCACTTGTCTGGCAAGCACGCCGAGATCGCCGGAATCGATACGCACACCGCCCAATTCGGGTCCGGCGACCTCGATGGCGGTCGCCACCCCCTGGGTGATGTCGAAGGTGTCGACGAGCAGGGTGGTGCCGATGCCGAGCGCCTCGATCTGACCGCGGAACGCGGCCGCCTCGTGCGCGCCGTCCGCCGCACTGTGCAACAGGGTGAACGCATGCGCGCTGGTACCCGCGCCGGGCACGCCGAAGCGGCGCACGGCCTCCAGATTGGAGGTGGCGTCGAAACCGGCCAGATATGCGGCACGCGAGCAGGACGGCGCGGCGAGTTCGTGGGCGCGGCGTGAGCCCATCTCGATCATCCGGCGGCCGCTGGCCGCGCAGACCATGCGAGCGGCGGCCGAGGCGATCGCGCTGTCGTGATTGAGGATCGACAGCGCGAGGGTCTCCAACAGGACGCATTCGGCGAAGCTGCCGCGCACCGAAAGAATCGGGGAGCCCGGGAAATACAGTTCGCCCTCCGGATAGCCGTCGATATCGCCGGTGAAGCGGTAGTCGCGCAGCCAATCAATGGTCTTCGAGTCCAGGAAACCGGCCGCGATCTCCAGCTCGGCCTCCTCGAAACGGAAATGCGCCAGCGCATCGATCAGCCGGCCGGTGCCCGCGACAATGCCGTAGCGGCGACCATTCGGCAAGCGCCGTGCAAATACCTCGAAGGTGCAGCGACGGTGCGCCGAGCCGTCGCCGAGGGCGGCCGCGAGCATGGTCAGTTCGTACTGATCGGTCAGCAGTGCGGTGCTGCGCATGTCCACGCAAGCCACTGTAGACAGCGGTAGCGGGCATGACAGGCCGGTGGCATCGGGGGCGTCTGCCAATTACTGGTGCGCGGGTGTTGTGTATCCGGAGTCGAGTCGTACCCTGAGTGTTATGGGCTTGTGCGAAGCGAACGCGACACTGTCGGCGGCACAGGCGACTCCGGAGGCGGTCGAATACACCGAGATCCTGGAGGCCGAGGACCGTCCGTGGGTGACGGTCGTCTGGGATGATCCGGTCAACCTCATGCACTACGTCGCCTACATCTTCCAGAAGCTGTTCGGCTACAGCAAAGGGAAGGCGACCGAATTGATGCTCAAGGTGCACAACGAGGGCAAGGCAGTGGTGTCGTCGGGTTCGCGAGACAAGATGGAACAGGACGTGAGACGGCTACACGCCGCAGGGCTCTGGGCGACCATGCAACGGGACGACTGACCGGTACGACTACCCTGACGTCAGTGCGTAAGTGGAGCCGGAAAAACTCGCTGAGCGGCCTCAAACTGCGATCCGAAATGGACGCGCGTGAGGCGAGCGTACTGCGGTCCCTGGTCGGCGCCGTATCCGGCCTGCTGACCGAGCGGGCCCAATCCGCGCCCGACGACGAGCTCGCCGAGCTCACCGGGTTGCGTAGCGGTAATACGACCCCACCGGATGATCCCCGGCTGCACCGGCTGCTGCCGGACTTCCACCGGAGTGAACCGGGTTCTCCCGACGCCGATCGGGCCGATCTCAACAGCGCGCTGCGGGGTCTGCACGAGCCGGAGATCATCGACGCAAAGTTGGCGGCGGGCTCGGTGGTGCTCGATACGGTGCCGACCGATGGTGGGAAGATCGTGCTGACGCCGGAGCAGGCCGACGCCTGGTTGACCGCGCTGACCGATGTGCGGCTGGCATTGGGCACGGTGCTCGGAATCGATGCCGAGACACCGGATCACCTCGAACCCGATGATCCGCGGGGGCCGCATCTGGATGTGTACCACTGGCTGACATGGATGCAGGATTCGCTGCTGCAGGCTCTCGCGCCCTGACTCGTCGGCCCTGGATCGGATATGCGGTCGACTCTGCCGCGGACTGCAGCGTTGAATGCCCGCATGGAGATGGCCGTGACGAGTAGTCAGGAGCATATGCAGTGAATGCGCAAGCGGGACCGCGGAATTCGCTCACCGATGTCCCCAGCCTGCTGGTCGGGCACCATCATGTGCTCGATCCGGATGCGACGCCGGGTTCGGGCGCGGCGACCGGCTGCACCGTCGTGCGGGTACCCGGTGGTGCGATCGCGGCCGTCGATGTGCGTGGCGGCGGGCCGGGGACCAGGGAGACCGATCTGCTCGACCCGGGCAACACAGTGCGCCGGGTGAATTCGATCCTGCTCACCGGTGGCAGCGCCTACGGACTCGCGGCCGCCGACGGCGTAATGCGTTGGCTGGAAGAACATCACGAGGGCATACCGATGGATCCAACCGATCCGAGCCGGGTGGTGCCCATCGTCCCCGCCGCGGTGATCTTCGATCTTCCGTTGGGAGACTGGCGAATTCGACCAACCGCCGATTTCGGCTTCCTGGCGGCCGAGGCGGCGGCGGTGGAGTTCGAGCGCGGGTGCGTCGGAGCGGGTGTGGGTGCGCGGGCCGGTTCGATCAAGGGCGGCGTGGGGACGGCGAGCGTCGTGCTCGGCGCGGGTGCCGCTGCGGGCGTCACCGTGGCGGCGCTGGTCGTCGCCAACCCCGTCGGCTCGGTTTTCGACCCGCGCACCGGGTTGCCCTGGGGTACCGGCACCGAAGGCGCCGACGCATTCGGTCTGTACCCCGCCACACCCGAGCAACTGGCCGTTGCCAACGCGCTCCCGGTCAAGGGCACCGTCCTCAACACGACCATCGGCGTGGTCGCCACCGATGCACCCTTGGACCCGACCGGCTGCCAGCGCTTGGCCGTCACCGCACACGACGGCCTCGCCCGCGCCATCCGCCCCGCTCATTCGCCGCTCGACGGCGACACCCTCTTCGCCCTGTCCACCGGCACCGCCGAAACCACCGGCGCCGTGCTCCCGCCCGCTTTCCCCGCCGACCTGCTGGTCCTGGATGAGGTCTGCACCGCCGCCGCGGTTTGTGTCGAGCGCGCCATTGTCGATGCGATCCTGACCGCCCACTCGGTAGCAGGCATCCCCGCCTACTCCGACCTCTTCGCGCGTTCCTAACCGGTCCCACAAGGCCCCGGAGGTCGATGCGCCGCCCGGCCATGCCGTGTGGAATCCGCGAAAGCGCGCCTGAGCGCCGGGAAGGGTACCGGCCGACAGGCGGGTGGGAATAGCCGAATATTCTGGGTCGTTGTCGGGTGCGATATGTCGGCAGCGGATATGCCGAATGCGGAAGGGTTTGAACTCGTGCTGGTGATCAGGACCGACCTGGTGGAGGCGATGGTGGCGCACGCGCGCGCCGATCACCCGGACGAGGCCTGCGGGGTCATCGCCGGTCCGGAGGGTTCGGATCGGCCGGAGCGATTCATCGCCATGGTCAATGCCGAGCGCTCGCCGACGTTCTACCGGTTCGATTCGGGGGAACAGCTGAAGGTGTGGCGGGCGATGGACGACGCGGACGAGACCCCGGTGGTGATCTACCACTCGCATACCGCCACCGAGGCCTACCCGAGCCGCACCGATATCTCCTATGCATCCGAGCCGTTCGCGCATTACGTGTTGATCTCCACCCGCGATCCCGAGCAGCACGAGCTGCGCAGCTACCGGATCGTGGACGGTGTGGTCACCGAGGAACCGGTCGAAATCGTCGATGCGTACCAGACCGTTTAGCACCCCCATGTTCGTCGAATTCGAGGAGTTCTCATGCCGGTGACCGTGTCCATCCCGACCATCATGCGTGGCCTTACCGGAGGCGAGAAGCGCGTCGACGCCCACGGCTCGACCCTGTCCGCGCTGATCGATAACCTCGAGGCCAACCATCCGGGCCTCGCGGAGCGGCTGCTCAAGGACGGCAAACTGAACCGCTACGTCAACATCTACGTCGACGACGAGGATGTGCGCTTCGCGGGTGGTCTGGACGCCGAGGTACCCGAGGGCGCGAGCGTCACCATCCTGCCCGCCGTCGCCGGAGGCTGATCGACCCCGTGGCGCGCTACGAATCGCTGATCGCGACCCTCGGCAACACCCCGCTGGTCGGGCTGCGCAACCTGTCCCCCCAGTGGAACGGTGAGCATCCGGTGCGGCTGTGGGCCAAGCTCGAGGATCACAACCCGACCGGTTCCATCAAGGACCGGCCCGCCCTGCGGATGATCGAACAGGCCGAGGCCGACGGCTTGCTCACACCCGGCTGCACGATCCTGGAGCCGACCAGCGGAAATACCGGCATCTCGCTGGCCATGGCGGCCAAACTCAAGGGCTACCGGCTGATCTGCGTAATGCCGGAGAACACCTCGGTCGAGCGCCGTCAGCTGCTGACCATGTTCGGGGCGCAGATCATCGATTCCCCGGCCGCGGGCGGTTCGAATCAGGCGGTCGCGCTGGCCAAGCAGATCGCGGCCGAGCATCCGGACTGGGTGATGCTGTACCAGTACGGCAATCCGGCCAATGCGCTGGCGCACTACGAGACGACCGGCCCGGAAATTCTCGCCGACCTGCCCGAAATCACACATTTCGTAGCGGGTCTCGGCACCACCGGCACGCTTATGGGGACCGGTCGCTTCCTGCGCGAAAAGGTGCCCGGCATCGAAATCGTCGCGGCCGAGCCGCGCTACGGCGAACTCGTATACGGGCTGCGCAATATCGATGAGGGCTTCATTCCCGAGCTCTACGACGAGTCGGTGCTGACCACTCGTTTTTCGGTCGGTCCCTACGATGCGGTGAAGCGCACGCGCGAGTTGGTGTTGGAAGAGGGCATTTTCGCGGGCATTTCGACCGGCGCGATTCTGCATGCGGCACTCGGTGTCGCGCGCAAATGCGTGCGGGCGGGCACGCGGGCGGATATCGCATTCGTGGTCGCCGATGGTGGGTGGAAGTACCTGTCCACCGGTGCTTACGACGGGACTCTCGAAGAGGCCGAGGAACGCCTCGACGGCCAGCTCTGGGCCTGAGTTTCGACTGGATTCGCGGCCGCTCGGTCGCGAAATGGCCCGGTACCCTCGGAAGAGCGGGGCCTCGCACGTCGAGGTGCCGCTCGACGAGGAGGTTGCGATGACCGACGGTTCGGGAATCGGTTCGTCGTTCGATCCGGAGCGGATCGCCGCATTGCGTGCCCAGCTGGGGCAGCCGATCGGTTCGACTCCCGGGACGCCCGCGAAACCGAACAATTTCGCGCCGATCAAACAGCTCTGGCTGCGCGCGGGCATCATCGTCACCGCATTCGTCGCCCTGCTCTACGGCATCGAGGGCGTCGACGATCTCGACCAGAACAAACTCGATTACAACGGCATCGAACCGCGCGAGGCGGACGGCCTGTGGGGCATTCTCTGGGCCCCGGTCCTGCACCACGGATGGGACCACCTGTTCGCCAATACGCTCCCCGTTCTCGTCCTCGGCTTCATCACCCTGCTCGCGGGCATCGGGCGCGGACTGGCCGCCACCGCGATCATCTGGATCGTGGCCGGAGTGGGTGTCTGGCTCACCGGTGCCACCGGATCGGTGCATCTCGGTGCCTCGTCGCTGATCTTCGGCTGGTTGACCTTCCTCATCTCACGCGGCTGGTTCGCCCGCAATCTCGTGCAGATCGGCATCGGCCTGGTTGTACTGGCGATTTACGGGTCGGTGCTGTGGGGTGTGCTGCCCGGACAGCCCGGAATCTCTTGGCAGGGGCATCTTTTCGGGGCAATGGGTGGAGTGCTGGCCGGCTGGGTACTCTCTGGTGATGCACGCCGAAACCGTCGCGGGGATCGAGCCGGAGTCAATGCGTAGTCGTAGTCGTCGCGCGACTCGTAGCGGAATGTGGGGGATCGGTTCTTGAGTGAGAAATCGTCGTGGCAGCATGGGGGAATGCGCCTTACCGTCCTCGGGTGCTCGGGCAGTGTGTCCGGCCCGGACTCCCCAGCGTCGGGGTACCTATTGACCGGGCCGGATATGTCGCCGGTGGTCATCGATTTCGGACCCGGTGTGCTCGGCGCATTGCAGCGCTACGCCGATCCCGGTGAGGTCGATATCTTCCTCACACATCTGCACGCCGATCACTGCCTGGATCTGCCCGGACTGCTGGTCTGGCGGCGCTACCATCCGACACCCCCGGTGGGTCGGGCGATCGTGCGCGGTCCGGCCGATAGCGCGGTGCGCATCGGCAATGCCTCGGCCGAGGTCGGCGGTGCATGCGACGACTGGTCCGATGTGATCGATCACCAGCCGTGGGTCGAGGGCGCGGCGGTCGAATTCGGTCCGGGCCATACGGTGCTCGCGCGCCGGATGTATCATCCGCCGGAGTCGTACGGGCTGCGCATCACGACCTCGGCCGGGCGGACCTTCGTCTACACCGGCGACACCGCGATGTGTGATGCGGTACTCGAACTCGCGCAGGACGCCGACCTTCTCATGTCGGAGGCATCGTGGACACACGATCCGGCCAACCGGCCGCCCGGCATTCATCTTTCCGGCACCGAGGCGGGCGTTATCGCCGCACGTGCGGGCGTGAAAGAGCTGCTGCTCACCCACATTCCGCCGTGGACGTCGCGCGAGGACGTGATCGCCGAGGCGAAGGCGCAGTTCTCCGGACCGGTGCACGCCGTCGCACCGGGCGAAACCTTCGACATCTGACCGGTTGCCGCGCGCGGTAGGCCATGTGACTAGGCTTGGCGCGTGTCGAGACGAGCCGATGGCAGGGCGGACGATGAGCTCCGCGAGGTACGGATCACCCGTGGCTTCACCACGCATCCAGCCGGTTCGGTGCTGGTGGAGTTCGGGCAGACCCGAGTGATGTGCACCGCGAGCGTCACCGAGGGCGTGCCCCCGTGGCGGCGCGATTCCGGACTCGGCTGGCTGACTGCCGAATACGCGATGCTGCCCGCGGCCACGCATACCCGCAGCGGACGGGAATCGGTGAAGGGCAAGGTCGGCGGGCGCACCCAGGAGATCAGCCGGTTGGTCGGACGGTCGCTGCGCGCGTGCATCGACCTGGCGGCCATCGGTGAGAACACCATTGCCATCGACTGCGATGTGCTGCAAGCCGACGGTGGCACCCGGACCGCGGCCATCACCGGCGCGTATGTCGCGCTCTCGGATGCGGTCACCTACCTCGGTGCGGCGGGCGGTTTGGCCGACCCGCAGCCGATCTCGTGTGCGATCGCCGCGGTGAGCGTCGGCGTCGTCGACGGTCGGGTGCGGTTGGACCTGCCCTACGAAGAGGATTCGCGCGCCGAGGTCGATATGAATGTGGTCGCCACCGATACCGGCACCCTGGTGGAGATCCAGGGCACCGGTGAGGGCGCCACCTTCCCGCGCTCCACCCTGGACAAGCTGCTCGACTCCGCACTTGTCGGATGTGAGCAGCTGTTCGCCATCCAGAAACAGGCGCTCGCACTGCCGTATCCGGGTGTGCTGCCCCAGCCTGCCGAGTCGAAGAAGAAGTGATGTCGCGCCGCGTCCTGGTTGCCAGTCGCAATGCCAAGAAGTTGAACGAACTGCGTCGGATTCTCGCCGACGCGGGTATCGCGGGCATCGACATCGTCGGACTCGGCGATGTGCCCGCCTACGACGAGGCGCCCGAGACCGGCGCGACCTTCGAGGAGAATGCGCTGGCGAAGGCGCGCGATGGTGCGGCCGCCACCGGATTGCCCTGTGTGGCAGACGATTCCGGGATCGCGGTGGATGCGTTGAACGGGATGCCCGGTGTGCTTTCCGCACGCTGGGCCGGGGTACACGGCGACGACGCGGCCAATAACGCCCTGCTGCTCGCCCAGCTCGGTGATGTACCGGATGAGCGGCGCGGCGCCCAGTTCGTTTCCACCTGTGCGCTGGTGGTGCCCGCCGGCACCGAGATCGTGGTGCGCGGTGAATGGCCCGGCGCGATCGGTCGCAAGCCCGTGGGCGATGGCGGATTCGGCTATGACCCGCTGTTCATTCCGGCCGATGGTGATATCACGGCTGCCCAGCTGACACCCGCCGAAAAGGATGCCGTTTCCCACCGCGGACGCGCGCTCGCCCAACTTCTGCCCGCACTCGCGACACTCGCGGAGTCCTGATCGGCCGCACCCCCTGCGGGCGATGGTCTCCCGGTTGGGTCTGACAGTCCGGATGCGCGGGCCTGACCAGATGACCACCAATACCGAGGCCCAAAACTGGTGCGGCTGTTGGCGGAGTCCTGCGTCAGCCCGCAACCGATGCCGCTATTCGGGGATCAGAGGTTGAAGTCTTGCTTGACCTTGTTCGCGTTGACGTGTTCGACGAAGAAGGACAGCAGCGGGATGGTGCCCGCGATCAGGGTGCCGACGGTGCGCGGGATCGGCCAGCGCACCTTGACCGCGAGGTCGGCGGTGACCAGCAGGTAGACGAAGTAGACCCAGCCGTGCACGACCGCGATCCAGTTCGGGGTGTGCACGTCGAAGCCGTACTTGGCGATCATCTCGCCGGTGAGCAGCAGCAGCCACAGACCCGTCGTCCAGGCGAGCACGCGGTAGCGCAGCAGTGCGGGCTTGATCTTCGCGGTATTCGTGGCCGTCGGCTCGGGTGCGAGCGTCGCGGCGGATTCGGTCGAGTTCTCGCTGGTGGTCAACCGGCGCTCCTCTGTATGTCGTGGGCGAGGCCCGCGTCCCGGACGTGTTGGTCGATATCTTTGGCGTGCAGTTCGGCCAGATATTTGTTGTATTCGGCGAGCACCGGATCATCATCGCGGGCCGCCTTGGGCCGCTCGGGCAGCAGTCCGGCCGGAATCTCGCGTGGCGCATCGGCTTTCGCGGGGCGGCGCGTCTTCGCTGGGCCCGGTTCGGCTTTCGGCTCCGCCGTGTTGGCATCCGCCTCGGATTCGGACTCCAGCCGCACGAACCGGAAGTAGGCGAAGACCGCGAATCCGGCGAACAGCGGCCACTGCAATGCGTAGCCGAGATTCTGGCCGGTGCCGCTCGCGGATTCGAACCGCTCCCACTGCCACCAGCCCAGTGCCAGGCAGGCAAGGGCGGCCACGATCACCAGCACGATGAGGGCCGGGCGATTGTGTGCCGAGCGGCGGGGTGGAGCGGACACGGATACCACGGTACCCGTCTACTACACGGTACGTAGGAGCAGGTCGAATCCGCGACCGGCGTCAGAATTTGTAGGTGATCCCGGTCATGCGCTCGGATTCCTCCCACAGGCGGCGTAGTAGCACCGGATTGTTCGACAGTTTGCTCGACGGCGAGGGCTCGACCGGGCCCTGGCTCTGGAACAAGCGGTTCGGACCCCAGTAGGTGTTGGGGTCGGCATCGGGCATGGTGGCCGCGAACAGGGTGGATTGGGCGGCTTGGGCGGGCGGATGGCCGATGATGCGGATGAAGGGCTTACTGATCCGGTCCAGTGGGGTTTCGGTCTTGGCGAACAGGTCGGTCGCCGAGACCCCCGGGTGCACCGCGTAGGAGCGCTTATCGGAGCCCGCCTCGGTCAGCCGCCGCTGCAGTTCGCGGGCGAACATGAGGTTGGCGAGCTTGGACTGGGCGTAGGCGAGGTTGCGCCGGTAGCGGCGGTTCTCGTAGTTGAGATCGTCGATCCACAGCTTCGGGGTCTGCTTGTGCGCGATGCTCGCCAGGCTCACCACCCGGTCCCGGAGGCGATCCAGCAGCAGTCCGGTCAGCGCGAAATGTCCGAGGTGGTTGACGCCGAACTGGGTCTCGAATCCGTCTTTGGTGCGTGAGAACGGAACGTTCATCAGACCGGCGTTATTGATGAGCACATCGAATTCACCGGTCTTGTCGGCGAATTCGCGCACCGACGCCAGATCCGCCAGATCCAGCTGCTCGACCCGGACGTCGCCATCGATCCGGTCGGCGATCGGCTGCGCCTTCTCGACATTGCGGCAGGCCATGATCACGGTGCCGCCCTTGCTGGCCAGCACCGTGGTGGTTTCGACGCCGAGGCCGCCATTGGCGCCGGTGACGATGAAGGTGCGCCCACTCTGGTCGGGTATATCTTGCGGTTTCCACGCCATGTCCCGGACCTTACTCCGGAGTAAGGTCCGAGGAAAGAGTGACACGCAATCCGGCCTATGGTCACCATGTGCCGGTGGCGGCAACCGTCGGGAGTGCAGCCGCGCCGGTGCGCTCTCCGTGAATTGCTGTCGTGTCGCTGGAGGAGCGCTGTGGTGCCGGGTGTCCATACTTGGGGCATGAGCGGTGCAGTTGCTGTCGCTGAGCGGGCTCCAGAACCGCTGAGTCGGGCCAAGACAAATGTCGTGTTTGCCACGATTGTGCTCGGAATGTTGTTGGCGGCGTTGGATCAGACGATCGTGTCGACCGCGCTGCCGACGATCGTCGCCGATCTCGGCGAGGCCGGGCATATGGCGTGGGTGGTCACGGCGTACTTGCTGGCGGAGGCGGTGGCGACCGCGCTCGCGGGTAAGCTCGGCGATCTCTTCGGCCGCAAACTGATCTTCCAGCTCAGCGCGCTGGTCTTCATCATCGGCTCGATGATCGCTGGCCTGGCCAACGGGATGACATTGCTGATCGTCGCCCGCGGCATCCAGGGTTTCGGTGCGGGCGGCCTGATGGTCACCGCGATGGCGCTGATCGCCGACACCATTCCGCTGCGGCAGCGCGGTAAATATCAGGGCGCGCTCGGCGCCGTCTTCGGCGTCACCACGGTGATCGGGCCGACGCTCGGCGGGCTGTTCACCGACCATGCGAGCTGGCGGTGGTGCTTCTACGTCAACGTGCCGGTCGCGGTGATCATGATCGCCATGGCCGCACGCACGATCCCGCGGGTGCGCGCGGTGGTCAAGCCGATCATCGACTACGCGGGCATCGGACTCGTCGCGGCGGGTGTGTCCTGTCTGATTCTCGGACTGGAGTGGGGCGGGCAGGAGTACACATGGGGTTCCGCGACGATCATCGGTCTGTTCGCGGCGGCGGTGCTGCTGCTGGCCGCATTCGTGGCGGTCGAATTGCGGGCCAGGGAGCCGATGCTGCCGATGAGCCTGTTCCGCAGCCGCGTCTTCACCGTGTGCTCGATCCTCAGCTTCATCGTCGGATTCGCGATGCTCGGCTCGATGACCTATCTGCCCGCGTATTTGCAGTACGTGAACGGGGTTTCGGCGACGGCGTCCGGTATCCGCACGCTGCCGCTGGTCGTCGGGTTGTTCATCACATCGATCCTGTCCGGGCAGGTGGTCGGCAAGACCGGTCGCTACAAGTACTTTCCGATCGTCGGCACCTTGGTGATGGCGCTTGGGCTGTATCTGATGTCCACCATGGGGCGCGATACCGGTGTGTGGTTGGAATCGCTGTACATGCTGGTGCTCGGTCTCGGGCTCGGTTTGAGCATGCAGGTATTGACCATCGTCGTACAGAACACCGTGCCGTACGCGCAACTCGGCACCGCGACCTCGGGCGTGACCTTCTTCCGCACGCTCGGAAGTACCTTCGGCACGGCAATTTTCGGCACGCTCTACACCGATCAGATCGGTCCGAAGCTGACCGATGCGCTCACGCGGGTGCGGGTCGTCTCGCCGGAGGTCGCGGCGGATCCGCAGTCGTTGCGTGCGCTGCCGTCGGAGGTATCCGCGCCGATCATCGACGCCTACGCCGAATCGATCGACCATGTCTTCCTCTGGGTGGTGCCGGTCGCGCTGGCCGGTTTCGTGGTCGCCTGGTTTCTGAAGGAAGTGCCGCTGCGCGACAGCGCCCGAGCGGGTGCGACGGATGTGGGTGAGGGCTTCTCCATGCCGGAGTCCCCGGATTGCGTGGTGCTGCTGGAGCGAGCTGTCTCCGACACCATGCGCAAGGCCCATGCGGAGGGGCCGATCGGTCCACGCATTCTCGCGGATTCGGGCAGCGGGCTCAGTCGCGGCGAAGCCTGGGCATTGGGGCAGGTCTATATGCACACCCGAATTCGAGGAACGGCGACCCTGGATGCGATCGCGCAGCGCCACAAGGTGCCCGACGAGGTCATCGAGCCGATCTACGATCGGGTGATCGGCCGCGGTTATCTCGCCGAAGATGGTGCGGGACTGCGACTTACCGATACCGGGCAGGCCGAGGTAGACCGGATTCAGGCGTCGTGGCGGCGCTGGCTCGATACCGAACTCGACGATTGGGACTGCTCCGATCCGGTCGACCGCGCGCTGCTGGATCAAGCTCTGCAGAACATCGCCGCCAAGTTGCTCGATGAGGAGACCAGGGAACGCGAACCCGTCCGCGCCTAATGCTTGTGCCCGAATACTCGTCAACGTATATTCGTAAACGAGTAAGGAGGTGTCCATGGCCATGAAGCGCAAGGTGAACAATCTGCTGGCGCTGGCGGTGCTCGCGACCGTCGTCGAACGGCCGATGCATCGCTACGAAATCGCTTCGCAGATGCGTGAGCGCGGCAAGGACCGCGATATGGACATCAAATGGGGCTCGTTGTACACCGTCGTGCAGAACATGGAGAAGGCGGGCTTCCTCGAGGTTGTCGGCAATGAGCGCGACGGCGCTCGGCCGGAACGCACCATCTACGCGATTACCGATGCCGGTCGCGCCGAAATGGCCGACTGGACAAGGGAACTGATTGCCGAGCCGGCGCCGGAACATCGCCGGTTCACGGCCGGACTCTCCGTCGTGGCGGCATTGCCGCCGGATGAGGTAGTCGAGTTGCTCGGCCAGCGCATAGACGCGCTGAGTCGCATCATCGAGGCTGCGCGCCGAGAACTCGATCAACTGGCGGCCGCCAATCTGCCCCGGCTGTTCGTCGTCGAAGCCGAATACGGTGTGGCGATGCTCGAGGCCGAGGTGGCGTGGGCCGCGTCGTTGCGCGACGAGATCGCCGCGGGTACCTTCCCCGGCGTCGATCTGTGGCGGCATATCCATGCCGTCGGCATGACGCCCGCCGAGGTCGCCGAGCTGGTGGAAAGGGGGATGACGGAATAGACGTCCCGCTCTCGACTCGGTAGGCACCGGGCGGAGTGCGTAGTTGAGATCAGGCCCGGCGGGGTGCGGCAACACCGCCGCCGAGCCCGATGTAACCGTCTCGAACCGCGTCCGCATGCGCGCACCCGGCTACAAGGCTGGCAACCACAGGATAACTGGGTGTGCGATGGGACGGTCGGTTCGGGCTTCGAAGAAACCCGTATCGCACATAATTGGAGTACACCCATGTCCACAACAGAAACGGCCATCGTTATCGGCGGCGGCATCGCCGGACCCGTCACCGCCACCGCACTGCACAAGGCGGGTCTCGCCGCTCGCGTCTACGAGGCCTATCCCGGACCGACCTTCGGCATCGGCAGCGGGCTGGCATTGGCGCCGAACGGTGTTGCCGCCCTTGATATCGTCGGAGCCGGTGACCTCGTTCGCGAGATAGCGAGTCCGGTATCGCATATGCAGATGTCGGTCGGCGGCAAAGTATTGCAGATGCCGGAAATGCCCGACGTGCCGTCGTTGAAGTTGGTCGACCGCAACGAATTGCACCGGACACTGCACGATAACGCGGTCGCCGCTGGCATTCCCTTCGAATACAACAAGCGACTCGTCCGCGTCGACGAGGACGCGGACGGCGTCACCGCGCATTTCGCCGACGGCAGTAGCGCAACCGCCGACGTGCTGATCGGCGCGGACGGTATTCGATCCACGGTGCGCGGCCTGATCGACCCGAATAATCCGGGACCGGAGTACACCGGGATGATCGGATTCGGCGCGATGCTCGACAATGATTTCGGAATTCCTCCGGAGACCATGGTTTTCGCGTTCGGGAAGAAGGCGTACTACCTCTATGGCTCGGTCGATGACGACAAGGTCATGTGGGGTGCGAATCTGCCGCACAAGGAGTATCTGTCGCTGACCGAGGCGCGCGCGATTCCGGCCGAGCGCTGGTTGGCAATCCTGCGGGAGACCTACGCCGAGGACACCCCGGGCGGCGAATTCGCCCGCAGGACCACCGCCGAAAACCTGGAAACGACTGGGGCGCTGCATATTATGCCGCCAGTGCCGACCTGGCATCGGGGGCGTATGGTGCTGGTCGGGGATTCGGTGCACGCACCGTCCAACAGTTCGGGTCAGGGGGCGTCGCTGGCCATCGAGAGTGCCGTGCAGTTGGCGCGTTGTCTGCGGGACCTGCCGGATCACACCGCGGCCTTCGCCGCCTATGAAGGGGTGCGGCGGCCGCGCGTGGAGGGTGTCGCGGCTCGGGCACGCAAGATCAACCACAGCAAGACGCCGGGGCCGGTCGCGCGCCGGATGATGTCCATGCTGATGCCGCTGCTGATCAAAGGGATGAACCCGGAGAAGACCATGGGGGTCGAGCAGCGGTATCGGATCGACTGGGATGCGCCGGTGCAGCAGGAGTTGCTGACCGCGAAGGCGTAGTGCTGGTGCTGCCCGCCGCTGCCGCGGCGGGCGGCATTGGTTCGAACCCGGTGACCGGTTCATCCGTAACGTAGGAGATGGGAACCGAACATCAGGGGGGATAGCGAGTGCGTACCGATCCTGCGCTGCAGCTGACCGGGCTTTATAAGCGATTCGGCGGTCCCTGGGTGGTCGACGATGTCGGCCTCACGGTGCCGCCGGGTTCGTTCTTCGGGCTCGTCGGCCCCAATGGTGCGGGCAAGACGACCACCCTGTCCATGGCCTGCGGACTGTTGCGGCCGGACGCCGGACAGGCGCGGATCTTCGGTGTCGATGTCTGGGCCGATCCGATCGCCGCGAAGACGTTGGCGGGCGTACTGCCGGACGGACTCGCGCTACCGGAGCGCCTGACCGGTAGTGAACTGCTGACTTACACCGGTTTACTGCGTGGCCTGCCCGCGCATACGGTGGCCGAGCGGGCCGAGGAATTGCTCGGCGTTTTCGAATTGACCGCTGCCGAACGGACTCTCGTCGTCGACTACTCCGCGGGTATGCGCAAGAAGATCGGGTTGGCAACGGCGTTGCTGCACGCACCGAAACTGCTGGTGCTCGACGAACCGTTCGAGGCGGTGGATCCGGTGTCGGCAAGCACGATTCGTACCATTCTGCAGCGGTTCGTCGCGGCGGGCGGCGCGGTGGTGCTGTCGAGTCATGTGATGGCGCTGGTGGAGAACCTGTGCGATCGGGTCGCGGTGATCACCGCCGGGCGGGTGGTGGCCGCGGGCACGCTCGATGAGGTGCGCGGGGACAGCACATTGGAGGCGGCGTTCGTGCACCTGGTCGGTGGGCGCGTCGGCGGGGAGGACGGGCTGTCGTGGTTGGCGTCCTGATCCGGATGCGATTGCTGTTGACCAAGCGCGCCTTGGGCAATGGCTGGCAAGGTGTCACATTCGTCAGTGGTCTGATCATCGGCCTCGTATTCGCGCTCGGCACCACGGGTCTCATCGGATTCGGGGTCCGCGACGGCGATGTGTCCGGTGGCATCACGGTGGCCGCCGCGTGGTACGGAATATGGACGCTGGGCTGGCTGTGCGGTCCGGTATTGATGGGCAGCAGCGATGAGACCGTACAGCCCGAACATCTGCGGCTGTTGCCGCTGAGCCATCGGCAGTTGGCTACCGGGTTATTGGCTTCGGCCTTTGTCGGTCCCGCGCCGGTGATCAATCTGCTGGCCTTCTCCGGACTTGTTGTGCTTGCGGCGCAACTGAGTTGGGGTGCGACCGCAGTGGCGCTGGTCGGTGTGGTGTTGCAGCTGATTTTCGTGGTGGTGCTCTCGCGGGTGGTGCTGGCCTGGATCGGTGCCGCAATGCGTTCGCGGCGCGGACGCGATCTCGGGGTGCTGCTCGCCGGTCTCGCCGGTTTGGCCTACTACCCGATGAGCTTCCTGCTGAATCATGTGGATGCGGTGCGGGAATCGGCACCCTGGTCGGCGAGTCTGTTGCGCGCGTTGCCTTCCGGGTGGGCGCCGACGGCGGTTGGTGCGGCGGCGCGCGGGGACTGGGTGACGGCGCTGGCCGCGTTGGTGGGGTTGGCGGCCTCGGCGGCCGTGCTCTGGCAGGCATGGTCGGTGCTGCTGCGGCGACGGTTGACCGCGCCGCTGGATGCGGCGACCGGCGCGACCGGGCGTGGCATGCTGCTGAGCCGGGTGCGGACGTCCGGGCCGGTCGGTGCGGTGGTGGTCAAGGAATTGCGGACCTGGTCGCGCGACAGTCGCCGCCGGGCGGCGCTACTGCCCGTGCTGCTGGTGGGGGCGCTATTGCCGGTATTTCCGGCGATACAGGGCGACAGCACGGGCGGCGTAGTGTTCGCCGGTGTGAGCGCCGCGTGGTTCGCGGGCTTGGCCGCCAATAATCTCTACGGCTACGACGGCACGGCACTCTGGCAGACATTGGTGACGCCCGGTGCGGTGCGCGCGGATGTGCGGGGGCGAATGCTGGCCCTGCTGCTGGTGATCGGCCTGCCGTCTGTGCTGCTCGCGGTGATTTTGCCAGGTGCGCTCGGCCGCTGGGCAATGTACCCGTGGACGCTGTCGCTGCTGTCCACGGTGCTCGGCGTCGGCGCGGGTGCGGCCGTATTCCTATCGGTCACCGCGCCCTATCCGCTGCCCCCGCGCACCGGAAACCCTTTCGCCTCCTCCGGAAATCCGGGCTGTGCAAAGGCATTGGTGCAAGTCGCCACCAGCTTGGGCCAATTGGTTGCGGTGATCCCGGTCCTGATCGTGCTGATCGTCGGCCGAATTCTCGAACTCACCGCCGTGCTGTGGCTGGCCCTGCCGGTCGGGATTGTGATCGGGATCGTCGGTGCCGTGGTCGGTGCCCGTCTCGCCGAAGAGCGGTTGGCCGCCCGTGGTCCGGAGGTGCTTGCTGCTGTGCAGCCGCGTTGATGCTGGTCGGGGTGCGATCGGCTGGTTGGGTATTAGGAGAGAAATACACTTGTCGGGTGGGCGATAGGGATTCCGATGGCAGTCTCGATCTGAATCAGCTGCGGACGTTCCTGGCGGTACATCGCGCCGGATCCATTACGGCGGGCGCGCGATTGGTGGGGTTGTCGCAGCCGACGGTGACAACGCAGTTGCAGGCTTTGGAGAAGCGGCTGGGGTATCGGCTGTTCGAGCGGTTGCCACGTGGGGTCGCATCGACCGCCGCGGCCGTGGAGCTGGCGGCGCGGGTGGCCGGGCCGTTGGATGCGCTCGACGCGGTCACGGGTGCGGCGGTACCCGCCGCCCCGGTGCCACAGCCGCCGGTGCGGCTGGCTGGACCCGCCGAATTGCTTGCGGTGCAGGCTCTTCCGGCTCTCGCACCATTGATCGAGCGCGGTGTGCGGCTGACGGTCACCGCGGGCCTTTCCGAAGAGCTACTGTCCGGTCTGCGCGCCGGACACTACGACCTCATCGTGTCCACGGTGCGCCCCCGCGGCCGCGCGTTGGTCGCCGAACCGCTCGTCGACGAGGAATTCGTTTTGGTCGCCGCGCCCGAGTTGGCCGCAAGCATCGATACCACGCGGCTGCGCGCCGACGGACCGGCCGTCCTCACCGATCAACCCCTGGTCAGCTACTCGGCCGAACTCCCCATCCTGCGCCGTTACTGGCGGCACGTCTTCGGCGTCCGCCTCGCCGCCGAAGCCGCAGTAGTCGTCGCCGACCTGCGCGCCGTCACCGCAACCGTCGCAGCGGGTGCGGGCATCAGTGTCCTCCCCCGATACCTCTGCGCCCCCGAACTCGCCGCGGGCACCCTGGTCGCCCTGCTCGAACCCGACGACCCCCCCATCAACACCGGCTTCCTGGTCCGCCGCCCCGGCACTACCTCCCGCCCCCACGTCGACCTGGTCCACGAGCACCTACGTGTCGCCGCGCGAACCTGGTGAATCGCCGCTGATGTGCGCCCGGCGGTTTGGTGCCGGTTCTCGGTTGGCGGGCGCGTGGTGAATACTGGGCACCCCGTCTCGCGGCCGGGCACCCATGCACGGGGTGCCCGGTCAGGGGGCAGGGTGCCCGGCACCCCTTGTGCCTGATTCTCGGTGTGTATCCCGCACAGCTATTCCCGCACGCGACCAATCGTCCGGCCGCGACCTGCTCGCGGTCCGCGCGCTGGGGTGGTTTGGTGTCGGTTGGCGGGTGCGTGTGGTGAATCGCGCTGAGGTGGGTGCGTCGGATTCGTGCGTTCTCGATGCACCGCGACCTCGTCCGTGCATGGTTCGGGGCAGATGTGCGTCGCGGCGGGTCGGTGCTGACGTGGGCGGCGCTGGTTGTCCGAGGTGGTCTGCTCCTACGCACTTGTCAGTGCCGCAGGTCAGCCGTAGGCGCAGGTGCTCGATGTCGGGCAAGGCCGGCTGCCACAGCGGTGGGTTCGCATTGCCGCGAAAGCTAGTTGATCTGTGCCTGGCGCTGTTCGGAGCGGCGGCGCAGGAATTCCGCGGTTCGGTCGTCGGCGGGGAGGAAGGCTTCGAGGTGGAGTTCGGCGAGGGTTATGTCTACGGCGGTGGCGAAGCTGGTGATGGTGGTGATCAGGCGGAGTTCGCCGTCGGGGCTGGCCAGACGCAGGGGGACGGCGAAGCCGAGATGGTCGGGGCCGGGGGTGGCGTCGGGGAGATAGCCTTCGAGTTCGGCTATGAAGTCGTCGAGGCGGGGGTCCGGACTGCGCAGTGCCTTGCCGCGCAGGCTTTCGGTGACGTGGCGGCCCCATTCGGGCAGATTCAGCACGCGTCGCGCCAGACCGTCGGGGTGCAGGGCCAGGCGAAGCACATTGACGGGCGGGGTGATCAGTTCCGCCGCGGCCCCCTCGGTGAGGATATCGAAGGCGGCATTGGCGGCGACCAATTGGCCGTAGGGGCGGGTGACGACCGCGGGGTAGGGCAGGTGCCCGTCGAGAATGCGGGCCAAGGCGGCCCGTACCGGACCCAATTCCGGTGTGTCCAAATCGGATTCGGGAAATATCGGGGCATAACCCGCGGCAAGCAGCAGGGCGTTGCGCTCCCGCAGCGACAGTTCCAGCGATTCGGCCAGCCGTACCACCATGGTGCGTCCCGGGCGTGAGCGCCCCTGCTCCAGGAAGCTCAGATAGCGCTGGCTGGTATCCGCGCGTATGGCCAGTTCGAGCTGGCTCACATGCCGCTGCGTGCGCCAGCGCCGCAACTGCTGAGCGAACGCGTTCGGCTCTACCACGGTCGTCATGATCTCAGTGATATCCGACCCGGGGTGTCCGTGCCATTCCCTGGAGGGAATCGCGCCGCAGCGCCGCGATCACAAAACTCGGTGCCATGAGCAAGCAACTGGATGACAGCGACCTGGCCCGCTTCGCGGAGCGCTACATGGCCCAATGGAACGAATCCGATCCGCAGCTCCGGCGCAAGCTGATCGAGGAGGTCTGGGCATCCTCCGGCGCTCAGACGCTGGTCGATCCGCCGGTGGAGATCCGCGCGGCGGCGGCGAACCTGAACTTCGCCGTACCCGCCCTGGAAGTGCGCGGCCACGATGCGATGGCAGCCCGGGTGTCGCGGGCCTACGAGATGTTCGTGGCACCCGGCGAATACCTCTTCGAGGTCGGCGTGGCCACCCGGCTGCCCGCCGGTCTGATCGGCCTGCCCTGGTCGATGGTTTCGCGCACCGACGGTTCGGTCGCGGGTGGCGGCTTCGAGGTGATCGGCCTCGACTCCGACGGCCGCATCACCTCCGACCACCAGTTCATCGAAGGCGTGCGATGACCGATACCTTGCGGTTCAGCCGAATCGTGCGCACCGAGGACGGTGGTTCCCGATTCGTCGATGCCGAGCTCGAGCTGACCGGACGGACCCTCGCCGCAGGCGTGCCCGCGATGGCCGTCGCCGGAATGTCGGCGGCGGCAACCGTAACCTACTTGCGCAGTGCGCAATTCGACAGCGAACCCCATCCCGCGCCGGCGCGGCAGTGGGTGGTGATGCTGCGCGGCGTGATCGAGGTGACCACGAGTGACGGCGTGCGGCGCAGATTCGGCCCTGGCGACCTCGTCCATGTCGAGGACACCGCTGGCCGCGGCCACATCACCACCGGTGTCGGAGCAGCGCCCTTCGAGGCGTTGTTCGTCCCGACCACAGGAAGCAGATCATGAATGCCATTGCCTACCACCTCGATCCATTACCGGGTCTGGCCGGTTTGACCGTCCGGGATCAGGAGCTGCCACAGCCGGGGCCGAATCAGGTGGTCATCAGGGTGCGTGCGGCCTCGCTCAACCGGCGCGACCTCATGCTGATGAACGGCAGCTATCCGTTGCCCGCCACCCCGGACATCATCCCGCTGTCCGACGGTGTGGGTGAGGTTATCGCCGTCGGCGACGAGGTGACTCGCACCTCGCTCGGCGATCGGGTGACCGCGTCGTACTTCGTGCACTACATCAACGGCCCGCAGCGGCTGGCGCACGTCGCCGAACAATACGGCGCCAACTACAACGGGATGCTGGCCACCTATGCGGTCATCGAAGAGGATTCGGTGGTGCATGTGCCCGAACATCTCACCGATGTCGAGGCGGCCACCCTGACCTGCGCGGGAGTCGTCGCGTGGGCGGCGCTGACCACACCGGTACCGGTGTCTGCGGACCAGACAATACTGACTGTCGGCACGGGTACCGTCGCGTTGTTCGCAGTGCAGCACGCGAAAATGCTCGGTGCACGGGTTATTTCGATCACCTCCGGCCCGGATAAGGCAGAGCGGCTGCACAAGCTCGGTGCGGACGAGACCATCGACCGCAACGTGACGTTCGACTGGGACCAGCGGGTGCTCGAACTCACCGGCGGCCATGGCGTCGAACATGTGGTGGAGGCCGTCGGACTGCCCACGCTGTCGAAATCGGTGCGTTCCGCGGGCTATAACGCGATGATCACCATGATCGGCGCCGTGCAGCTGCCGCCGGGGCAGCCATTCGAGAATCCGTTCGTCGGACCGTATCTCGCGATCCGCCGGATCGCGGTCGGCAGCAGGGACGATTTCGAGGCGATGAACCGCACCATCACCGCGCATCGCATGCGCCCGGTCATCGATCGGATGTTTCCGCTCGACCAGGCGGAGGAGGCCTACCGCTACTTCCGTGACGACAATCCTTTCGGCAAGGTCGTCATCACCATGCCTTAGTCGGCGCGGCCAGTGGAAGCGATCTCAGGCCTCGAAGGGCACGATATTGCCTGCCGGATCACGGACTCCGATGGCAGCTTCGATGGCGGCCGCCAACTCACCGACGCTGGTCCAGGTGCGTGGCGGCTCCGCCTCGAGATTGCCGATGGTGTACCAGGTCTCGGTCTTGCGATAGCGGACCAGACCTTTACCCGTCGCATCGATGGTCACATCGAGTTCGCCGGAGACCGTTCCTTCCTCTTCGGTCATGACGGCGGCCTTGGCGGAAATCTCGATGATGTCGCTTATTTGAACTCTCCTCGACGGACGCAGTCGTCGACTGCGGTGCGCAGTGCGGTGTGTTCGGCCGGATCAACGTTCAGCGCATATTTTACTTTGATCTTGACGTAATGCTCGAGATAGCCACACCGGAATTTTCCCGGCGGCAGATATCCCGAGACGTCCTGATCACCCTTCGACCTGTTGGCCGAGGGGTCGGAGGCGATCAGATTGACCGCGTCGTTGGCGATCCGGCGGCGGGTATCCTCGTCGCGTTTGTTCGCACCCGAACGCCATGCCTCGGCCAGCGGCACGATGTGTTCGGCGTCGACACCCGCTGGATCGGTAATGAACTTGTACGGCTTGAGTTTTCCGGTCTTCGAATCCAGCACGCCGTACTGGTCCTGCCAGCCACCACCTTTGCCGACGGTGAGCTCACAGGTTTTCGGGTCGAGCTTGACCGGGCCCGTCGCGTCCCTGAGCATCATCACGTCACGGCTGGTGCACTTGCTGTACTGCGTGAAGTCGGGACCGAAGCCGTGCTCGGGCTTGTTGGTATCCCAGTGCGGAAACTTCTCCCGGCTGTAGCCGTCCATCGACTCTTCGGGCGCGTCGACGAGCTGGCCGAGCAGGTCGGTGATGTCCTTGCCGGAAACCGTCGCGGCATTCGCCGGTCCGGATCCCGTACCCGACTTGTCGATAGAGGAACAGGCAACGGCGACAACAACAGCCAATACGATAGGTGCACCAGCAGCGAGTACGCGACGCGCGGTGCGGGACGACAACCACTTCACAAAGATCGAACTTCCTAGCCTCACACCGATGAATTTGTCGGGCGTCAAGCTACCTGCACCCGCTCGTCCCGTATGTGATTGTCGCGTATGACGTTCGGCACATCTAGTCGAAGAACGCACTGCGTGGCAAGGGGACTCGACGGCAGACGCGAAACCACCCCTGATTCGGCGTGCCGGCGCCGTTCCAGGGGTGGTCCTGTCACGAATGAGCTCGTGCCGAGGCCGAATGAACGGGCCGGTTGTCCAGGCCGGATGATCCGTTCACACGGCGCCACGAGGCTGATGAGGGAAGTCTCGTCGAGCCGTGTTGTACCGCGGTAACTCCTCGTGACGGTCTGTGGGAACTTCATTGTTCTTACGTAGATCGACAGTAGATCAATCCGGATTCCTTTGCAATCGCTTTACTTAAGTCTGAGAATCTCCTGAATGGCGCATCGAGCGGTTGAAACATGTACGGCTCACATACGGAAGTTAGGTTTACCTGCAGTTGTGTCGAGACGGGCCGTCCGCGCGACTTCGAGATGGGTGATGAGCGTCACATCGGGTGGCGGTCACAGCGGATGCGGAATGTGTGTCGAAACCGGGTGCAGGCAACAAAAGCCGGATCCAGGAAGGACCCACATCATGGCTACCGTCGACGTTCTCGACTCGTTCATCAACTACACCGACCTCGGTGCCGGTTCGGTACCGGTGGTGTTCCTGCACGGCAACCCGACCTCATCGCACCTGTGGCGCAATGTGATCCCGCATGTCACCGACCAAACCCGGGTGCTCGCACCGGATCTGATCGGGATGGGTGCGTCCGGGAAGCCCGACAGTTCCTACCGCCTCGCCGATCACGCCCGCTATCTGGATGCCTGGTTCGACGCACTCGGCCTCGACCAGGTCGTCATCGTCGGACACGACTGGGGCGGTGCACTCGGTATGCACTGGGCGGCACGGCATCCCGAGCGCATCCGGGGCGTCGCGCTGATCGAGACATTCCTGCGGCCGATGCGCTGGGACGATCTCCCGCCGCTCGGCGCCGAACTGTTCCGCAAATTCCGGACGGCCGAGGGGGAGCGCATGGTGCTCGAGGAGAATATGTTCATCGAGTTCAATCTGCCGAGGGGCATTCTCGATTTGCAGCCCGAAGATCACGATGTGTATCGCGCGCCCTTCCCGACGCCGGAATCGCGCAGGCCGATATTGGCCTGGACGCGCGAATTTCCGCTGGAGGGTGAGCCTGCCGACGTGGTCGCACTGGTGCAGAACTACGACCGGTGGGCGGCGGACTCGCCGGGGGTGCCCAAGCTCCTCATGGCGCTGGACAATGGCGTCGGCCTCGGTTCGCCGGAGGTGATCGCGTGGGCCGGCGAGACCTTCGCCGGCGCCGAGGTCGTCTCGGTCGGCGCGGCGGGACACCACGCGCCGGAGGATCAGCCCGATGCGATCGGGACCGCGGTCGCGACGTGGTTGCGCGCCCACTCGTTGACGACGGCGACCGCGAGTGCGTGAGCCGGGTGCGCCGCGCGGTGAGGTCATCCGCGCGGCACGCCTCGGGTAGGGACCGGACTTGCGCAACGCCGGATACCGCCGAAGGATTGTGCGGTGGAACCCGAGTTATCGCACTCCGTCTCAGCGCATGCCGCAACGGCCGACTCCGCCGCGCGCGTCGAGGACATCGCTCGGGAGCGGGCACTGGTCGATCGAGCCATTGCCGGCGACGGAGCCGCCATCTCGGATGTGGTGCGCCAGCTTCAGGATCCGCTGTACCGGCTGGCGCTGCGGATGGTGTGGCGGCCCGCCGAGGCCGAGGATGCGACGCAGGAAATCCTGCTGCGCGTGGTCGGCAATCTCGCGACATGGCGGGGTGAGGCCAAGCTGCTGACCTGGGCCTACCGGATCGGCGTGAACTATCTGCTGAACCTGGAGCGCCAGACGCCACAAGAGGCGGCACAGCTCAGCCTCGACGCCTACGGTGCCAGTTTGGCGGACGGGCTCGCCGCCGAGGACTATCGCGGACCCGAGGCCGAGTTGCTCTCCCATGAGGTGCGGCTCAACTGCAGCCAGGCCATGCTGCAGTGCCTGGCCCGCGACGAGCGGGTCGCCTTCGTACTCGGCGATGTGTTCGAACTCCGCTCCGCCGACGCGGCCTGGATTCTGGGCATCACGGCACCCGCATTCCGAAAGCGGCTGGAACGAGCCAAGAAACGCATCGGCACTTTCCTGAACTCGGCCTGCGGGGTTGCCGATCCCGAGGCGTTCTGTCGCTGCTCGCGTCGGGTGGACAAGGCATTGGCGCTGGGGCGCGTCGATCCGAAGCGGCCGGTATTCGCCCGGCATGCGGTGAGTCCGGGGGGCCGCACCGTCACCGAGGCCGAGCAGCAGATGATCCGACTGCACGAGGCAGCGGCGGTGATCCGACTGCACCCGGATTACGCTGCGCCGCAGGCGAAAATGGATGCGATCGCCGGACTACTGAGTTCGGGCCGGTTCCCGATGCTCGACTGAACGATTACGCATTGGCCGGGAATCGCACCTCGGTCAGTTCTTCGGATGCGGTCCACAATGCGGCGGCCAGGTCGGCATTCGCGGCGGCGGTGCTGCGGCCGACGACCTTCGGGTAACCGCGGACTTCGAACCAGCCGTCCGGGCCGACATAGCTGCCCGGCGGCAGCTGCTGGCTGGCGGCGAACAGCGTGGGCAGCGCACCGGAACTCGCATTCTGGGCGAGCAGCTTATTGCCGACCCGCATGGCCTCGTGCAGGATCCGGTTGCCGGAATGGCTCTGCAGATTCGTTGCGGACCAGCCGGGATGGGCGCTCAGCGCGAGTCGGGATCCGGATGCGCTGAAACGTCGCTGTAGTTCGAGGGTGAACAGCAGATTGGCGAGTTTGGACTGCCCGTAGGCGGCGGCGGAGTTGTAGGTCCGGGTTTCCCAGTTGAGGTCGTCGAGGTCGATGCTGCCGCGGCGATGCGCCTGCGAGGAGATGGTCACCACGCGGTCGGTGATATGCGGCAGCAGCAGATTCGTCAGCGCGAAATGGCCCAGGTGGTTGGTGCCGAATTGGCGCTCGAAACCATCCTCCGTGCGTCCGGCGGGGACCAGCATGATGCCGGCATTGTTCACCAGCACATCGATATCCCCGGACCAGTCCGCGGCGAAGCGGCGCACGGAGGCCAGGTCGGCGAGATCGAGTTCGCGCACCTCGGTGTGGCCCGGAATACTCTGCGCCGCCTCCGCGCCGCGGGCGGTATCACGCACCGCGAGCACGACGCGGGCGCCGACGCGGGCCAGTTCACGGGCCGTCACCAGACCTATCCCACTATTGGCGCCGGTGACGACGACGGTGCGTCCGTCGAATCGGGGCAGATCTGCGGAAGTCCATTCAGGGTTCGTCATAGCGCCCAATGTAGGCAGTGACTACAAAGTAGTCAATGCCAACACTGCCGCGGAATCGGATATCCTGCAGCAACCATGAGTTTTGTCCGCTCCCGCTCCTATCACCACGGTGACCTGCGCGCCGAACTGCTCCAGCGCGCCGAGGCCACATTGCGCGAGTCCGGCGCGGACGGGCTTTCGCTGCGTCAGCTGGCCCGCGACCTCGGCGTCAGTCATGCCGCGCCGAGCCGGCACTTCCGGGATAAGCAGGCACTGCTCGACGCGCTCGCACTGGTCGGTTTCGACCGGCTCGCCGCGGTGTACGGCGAGGTCGACCCGACCGGATCGTTTTCCGAGCGGCTGCATGCCGTCGCGCGCGCCTACCTGAATTTCGCCATCGACAATCCGGCGTTGCTCGCGCTGATGTTCGCGCGCAAGCACAGTCCGACCTCGGGCGAGGAAATGGTGGCGGCGGTCGGGCGCGCCTTTACCGTGCCCCTCGCATTGATTGCCGAAGGGCAGGCGCGTGGCGAAGTCGTCGTGGGTGATCCGATGCGGATCGGAATTGCCGCCATCGCCGCACTGCACGGGCTGGCCACCTTTGTCGGGTCCGGGTTCGTCGAAGCGCAGGATGCGGAAGCGGCACTGGCCGAGACCATTACCCGATTGACCTACGGTCTGCGCCCCCGCGATTGACCGCGCCCACCTACTCGAGGAGAACGCGATGAGTTCGACCATCACCGCACGGCACGCCTTCGACACCGCGGTCGCGCTGACACCCGACGATGCCGGAAACTTCAGCGGTCGAACGACTCCCGAGTACGCCAATATGGTCGGCCCATTCGGTGGCATCACCGCGGCAACCGTATTGCGTGCGGTGCAACAACATCCGCAATGTCTCGGTGATCCGATCTCGCTCACCGTCAATTTCGCGGGCCCGATCGCCGAGGGGCCTTTCATCATTGCCGCGCAACCGGTGCGGACCAACCGCACCACCCAGCACTGGACGCTGTCGATGAGTCAGGACGGTGTCGTGACCACCACGGCCACCGCGGTTTTCGGCACCCGCCGCGAGACCTGGACCGCAACCGAGGCCGCCGCGCCCGCCGCGCCGGCACCGGACGCCATCGAGCCGGACACCCTGCCCGAATTCATTGCCTGGGTGGACAATTACGAGATGCGCTTCATCGAGGGCGGTATTACCCAACTCGACGGCGCCGCGGAGCAGCCGACTTCCACCACGACGCTCTGGGTTCGTGACCGGCCCGCGCGCCCGCTGGACTACCCGGCCCTCACCGCGCTGAGCGATGTGTTCTTTCCGCGGGTGATGGTGCGACTCGGCCGCGTCGTCCCCGCCGGAACCGTCACGCTGACCGTGTATTTCCACGCCGATACCGAACGCCTCGCGACCCAGGCTGAACACCCGCTGCTGGCCACCGCGCGCTCCCAGCATTTCGGCAAGGGTTTCTTCGATCAGTCGGCCGAACTCTGGGCGCACGACGGTGGATTACTCGCGACGAGTCATCAGTTGGTGTACTTCAAGGCCTGACGATCAGGCCGGTCGGAGCAGCGGCCCGGTGAGTACACCGCGAATGGTTTTGGTGGCGACGACTGCCCAGGCCCCGACCAGTCCGACATACAGCGCGACCGCAGTCACGGCGAAGATATCGGCACCGGTGTGGGTGTAGAGCGCGATGCTACCGGTAATGCAGGTGCCGAGCGGAAAGGTGAAGCCCCACCAGGTCATGTTGAACGTCAATTCGCCTGCGCGAGCGGTCTTTGCGGTCACGGCGGCGGCCAGCGTCAGCCATAGCATCGCGAACCCCCAGGTGATGACGCCGAAGATCACCGAGAAGACGGTCAGCCCCTCGGCGTAGAGGTCGGGCAGGGCCGAGGGCCCGGCATCGGCGAGCAGGCCTGCGGCGGTGACGGATTGGCCGAGCGGGCCGAGCACGAGCCAGAGGGTCGGCACCAGGCCCGACTGCGGGACCCCGTGGTGCACCAGTCGTGACCAGATCATGGTGGTGATGACCAGCGCGGCGATCAGGCTCAGGCCGAACATGGCCAGGCACAGCAGGATCATGGTGAGCCGCAATTGGCCTTCGGGCAGATAGGGGACCAGCAGTGCGCCCATCGCGGCCGACACCATCGGCGGCACCACAGGCATCAGCCATCCGCCGAAAGCGGCATCGGTCTCGATGTTGTCGTGGGTGAACATCCGATAGGGGATGGCGACGGCGGTCAGCAGGCCGAGCGTGGTGCCGAGCGACCACAAAATCCCGTCGATGGCGAGCGCGGCATCGAGGCCGATCAGCTCGCGGCCGAGCAGCAGGGTGCCGGCGCCGACGGTCAGCAGCGCCATGGGTGGCGCGCCGTAGAAATGCGCCATGACCGGGTGATCCTTGTGACTGCGGGCCTGTTCCGGATAGCGCACGCAGTGCCCGACCCAGGCGGCGCACAATGCCACGAGCAGCAGTGCGGCCAGCGTCCAGACGACCGTGGCCGCGCCGCGCAGTCCGGGGAACTGCAGGGGCAGCGTGACCGTGGCATTGGCGACAATGCCGGTGCCCATGACGGCGGCGAACCAGTTGGGTCCGAGATACCGCAGCGAGCGGGGTGCGACGCGGTGGGTCGCATCGAGTCCGAGCTCGCCGAGCAGACGCCGCGGGGGTGCGGGGCGGAAGGTTGCTGTGGCGGTCATGAGTCCAGGTTCGTCGGCGTCGGCGGTGTCGAGTAGCCATCGCATTTCTATGGGTGCATAGACTCGTTCTATGCCCCTGTCGCCGCGTGTGCCCGATCTGGCCGCGCTCGACCTGCTGCTTTCGGTCATCGAACTCGGCAGTCTCGGACGCGCGGCGCAGGCGCACGGCATCAGCCAGCCGTCGGCGTCCTCCCGCATCCGCTATCTGGAGAAGCTGGTCGGGATGCCGGTGCTGGAGCGCACGACCCTCGGTTCTCGGCCGACGCCGGCGGGGGCATTGATCGCCGAATGGGCACGCGGAGTCGTCGATGCGGCGGAGCAATTGGCCGCGGGCATCGACACCTTATGCGCCGAACGCGATTCGCAGCTGCGGGTGGCGGCGAGTCAGACCATTGCCGAATACCTGTTCCCCGGCTGGCTCATGACCTTGCGTGGCAGCGCACCCGATACCGCGATCGCGTTGCGGTCCGGCAATTCCGTCGAGGTCGCACAGGCGGTGCTCGACGGCAAGGACGCCATCGGTTTCATCGAGAGTCCGCGCAATTTCCGTGGGCTGGAGAGTCACGTCGTGGCCCGCGATCGACTGGTCGTTGTGGTTGCGCCGCAACATCGCTGGGCCCGCCACGGCTCGGTCGACCTGGCCGAACTCGCCGTCACCGCGCTGATCCAGCGCGAACCCGGATCGGGCACCCGGACCTGGTTCGAAAATGCTGTCGCACGGGCCATTCCGGGCTGGGCACCCACGGTCGCGCTGGAACTTTCCTCCACCACCGCCATCAAAACCGCGGTCGCCTCCGGTGCGGGCCCCGCCGTGCTCAGCTCCCTGGCCGTGGCTGCCGAAATCACCGCGGGCGCACTCGCATCCCCGACCGTCAACGGTTTGGATCTGACCCGAACCCTGCGCGCGGTCTGGCCCGTGGGCCACCGCCTGACCGGCCCCGCCCGCGATCTCTACGCCATCGCCCGCCGCACCTAAACCGCGTCGGAACTTTGGGCCGTCGGCGGAATTCCGGTGTCCAGGAAGCGGATCAGGCGATCAATGCGGATGGTGTGGTCGATGCAGCGTTCGAGGTCATTGCCCACCAGGGCGATATCGATGGCGGCTTCGGTGGCGGTTCGCTCGGTCAGCGTGGAGTGGAGTTGCCGGTGCAGTCGATTCATTTCCGGGGTGCCGGATTCCGGGGTGGTGGGTTGGCGCCCGGTGGCGACCGATTGACCCGCGAGGGCGGTGTGGTGGGCGGCCAGGCGGCCCATGGTGGTGAGGATATCCATGAGGGGTTGCGGCGCAATGGGTTCTGGATGGCATTTGTAGACCTGGTCGGCGACGCGGCTGATCAGCGTGCCGATCCGGGACAGTTCACCGGCGATCTGGATGGCGGTGACCACATGCCGCAGGTCGCGTGCGACCGGCGCCTGCAGTGCGAGCAGCACGACGGTCCTGGCCTCGCAGGAGGAGTACATCTTCTGTAGCTGCTCGTCGAGCGCGAAGGCTTCGTAGGTGGCGGCGAGATCGGCGTCGCCGAGCGCGGCCGTGACACGCTCGGCGGCGTCGTGGGCGAGTCGACACATGAGCGTCAAATCATTGGTCAACGCGATGAGCTCGCGGGTGAACTGGGTCCGCACTCGGCACATTGTCGCTTATCGCCGCGCCGTCCAGAAGACGAATCTCGACTCGATCATCGCATTGGCCGGAATACACACCCGGGTCGATCGTGCGAACGGATCCACCTGAGCTCGAGCCGCCGGTGCTAGCGTCGGGTCATGGCGAACTTGCGTGATCTTCAGCACCGAGTCGTGACCACAGTCCAGCGGCGGGTGGGGAATCCGATTCTGCGCAGATTGCCGAGGCAGCAGTTGCTCGAGACCGTTGGGCGGGTGAGTGGGCAGCCGCGGATTACGCCGATCGGGGGTCGGCGGGTCGCCCAGGAGTTCTGGCTCGTCTCCGAATTCGGTGACCGGTCGCAATACGTTCGAAATATCAAGGCCGACAATCGGGTTCGCGTGCGGCTGCACGGGCATTGGCACACCGGTACGGCGCATCTGCTGCCCGATGACGATCCGCGTGCCCGGTTGCAATCGCTGCCCAAGGCCAATAGCGCTGCCGTTCGATTGGTCGGTACCGACTTGCTGACCGTACGGATCGATCTCGACGACTGACGTAGCGCCCGGGGAATTTCTGATCTGCGCGAAGCCACATTTCCCTGGGCGCACGAGATCGAATGCGGCCGATTTGCTGACACGATGGAAGTCATGCTCGGTGCGTTGACTTCCCGCTGGACCGTATTCGTCCCTCTGCTCGCCGCGATCACCCTGGCCGCCACCTGGGGACGATCGCTGCCCGCCATCGGCGTGGACGTGGTGGTCGCCGCGCTGGTCGGTGCCGTGCTGGCGGCGGTGCATCATGCCGAGGTCATCGCGCATCGGGTCGGCGAGCCGCTCGGGGCATTGGTGCTCGCGGTCGCGGTGACGGTGATCGAGGTCGGGCTCATCGTCACGATAATGGTCAGCAGCGGAGAGAAGTCCGCGACCCTGGCCCGCGACACCGTCTTCGCGGCGGTCATGATCACCTGCAACGGCATCTTCGGTCTCGCACTGCTGGTCGGTGCGGTCCGCAGACGGGTTGCGGTATTCAATGCCGAGGGCACCGGCGCGGCACTGGGCACCGTGGCGACCCTGGCCACCCTCAGTCTGGTGCTGCCGACCTTCACCACCAGCAAGCCGGGGCCGGAATTCTCCCGCGCTCAGCTGGTCTTCGCCGCGGTGGCTTCGCTGCTGCTCTATGCCCTGTTCGTGATGGTGCAGACGGTGCGGCATCGGGACGACTTCCTGCCCGTCGAGGAATCCGACGGTGTCAGCGCCGAGCGCGGCGAGCGGCCGACAGTGCGCGCGACGCTGCTCAGCCTGATCATGTTGGTGGTTGCCTTGGTCGGGGTCGTCGGTCTGGCCAAAGTGGTGTCGCCGTCGATCGAATCGACCGTCGCCTCGGCGGGACTGCCGCAGTCCGCGGTCGGCGTGGTCATCGCACTGCTCGTCCTCCTGCCGGAAACGCTTGCGGCCGTGCGTGCCGCACGCCGCGATCAGGTGCAGATCAGCCTCAATCTCGCGCTCGGATCGGCAATGGCGAGTATCGGCCTGACCATTCCGGCGATTGCCGTAGCAACCATCTGGCTAGACGGTCCGCTCGTTCTCGGGCTCGGTGCGACGCAGATGGTGCTGCTCGCCTTGACGGTCGTCGTCGGCGTGCTGACGGTGGTGCCCGGCCGGGCGACCTTGCTGCAGGGCGGTGTCCATGTGGCCCTGTTCTCCGCTTTTGTGTTCCTCGCCGCTAGTCCGTAGCCGATGTGACCGGAGCCATGAATAGCAGTGATCTCAGCAGTCTGATCAGCCAGGCGCTGCACGAAACCGGCGATGACGCCGTCCAGGTGCGCGTCGGCATCAAATAAGGCATTACCTGCGCAAACACGCATCGCGAAAGTTGATCTTTTCCTAGCGTGTCTTCGGTAGCCTGCCTGGAGAGCTTTTCGTGAAGGTAGTCCCTACTCGGCACGAAGGCGGTGTGATGGTGAAACCCGGCGGTGCTAGGACACCAACCGATAGTGCTCGCGTCCTGACCATCGCGGCCGTTCTCGCCGCCGCGCTCGCGCTGGTAGTCGCGATAGCGCTGCTGATGAGCTCGAATCAGGATTCGAAGAAGGACACACCGACATCGAGCACGTCGAACACCGACCGCCCGGCCCCCGCGCCGCCGCTCGTGCCGCAGTCGAATCGCCCGACGGCCCCCGCGAAGCAACCGGCACGCAAGCGCGGCGACGATTGCTCGCACGATGGAGTCGTTGCCCAATGGGATGTGCGCAATGGCCTGTGGGTCTGTGCGCCGCGGGAGCAGGCACGCAATCAGCACCAGGTCGGCGACGATTGCTCGCACGATGGGGTCCTCGCGCAATGGGGTCGGTCGCCGGATGGCGGCTGGACCTGCATACCGCAAGGTCAGGGCGTTGCGGAACCGCCGCCGCAGAATCCGGCGCCGCAGAATCAAGTGCCGCAGAATCCGGCGCCCCAGAATCAAGCGCCCCAGAATCCGGCGCCGCAGAATCAGGTGCCGCAGAATCCGGCGCCCAACTCGGTTCCGGTCCCGGACAACCCGAGCCCGAACCCGGTACCGGAGAACCCCAATCCGGTCCCGCAGAACCCCATCCCGATCCCGCCGCCGAATCCGATCATCATCCCGGGCCTGCCCCCGCTGCCCCCGCTGCCCGGACTGCCGTAGCCGACCGACGACGAAATTCGTTCGACACGACTGAGATGCTCGATTGGTGATCGTTGTCCCCGAATTCTTCGCCGAGCGTCTGGTTGCGATGGAGCCATCGGCTCGGGCCTGGCTGGCCGGTCTGCCCGAGCTCGCGGCCCGGTACGCCGAGCGCTGGGACCTTCGGTTCGAGGGCGCGCCTATGCACGGTTATGGTGGTTTGGTGCTGCCCGGCGTACGTGCGGACGGCAGTCGGGTCGTGCTCAAACTCGGTCATCTCACTCCTGAGACGCGCGACGAACCGGTCGCACTGACCGCATGGGCGGGCAATGGCGCGGTGCGGTTGCTCGACAGCGACGCCGAGGACGGTGCACTCCTGCTGGAACGACTCGATCCCACCCGGTCATTGGACTTCGAACCCATCGACGATGCGGTTCGGATCATCTCCGTGCTGCTGCGTCGGCTCGCCATCTCCGCTCCGCCCGGCATTTCCCGCGACCTGCGCGCCGAGGCCGAGCGTCTGGTGACGGAGTTGCCGAAGGACTGGCAGCGTCTCGGCGCCCCCTTTCCGCGCACGATGCTCGACGCGGCCGTCGAAGCCTGCGCCCAGCTCGGCCCGAGCGCGGATCGCCTGCTGGTGAATGAGGATCTGCACTACGAGAACGTCCTCGGCGGCACCCGCGAACCCTGGCTCGTCATCGATCCACAGCCCCTGGCGGGTGACCTCGAATTCACCACGCTTTCGCTGCTGTGGAACCGGCGCACCGAATCCGCCCTGGACGATCGCTTTGCCGCCATCGTCGATATCGCCGGACTCGATCCGGACCGCGCCCGCGCCTGGACCCTGGTCCGCGCGGTGCAGAACTGGCTGTGGTTCGTCGAAGACGAGGACACCGAAGACTTCGGCTGGCCCGCCGTCCAGGCCATCGCCCCGTGGGCCATGCGCTGACTCGTCCGGCGATGCGAAAGAAACGACTCCACGCCACCCGCCCCGCCGACGCGCCCTGGCGAAACCGCTTGCGCGCCAGGCCGACCGAGACCAGACCACCTAACTTCACCGCTCGCCGGTCGGCACGTCGCCGCTACTGGTGAACCGCGCGAACGCTGGTGTCCGCGCCGAGGCCGCGCGGCGGACGGTCAGCTCGGGAGCGCTGCGAAGGCAGGCAGGACGTAGCGTTCTACGAGTGCCCGTTCGGCACCGGGATCGGTTGCGGGCCAGAACAATAGCGAAAGGACCACGCGAACGATCCATTGTCCGGCGAGTGGGTCACCCCCGATTCCGGTGAGTTCGGTTGCGGCGTCGGCCAATCGGGGACTGCCCGCGAGGTGGGTGTCGACCTCGTCCGGGCTGGTCGTTGTCAGGAAGGCGGTGGCGACCTGGTCGGCGCGGACCGCCTCGAGTGCGGCGAGGATCGCGTGGGTGATGCGGTCGGGGCCGGTGTGGGCGGCGACGGCGCGCCGGATGGTCTCGGCTATGCGGGCGGTGGCCCCGGTCAACACGGCGTCGCGCAATGCCGACTTCCCGCCGACATAGCGGTAGACCGTGGCGCGGGAGCATCCGGCCGCGGCGGCGACATGGTCGATATTCAGTCCTGCCATGCCCTGGTGGGCGATGAGGTCGGCCGCGGCGGCGTGGATGCGTTCGATCGCCAGGTCGCGGCGATGGCCGCCGGCGAGCCAGTCGGGTTGTCCGGTCATCACGACCTCCGGATACGGTTCGAGAATTTTGTCTCAGGATGAGACATCCTACGCTCGGATTCGCACTGAATCGGCAGTTCGGCGGCAGGCTTCGAGATACGGTCCGACCTGCGGATTCGACTCCGGAATCTCACTTTTCCCGGGCTATTGACGATGGTGGGCCGCACCGCGAAATCTGGTGTGCGGAAACCGAAACCGTGTGTCGGAGAGGCGAGCGAATGACCCGTGTATTGGATGAGATCGACCTATTCGACCCCGTGGTCCTCGACGATCCGTATCCGCTATACGACCGGCTGCGCACCGAAGCGCCGGTGCACCGCATAGCCGACACCGATTTTTACCTGGTCAGCCGGTGGGAGCTGGTGATGGAGGCGACCACCCGGCCCGCCGACTTCTCTTCCAACCTCACCGCCGCCCTCGTGCGCCAACCCGATGGTTCGGCCGCGGTCTTCGATCTGGACGGCGGTGGCCAGGCCATTCATGTCCTGGCCACCAGTGACGAGCCAACCCACCAGGCCCACCGCAAACTGGTGCTGCCCGCCCTCGTCGCGAAACGCATTCGCGCACTGGAACCCACCATCACCACGGCGGCGGATCGATTGTGGGCGCAAGGTTTCCGCGATGGACATATCGAGTGGGTGTCGGCCATGGGCGACCGATTGCCGATGACCTTGGTGGCGAAACTGATCGGCCTACCCGATGAGGACATTCCCCAGTTGCTCGCCTTGGGCTACACGAGCAATGAACTGCTCGACGGCGTGGTCGGCACCGACCGGTTGTTCGCTGTCGTAACCGCCGCAACGGAACTCGCCGACTATCTGCGCCGTCAACTCGTACAAGCCAGCGACCGTCCTGGCGACAATCTTCTCGGTGATCTGGCAAGAGCCTGTGCCACCCGTGAACTCACCCGCGAAGTCGCCGTTTTGATCCTTGTCCAACTGGTCGGTGCGGGCGGCGAGTCCACCGCGGGCCTGATCGGCAATGCGGCCCGCATACTCGCCACCGATCCCACGCTCCAGACCCGTCTGCGCGCCGAACCCGATCTGCTCGGCACATTCCTCGAAGAGGCCCTGCGTCTGGAATCCCCGTTCCGCGCGCACCATCGCCACGTCGTCCGGGACACCACCCTCGGCGACACGGAACTTCCGGCGGGCAGCCACCTGCTCCTACTGTGGTCCGCCGCCAATCGCGATCCCGCGATCTTCCCCGCCCCCGACGAAATCCGTCTCGACCGCCCGGCCCAGCGCAATCATCTGGCTTTCGGTAAGGGCATCCACTTCTGTGTCGGCGCGGCCCTGGCCCGGCTGGAGGCACGCCTTGCTCTGCAAGTCCTGCTGGCCCGCAGCACGTCATTTCGGCTGTCTCCGAATCCCGATGCCGCCCAATGGGTTCCCAGTATCTTCGTGCGCCGCCACCGTCGCTTGGACCTGTCCATCGCCTGACCAACTCGGCACGGACGAGGTGTGCCGCCACCAGCGCGACCGCGGCCTGTGCTGATTTCGACTGCGGGCCAGGCACTTCTGTGCAGGAAAGCCGGCGTTCCGGTTCCCGCTGGGCCGGGATGTTCGGCTCGAGCGTCCATTCTCGCGCCGATTCGGAGGATGGGCATCCTCCGCCGGGAGGAGTCGCGGTGGGCACCTGCCGGGCATCATGGTCTGCATGGCGGATTCGGGTGTGACCAGGGGTGTGGACTGGCTGCTCGATGTGCGCGCACTGCCGGTGCGTATCGGAGTGCTGTCGGCATCGGGGATCGGTTGCCTGCTGCTGCTTTCGGATGCGCCCGGCCCGGTGGACTGGATCATCGGGCTGCTCGCGGTATTCGTGACGGCGGCCGGCGTCCGCTGGCCGTTTGCCACATCACTGCTGGTGACGGGCCTATTGGTGCTCGGCTATGAGATCGGCGCTACCGGACCGGTGGTGCCCAAGGTGGGTGCCGCGATCGCGCTCACCGAGCTCGCGGCCCGGCGCAGTGGATGGCAGCCGTGGGTGGCGGCGGGGGCATTGGGGGCGGCCTACCTGCTGCATCCCTCGGGAGCGCAGGCGGCGACTGTTTACCGGGCGCTCGTCATGGCGGGTGCACCGCTGCTGATCGGACATCTCTTGTACGCGGCACGCGAGGGCGCCGACCGAGCCAGGCAACTGGCCGGCGAGATTTCGCAGCGTCGCGAGGCCGATATCGCGGCCGCGCGAGCGATGGAGCGTACCGCCATCGCCAGGGAGTTACACGATCTGATCGCACATCACGTCTCGTCCACCGTGCTGCGGGTCGGCGTGGCCCGGCATGCGGTTCCGGACGCGCCGCCCGCGGTCCGGGAGGTACTCGACGATATTCACGCCAGCGGCACCGAAACCCTTGCTGATCTGCGGCTTCTGGTATCGGTACTGCGAGATCCGGCAATGGCTGGCGAATCCTTCATCGCGCCGACGGATCTGCCCGCCGCGATCGCGGCTGTCGCGGAGCGGGCCGGGCAATTGGGCACAAACGTAGCGGTCGAGGTCGACGATGCGGTGACCGCGGTGGATGCCCTGCGGTCATTGACCCTGTTGCGATTGGCACAGGAGGGCGTCGCGAATGTCGTGCAGCACGCGGGTTCGGGGGCGAGCGCCCGATTGGCCATTACGACACGTGCGGATGGAACGGTGGATTTCGTCCTGCGCGACGACGGCATGCAGACCAGCATGGGCAACCGGCAGGGGCTCGGCCTGGTCGGATTGCGCGAGCGGATCGAACTGCTCGGCGGCGAATTCATTGCCGGGCCGGGTGATTCCGGTTGGCGGCTCGACGCATCGCTGCCGACCGCGATTCCCATCGGAAAGGCAGTGGGGCTATGACCATTCGAGTACTCATCGTCGATGACCAGCAGTTGGTACGCGCCGGACTGCACATGCTGTGTGCGACCGATACCGAACTCGAGGTCGTCGGGCAGGCGGCCAGCGGCGCAGAGGCGGTGCGGCTGGCCGAGCGGACCGCCCCCGATGTCGTCCTGATGGATCTGCGCATGCCCGGTATGGACGGAATCCGCGCCACCGAACGCATTCTCGCGACCAGGCCGGCGATCCGCGTCGTGGCTTTGACCACCTTCGACGATGACGACCACCTGTACCCCGCACTCGCGGCGGGAGCATGTGGGTTCTTGGTCAAGGATGCCTCGCCCACCGATCTGCTCGACGGCATCCGCCGCGCGGCTGGGGGCGAGTCACCGTTCAGCCAGGCCGTATTACAGCGACTCGTGGCATCCGCCGTCACCGCGCGGCGGGTCGACCGAAGCGCGGATTCCGCTGCACCACAAGGACTTACCCGGCGTGAGGCCGAAGTGCTCACCTTGGTTTCGGCGGGCCTGTCCAATGCCGAGATCGCCGAGCGCCTACATCTCGGCGTCACCACGGTCAAGACGCATATCGGCAATCTGATGACGAAAACCGGTGCCACCAATCGTGTTCGGCTCGCGGTGCTGGGTGCCGGTCAGCGCTGAGGACCTCAATGCGGATGCTGTGCCGCGTAGGTCGCGCGCTCGAGGGCCCGTCGCCGCGCCCGCTCCGGATTCTCCAAATCCGCTGGCAGTCCGTGTTTGGCCAGGCGGTGTGCCCGATTCATCGGCATGAACGCCGTTGTGTAGAACAGTGCGAGTAGTAACGCCAACAACACCATCGACCCGCGTAGCCACAATTCGCCTGGGAACAGCAGGAATACGGCGAACAACGGTGTGAACGGCACCAACCCGCGCACGAGATGACGTGGCGTCGCGTACTTGCCGGTGAGGTCGTTGCGCACCCACTCGCGCAACGAATCCGGCAGGCGCCGCCCGAAGGCATAGCCGATCCACTGGATGGGATTGGGTCGGGTCATGCGTGCACTCCTCGTGACGTCGCTGGGTCGGCCGCATGGCGCGCGGCCTGGTTGACTCGGGTCAGTACGTCGCGTAACTCCTCCAGATCCGCCAATGTCACGCCGAGTCGTGCCACCACGGCGGGCGGAATCTGCTCGGCCTGCTTGCGCAGCGCACGTCCGTCCGGGGTCAGATCCACCACGAGGTTGCGCTCGTCCCGACTATCGCGGCCCCTGGTGATCAACCCGGCCGACTCCAGCCGCTTGAGCAGCGGCGAGAGTGTCGGCGAATCCAACTGAATCGCCTCGGCAATCGCCTTGACCGACATCGGCGCCTCGCCCCACAGCGCCAACATCACCAGATACTGCGGATGCGTCAGCCCGAGCGGTTCCAGCAGCGGCCGATATATCCCGAGCACCGCCCGATTGGCCACGGCCAGTGCGAAACACACCTGCCGATCCAGCCGCAACGGATCGTCGATCTCCATAGAACCTCCTCGATGCACAACCTTAGCGCATGAATAGTTAATGCATTAAGTATTAGTGTTCGAGTTCACCCGCATGTGTAAGAGTTGGATGCGGCAGGGTTCGCGATACCTTGGACGTGTTCGCCTGTCGTGCTGGTCGTCGCGTGCTGAGGTAAAGCTCTTCTCGAGCGTGCCGGTCGCCGCAACCCGGGCTGAGCTGGGCACTGGATGTGCATGTCTCGAGCCGGGAATCGGGATGAGTCTCGATAGCGTATAGCTATGGATCCCGCCGGTACGCGCCCGCGCAGCCACGAGGTCGACGCGGTGCGCGGTTTCGCGCTGTGCGGGATTCTCATTGCCGATATCTGGCAGCTCACCGATATGCGGGCGACTGTCGCGCCGGGCACCGTGGATCCGATACGGCATGTGCTGTCCGTGCTGTTCGAGGGACGGTTCTTCCCGATCTTCTCGTTCCTGTTCGGGCTCAGCTTCTCGCTGTTTCTCGACCGCGCCGCCGAGTGCGGCGACCGTCCGCGGCTGATACTTACGCGTCGGCTCATCGCACTCGGTGTGTTCGGCCTGATCCACCAGGTATTCCAGCCGGGTGAGGCGCTGCTGCCGTATGCGATCGTCGGGCTGGTGGTGCTGCTGCCCGCGGCCGGGCTGCCGCGCTGGGTGATATTGCTCGCCGGGCTGATCACCACGATCGGCGTGCCGGTCACGATCGGTGGTGGCCTCGGGTTGGTACCGGGCCTGTTCCTGCTCGGCCTGGCCGCCGATCGCTTCGGCCTCGTCGATGACCTGCGCTATTACGGCTGGTGGATCGCGGTGGTCTTGGTGCTGGCCGTGCCCGCTGCACTGGCCGCCGGGGTATGGGAGTACCGCACGCCGTATGTCGATCTGTGGACCGGCAGCGCGGCCCCGGTGGCCGGATTGCTCGGCGCGCTGGCCTATCTCACCGGATTCCTGCTGTTCCTGCGCACCGATTCCGGTGCGGTATTCGCTGAGGTGCTCGAGCCGATGGGACGGATGGCTCTCACCAATTACGTCTCGGCAACCGGACTGATCCTGGCCGCCGACTCATGGCTCGGCCTATCCGATTCCAATCGCTATGACGCACTGCTCGGCTCGGCCACCGGGATCATCGCGGTGCAGGCGCTGTGGAGTTTCTACTGGATGCGCTGGTTCCGCTACGGCCCGCTGGAATGGGTGTGGCGCTGTGTGACCTGGTGGCAGCTGGTGCCCAATCCGCGTGCGGGGGATGAGTCCGAGCGAATACACCAGGTCCGCTCAGCGACTACTTGGCGCCGACGCCCGCGGACCTGATCGCATCGAGTACTTCACCGTAGGAGAGAGTGGAATTGACGGTGATGGTTTCCGCGGTGCGGTCGACGTCGACCGATTGCACGCCGCCGAGGCTGTAGAGCGCGCGTTCGGCGACGACGGCGCGTTCGTCGGAGTAATCGGTCATATCGAAGGTATAGGTCATCACGACCCCCCCTGGTAGGTAGCTGTCCTTCGGTTCGGCAGATAGCCGAATCGGCGGTTTTCAAACGCCGCGACGACCGGGTTTGATTTCGAAATATCCGGGCATAGCCAGAAGGTAATATCAATCAGCGCAACGGGATTGTCATGATCATTATCATCGGGCTCGTCGTTCTCATCGGCGCGGTAATTGTCGGCGTTGCCGGAGTGGCGGCCAATACGGGCGAAGTTCGTACCGCGCCCAGCGATTTCGGGGTATTCGACTATCACTTGACGGTCTCCGCGGGGGAACTTTTCCTCTACGGGATGGCGATCGGGGCGATCGGGATGCTCGGCCTGAGCTTGCTGCTCGCGGGTGTCTGGCGTAGTTCCCGTCGCAGCAGCACCGCACGGCGCGATCTGCGGCAGTCGCGCCGGGAGTTGGCGGCCCAGGAAAAGGCGGCCGAGCAGGCCACCAAGCGTGGCGGCACACCGCCGCCCGCCGCGGCGCCACCGGCGACCAAACCCACCGCGCAAGCCCCTGCGCCGCAGGGCGGTAAGCCGGTGTGGAGCTGGAATCGGTTCCTGCGCAGGCCCAACGGGTCGGCGTCGGCCGAAACATCCGGCCGCACAACGGTCAAGACGACCAAATAAAGGAAAGAACGATGATCATCCTCGGCTTGATACTCCTCATTGTCGGATATCTACTCGGTATCGGTCTGCTCACCACGGCCGGAATCATCTTGCTGATCATCGGCGCGATACTCGCACTCGTCGGGTCGGTGGGCCGGCGCCCGGTCGCCGGTCGGCGGCACTACTACTGACGCCGACGCGCCGCGCACAGGACGGGCCGAAGGTTCCCTTCGGCCCGTCCTCATACCCCGGCAATGCCCGCCAATTGACCGATACCGTAGGTGATCGCCATTGCCAGCGCACCACCGATCACCACCCGCAACACCGCGCGCCCGCGATTGCTGCCGCCGAGCCGGGCGCTGACCGACCCGGTAAGTGCCAGCGCGATCAGCACCGCCGCGAATGTCACCGGAATACGCGCGGTAGTCGGCGGCAAGAGGATCGCCAAGAGCGGCAGTAGCGCACCGACAGTGAACGAGACCGCCGAGGAGACGGCCGCGGCCCACGGGTTGGTCAGCTCGCGCGGGTTCAGCCCCAGTTCGGCGTCGGCGTGGGCGAGGAAGGCGTCGTGCGCGGTCAACTCCTCGGCCACCTTGCGCGCGGTCTCCGGTGTCAGCCCCTTCGACTGGTAGATATCGGCCAGTTCGGCCAGCTCGTAGTCCGGTTCTTCCTTGAGTTCCGTGCGTTCCTTGGCGAGTAGCGCCCGCTCGGAATCCCGCTGGGTGCTCACCGATACGTATTCGCCCGCGGCCATGGAGATCGCACCCGCGGTGATTCCGGCGATGCCCGCGGTGAAAATGGTCGAGGTGCTGGTCGTGGCCGCGGCGACACCGACGACCAGACCCGCGGTCGAAACGATGCCGTCGTTCGCGCCGAGTACACCCGCGCGCAACCAGTTCAGCCGCGACGCCAGCCCCTCACGATGCGGTTCATGCGGGTGCGGCGAAGGCGTCGTGTCCATAGGCCGCAGACTATGCGAAAGTCCGCAAAGTATCAGCTAGCCGAACCGCCAGCGCCACGATCGTCAGGGTCGGATTCGCATGGCCGGTGGTCGGGAAAACCGAACTGCCCGCGACGAACAGATTCCGCACCCCGTGCACCCGGCAGTCGGTGTCGACCACGCCGTCGCGCGGATCCGTCGACATGCGGGTGGTTCCGGTCGGATGTGCCCAATCGGTGAGTACCGGCGGTCGCTTGCTGTCCACCTGCGCCCAGTCGTACAGCGTCGGTGTCGGAAATCCCAGTCGCGCGAACTCCTCGACCGTCACCGCCGCTGCCCGGCGCACGGTGCTGTCTTCCTCCGTATGCACCCGCCAATCGATGCGGGGGAGCGGCACACCGAGCCGATCGGTGCGGTCGGTCAGCGTGATGCGGCTGTCCGGGTTCGGCAGCTGTTCGACCATGCAGCGCAATTCGATTCGATCGAGTTTGTGCGGCAGTCCGGCGTGCTGGATGAGCCGGCGCCGCGCGCCAGCGAGCAGTAATCCGGGATGGCGCACCGCGATCCGCGCATCGTGGCGATCGCCGCGTCCACGCAGTAACTGCTTCACCGACTCCCACGGATCGTCTTCGGCGAGCACCTCCTGCAACCACAGTGCGCAATTGAGCAGGCCCTCGGCCTCCTGGAGCTTCGGCGACAGTGCGACACCATGCAGGAAGGTGTGCCTGCCGTGTGCCGTCTTCACCACATACTTGCCGAAGCGTTCCAGCGCACTGCCCGCCACGGCCGGATCCAATGCACCGACCGCGCCGCAGCGGTGATCCATCAGATAGCGCCCGACCATGTCGTGCCGGTTGCCGATGCCGCCCGGCAAGGATTGCCGAGATACCAACAGCAGCCGCGGATTTCCGATGCCGCCGGTGGCCAGAACGAAGATTCGTGCGCGCACCGAACGCGGCCGTGGGTCTTCCCCGGCGACCCGAACCGAAACCACCCGGTTACCTTCGGGATCGGTGTCGACGTGGGTGACGGTCGCATGCACGAGCACCCGGACATTCGGCGCGACAAGATCTTTCACGTGCGCGCCGAAGCGCTTGCAGTCGAACGGGTCCACCGGATCCCGGCTGATCTGCCAGAAGTACGGACGCAAGCGCGTCGGATCGAGGGCGTCCGCGGGTTGGGCCCGCCCGGCCAACTGCCAGAACGTGTCATCGGTGAAACCGCTGCCGTAGCCGATGCCGATGTGTTCGGCCGCGCGCACCAGATACGGTTCGAGGTCGGCCGCGCGAATCGGCCAGCCGGAACCGGAAACCCAAGGGCGGCGGCGAAAATCGAGGTCGTCGAGCAGACCGCAGCGACCGCTCCAGGTATGCGAGGCGCCACCGAGGATCCGATCGCCCGCGACCCGGTCCGACTGTGCCCGGCCCGCGCCGGCATTCTCGATCTCGGCCAGCGCGTCGACCTGGTCGGTCGCGGTCAGCCCACCGCTTTCCAGCACCAGCACACGCAGCGATGTTCCGGACAGTTCGGTCGCGATGGTCAGGCCGGCGGGACCGGATCCGATAATGACGATATCGGCGGTCAACTCGTCGTCACCGACCGTTCGCAGCTCATCGATTCGCAACGGCGGTCCTCTCCCACAACCGTATCCACCCCTGTGCGGCGCGCGTCTCGTCCAGCGTATGAGACCGGCCATTCGAGCGTTCGCGGTTCAACAACCTCGGGTGAAGAATGCCCGCACGTACCCTGCGGACTGCCGGATGTACATCCAGGTCCAGAACTTCGGGCCGCGGTCGCTGGGGCTGGCGACCATGGTCAATTCGCCGTGGAAGCATTTGCCGACGATGTACCTGGCCCGCGACACATGCGGGGTATAAGTCACGACGATGATGTGGTGCCAGCCGTAAAGGTCTGCCCGCCTTCGGATCTCACGTGCCTCACCGTCGGTCGTCCACGGATCCGGTACGAAACAGCTGACGGTGAACTCGAATCGGGGTGCGCAGTACCGGTCCATTACCGAATCGTTTTCGCCGGTCGATCGGGAGATCAACAATTGCGGTGCGTATCCTCGTTCGGCGAGATCGAGACCGACATCGAATCGTTCATAGGCGGTGCCGCCCAACACCACGATCGCATCGGCCCGGCGCAATGGATCGGTCTGCGGATACACATACACCGGCAGACCCGCCACACCGAGGACGGCGACCAGGGCGAACAGTGTACTGAAATACAAACCAGCACGTCGCAAGCCGGGCACCGTTCCGACGATACCCACATGCGCACCGGTCCGACGTAGGCGCAGTTCACACCTGTTTCGATATCGAATCTCGGTGCGGGACAGGACGACCGCAGCGGTCCGGCCAGCACCAGGATGTTCTGTGCTGGTCCAGGGGCCGCGACCGGGAGCCGACCCGGCATGTCAGGACCTGGCGATTGCGACTCGGAGTTCTTTCAGATGGGGGACGGACCGGGCGCACCGGCAACCGGTGCTGCCGGGGCGACCACGGCGTGCGCGGGCTGTGTGGACCGGACCCGGCGGGCCCGCAGCCGCTGTCGATGCGACGCCCGCGATCGGGTGAACCTGTCGATCAGGAAGACCACTTGTGGGCATGTCGATACGCCTTGCGTACCCCTCGCACACAAGTCGGTATGCAGTGCGCCCGCACAGTGGCCTCCGGCTCCACCCGCGACGGCGATCGCATCGCCCGAGAGAATTCCAGGCAACCATCAGCGCCCGATAAACGTGGAATAAACGCCGCCTAATCCGCGATATCGGCGGTCGGCTCGGCGCTGAACAGCCGGTCGATGGTGGGCGGTGCCAGCCCCGCGCGCCGGAAGATCTCGGCGGCCTCGCCGAATTCCGCCGCGGCCGGGCCGGTGCGTCCCTGCGCGGCCAACGCGCTCGCGTGCAGGGTCATGGCACGCGCCCGATCTATCGGATCGGCGGCCTTGGTGAGCAGCCGAACCGCCTCGGCGGCTTGGGTTTCCGCATCGGCCACATTGTCCGCGCGTAGCTGGATCTGCGCCAATCTGGTTCGCGCCCACCCTTCCCAGAGCCGTACGCCATTGCGTTGCGTGATCCGCACGGCATCATGGCCGAGCTCGAGTGCGCGCTCGTGCTCGCCGCGCATAGATAGCGTGGCCGCCAATTCGTGGGTGGCCCAACCGAGTGCGACCGGATTGGACGACGCCTGCGCCAGCGCGATGGCCCGGCCGGCGATATCGACCGCCTCGTCGTATCGCCCTGCCTCGCAATAGGTTCGGATGACCAAGGCCAGACACCAGGCCTGTATCGACCGGTCACCGAGTTCCCGCGCGAAGCGCATCGCATTCTCGAAATGCCGACGCGATGTTTCGATCTCGCCGAGTCGTCGATCGGCAATGCCGAGCAGTACCTCCGAGAGCACCGCGATCCTGCGATCGGCGTCGTCGGTGGGTGGCCCGGCCGCGGCGTCGAGATATTTCAGACTCGCCTCGACCTCGCCGAGCCCGACCTGCAGCAGCGCACCGAGTGCGACCCGGATGCGGCGTTCGCTCGCGTGCGACTCGCGAATCGCGGTGTCCAGCAAGGCCGTCAGTGCCTCGGACAGTTCTCTGGCGCGGGTACCCGCGTCCATCAGTTCGGCCATGACCCAGGCCAGATCGGCGGCCACCTGCAGGGCGCGGCCACCGACCCGGGCGGCCTGCCGGTGCAGCGCGATCACCACCGGCCGCTCGACGTCGTTCCATACCTGTCCCTCGGCGCCGCTGGCGAACCGTCGGCCGGGCACCGTGGTCGGGATCAACAGACGCGTGGTGTTGCTGTAATCGATGGCGCTCAGCAGGTTCTTCGCACCCGCGAGGTAGTAGTCCAGCAGCCGGACCAGCACCGCCGACTCGTCCTCGTCGGCGACGCTCTGGGCGAACAGACGCAGCAGATCGTGGAATCGGTAGCGACCGGGCACCGTCGTCTCGAGCAGGCTCAGGTCGACCAGTGATTCGCATATCCGCTCGGCCTCGGACTCCGCGATACCGAGCACCGCGGCCACGCCGTCGACCGGCAGATCCGGGAAGTCGACAAGCGCCAGCATGCGAAAGGCCTTGGCCTGCTGCTCGTTCAGCTGCCCGTAGCCGAGCCGGAAGGCGGCCTCGACGCCGAGTTCGCCGGTCTCCAGCACCGCGAGCCGTCCCTTCTCGTCGGCCAGCCGCGCCGCGAACGATCCGATGGTCCATTGCGGTCGCACCGCGAGTCGCGCGCCGACAATGCGCACCGCCAACGGCAGACATCCGCACAACTCGACGACCTGCCGCGCCGCGCTGTCCTCGGCCGCGACACGTTCCGGGCCGAGGATGCGGATCAGCAGCGCGATGGCCTCCTCGCGTTCCAGTACATCGAGGCGCGTGCGGCGCACGGCGGACATCTCGGTCAGCGCCGAACGACTGGTGATCAATACTGCGGTGCCGGGTGTTCCGGCGAGCAGCGGCGCCAATTGCGCACTGCCACGGGCATTGTCGAGCACGATCAGCATGCGCTTACCGGAGAGGCGGGTGCGCAGTTCGGCCGCGCGATCGTCGACGGTGCCCGGAATCGCGCCCTCCGCGATACCGAGCGCACGCAGGAATCCACCGAGCGCATCACCGGGCGAGGTCGGCACCGGATCGACGCCGCGCAGGTTCACATACAGCTGTCCGTCCGGGAAGCGATCGCGCACGTGATGGGCCACATGCAGCGCCAATGTGGTCTTGCCGACGCCGCCCATGCCGCCGACCGCGGAGATGGCGACCGCGCTGCCGCCGCCGGTCAAGTGCTCGGCGATGCGTTCGACCAGTTGCGCGCGGCCGGTGAAATCGGCGATATCCGGCGGCAACTGCGCGGGCACGATCGGCTCCGGGCCGTAGCCGCTCTGTCGCGGTGTCGGCATTTCGGCGCGCAGGATGCGTTCGTGCATGGCGGTCAGCTCCGGACCTGGCTCGACGCCGATACCGTCCACCAGATCGCGGCGGGCCCGCGCGAACACCTCGAGCGCCTCGGCTTGGCGGCCGCAGTGATACAGCGCGGCCATGAGCAGCGCGCGGAACCGTTCGCGCAGCGGATGCTCATCGATCAGCGGCCCCAGTTCGGCGACCGCATCGGCGGCACGGCCGACCTCGATATCGAGGGCGAGCCGGTCCTCGAGAATCGCAAGGCGCCACTGCTCTAGCCGGATGCGGTGTCGTTCGGCGAAAGGTCCGGCCAATCCGCTGAGCGCGGGCCCACGCCAGCGGGCGAGTGCGTCGATCAATGCCGCGCGTGCCGCGTCCGGCGTTTCACCGCGCATCCGTTCGGCCGTGGCCACCAGGGCCTCGACCGCCTCGATATCGGTCGAGCCCGGCGGGATTCGCAGGGCGTAGCCGTCACCGACCGAGACCAGCACCGTCGACGGTGCGCGCGAAGTCCGATCGGGTTCCAGTACCCGACGCAACTGTGCGACGTGGGTACGCAGCGCCGCGATGGCGCGTGGCACCGGATCCTCGCCCCAGATCCCCTCCACCAATTCCGCTGCGGTGACCGACTTTCCGGCACGCAGCAACAGCGCGGTCAGTACCGCGCGACGTTGCGGAGGCCCCAATTCGAGCGGCGTCTCCCCACGCCACCCGCAGACCTCACCCAATACTGAAAACTGCACTGACCCGACCTCCCGGACCCGGGAGCTTACGCGCGCATCCGGCGAACGGCTCGTTCATTCCTTGACTATCCGGCGTTCATCGATCCCTGCTAGCGCGGTTGCCGCGACCTTGGGCCGATGGGGTGGCGGCGCCGCACGTCGTAACCTCCCTCACCGACGAAGGATCGGGCCCGTTCCATCCGGTCTCGGACCGCATCGGCCGATCCGTTGCGGCCCAGGCGTTTCGGCGCGTGGCGCCCGGCGGACATCTCGCCTGGCGCGGAAATATCGGCGGCGATTTTCGGTGCCGCGAGCCCCTAGGACAGGGGTGCTACGCTGCGGCGATATCGGTTTCGATATCGGCTTTCGGCCAGGTCGGTCTTGGACAGGCGGATCGGCACTGTGTTGTCGTGTCGCCATGACAAAGATCGGTAGACACGGGCGGGGCTCGGCTCGTGTGGGGCTGGCCCTGGTGACGACGGTGCTGTTGCTCGGCGCATGTGGAGCCGAGTCCAAGGCTCCGGATCCGGCACCGACTCCGGTGGGGCGATTGGCCGATATCGAGCAGCAGCATCAGGCCAGGCTCGGGGTCTTCGCCGTCGATACCGGTTCGGGAAAGACCGTCGGCTTCCGCCAGGACGAGCGGTTCGCGATGATGTCGACATTCAAGACGCTCGCATGCGCCGCGCTGTTGCGTGAACATCCGTTGGCCACAGGGTATTTCGATCAGATCATGCACTTCACCGAGGCGGATGTGGCGGCCGCCGGCGGTTCGGCGGTCACCGGTACCCGCATCGACAGCGGTATGTCGGTATCGGAACTGTGCGATGCGGCGATTACCCGCAGCGATAATGCCGCGGGCAATGAACTGCTGAAGCTCCTCGGTGGTCCGCAGGCGCTGACGCGGTTCCTGCGATCCATCGGCGATCAGGTCTCCCGCCTGGATCGCTGGGAGCCGCAGCTCAATACCGCCATCCCCGGCGACGAGCGGGACACCACCACACCCGCGGCAATCGCGGCCGACTATCGGGCACTGACGGTCGGTGACACACTTGCCGCACCGGAGCGTGCCCAGCTGACGGCGTGGTTGGTCGCCACCACCACCGGCGGTGCTCGGATTCGCGCCGGACTGCCGGATGATTGGAAGACCGGCGACAAGACCGGCACCGGCGACTACGGCTCGGCCGACGACGTTGCTGTCACCTGGCCAACAGGTAGTGCCGCACCGATAGTGCTCGCGGTGCTGACCACCCATACCGGCCCAGATGCGAAGGCGGACAACGGATTGGTGGCGGAGGCAACCAAGGAGGCCGTCGGTCTACTGCGGTAGCCGGTGCTGCGCGCCTTCGCGGCGAACGGCGGTAGGCGTTGTGCCCCACCATCTTCGGCAGCACCGGGTGAAGGTGGCCTGTTCGGACAGTCCGATCAGCGAGGCGACCTGACTCATCGGCATATCGGTGGTGGTCAGGTAGCGCCGGGCCGCGTCGCGCCGGACGGTATCCAGGATGGTGGCGAACGCGGTGTCCTCGGCCGCGAGGCGACGTTGCAGCGTGCGTGGATGGATCGTCAAAAGCCTTGCCACGGCGGTGATTTCCGGTGGCGCAGTACCGAGCAGTTGTTGTACGGCGGCGTGGACCTTCGGTGCGGTGGCGGCATCCGCGCCGCCGGACTGTTCGGCCAGGAATGCCATGGCCAAGCGGTGCAGATTCTCGTCGCCGCCGCTCAGTGGCCGGGTCGCCAGGCTGATCGGCACGCGCAACGCCGCCGCGGGGCGCTCGACCCGCACGGGTGCGCCGAAGAACTCCTCATAGATCCGGATCGGCGCGACGGGCCGGTACGGCAGTTCGACCGAGCGCAGCCCGTAGCGCACGTCCACCAGCCGTTGAAATGTGCGGTGCACGAAGGCGAGTCCGAGATCGGTGCCCTGGACCGGTGTCGGCCCGCCGGGCTGAACGCCATAGCGCAGGGCGGTGACGCCGCGGTCGCCATACGGGTCGGGTGCGAGGGTCAGGCGCAGCGACCGCGCGTGCAGGAACAGATAGCGCGAACAGCATTCGAGGGCATCGGCGAGCGTCGGCGAGTTCCGGATGGCCAGGGCCAGCGGGCCGAGCATATCCAGATCTTGTCGATACGAAATGCGCAGGCCGAGGTCGGGGCAGTCGAGCCGCTGCGCGGCCAGCTCCAGCGCCGCGGCGACCGCCTGATCCGGTACCAGCAGATCATCGGCATCGAGGGCGGCGATCGGCAGTCCGGCGGCGGTGGCGAACTCCTCGGCGTTTCCGCCCAGCTCGGCCACCGTCGCGCGAAATCCGCGCAACCCCGCGGACCGAATCACCGACATGTCGCTCAGAATCAAATACTTGTCGTGCAAAGTCAAGAATCTGGTCCGCTGGCCTCGCAGACTGGAGTCATGAAGGCTTCGATCAGGGATGGGTCCGAGACCGCCGTACTTCCGGGCCACCTCGATGTCGTGATCGTCGGCGCCGGGTTATCCGGCATCGGCGCGGCATATCGACTGCAGACCGAATGCCCCGGCAAGACCTATGCCGTGCTGGAGGCGCGCGAATCGCTGGGTGGCACGTGGGACCTGTTCCGCTATCCCGGTATTCGCTCGGATTCGGACATGTTCACCCTCGGCTATCCGTTCAAACCGTGGCGAGATGCGAAGTCGATCGCCGACGGTCCGTCCATTCTGCGCTACGTCGAGGAGACGGCCGCGGAATACGGCATCGACCGGCACATCCGCTACCGCACCAAGGTGGTCGGGGCCGACTGGTCCACCGCGTCGGCGCGCTGGACGCTCACCCTCGAGCAGCGCGATCGCACCGGTAACACCACCGAGCGCACGCTGACCTGCAATTTCCTCTATGCCTGCGCCGGATATTACAACTACGAGCAGGGGCACTCCCCGGACTTTCCCGGCATCGACTCCTTCGCCGGGCAGGTCGTACATCCCCAGTTCTGGCCCGAGGATCTCGACTACACGGGCAAGCGCGTCGTGGTCATCGGCAGTGGTGCGACGGCGGTCACCCTGGTGCCCGCCATGGCCGATCAGGCCGAGTCGGTGACGATGCTGCAACGCTCACCGACCTGGATCAGCGCCGTTCCCGGCCGGGACAAGCAGGCCGACAAGATCCGCGAATTGCTGCCGCCGCAGTTGGCGCACCGCGTGATTCGCACCAAGAACATCCTGTTCAGCATTGGTTTCTATCAATACTGCCGCCGCCGCCCGGAGGCCGCGCGCAAGCTGCTCACCGGCTTGACTGCTCGAATCCTCAAAGACGAGCAGGCCGTTGCCGAACATTTCACACCGACGTACGACCCATGGGATCAGCGGCTGTGTGCCGTACCCGATGCCGACTTCTTCAAGGCGATGAAGAAGGGTAAGGCGCAGGTCGCCACCGATCACATCGAAACTTTTGTGCCCGAAGGGATTCGGCTGAAGTCCGGTCGGATCCTGCCGGCGGATATCGTGGTTACCGCGACCGGACTGCAATTGCTGGCCTTCGGCGGCATCGCACCGAAGGTCGACGGAGCGGCGGTGAACCTGTCGGAGCAATTCGTCTGGCAGGGTGCGATGCTCACCGGAGTACCGAATTTCGCGGTCTGCATCGGGTACACGAATGCCTCATGGACGTTGCGCGCCGATCTGACCTCGCGGCTGGTCTGCAAGGTCGTCAACCACCTGGACCGCAATGACTATGCGGCCGTGGTGCCGAAGCCGGAGGGCGCGCTCGACGAGCGCCCGCTGCTCGATCTGGCCTCCGGCTACATTCAGCGCTCGATCGGTGACTTCCCGCGTCAGGGCGATCGGCATCCGTGGAAGGTGCGGCAGAACTATCTGCTCGACTCGGCCACGACCATGCGCACCAACCTGCACAAGACGCTGGCCCCGACCCCCCGCTCGACCGTCCGTCCCGTCGAACTCTCGGCCACCCACTGAGCCGTCGCACATCCAGTGGCTACCGCGCACAGCGTGCACCGGGTGCGGGGTTGTCACGCGGTATGCGCCACCGCACCCGGGTAACGGATCTCCCGAAGCGCTGAAATCCCTCCACAAGTGGGTATTGAGGATCGTCCATGGCGCGGGCTGACATGATCATCGCCATGATCGAATTGCGTAACGCACGGTGGGCAGTGGCAATGGCGGCGGGCGCGGTACTCGTCGCGGGTTGTAGCAGCAAAGACGACTCGACGGATCGCTGGAATGCCGCGGCACCGACCACGCCTCGCGAACAGTTGGTGCTGACCCCGGAGGAATTCCCGACGGGCACCAAGAAGCTCGATCTGCCACCGGAGCAGTTGCAGTCGACGGTCGGCGATCTCGCCGCGACCCAGCAGAACGCCACCTTCACACCGGCGGAATGCGGTTCCACGCAGCAGGATCTCGGAGCGGCGACCAAGGAACTGCTCGGTCAGTCGTCCATCTCCGCGGCGACCGGTAAATCGGGCCAGATTTTTGTCGAATTCGTCTCCGCGCGCACCGGAGATCTGCAACGGATCGCCGACGGCAATAAGCGCTGCGCTTCGGTCGAGGTGGTCGCGAGCTACGACGGCCATCAGGTCACCGCGTCGGAGCGCGTCACGAGTCAGCCGGTGCCTCAGGAACTGAAGGGCGCGAACGCGATCGCCTTCCATGCGACCAGCACCGCGAAGACCGACGCCAGCAGCGCTCCACTGACCCAGAACGCATACCTGGGCTACGCCGAGGTTCGGGGCACCACGGTCGCGGTTCGCGTTGCCGCGCTGGATGATTCGCTCGACCCGGCGGCATTCGATCAGTTCTTCGTGGCCGCGGTGCAGAAGGTGACGAAGGCGGCCTAGCCTACTTGCGGACGATCAGTTCCAACGCGATATTGTCCGGATCCCGGAACTCGAGGATATAGCTGAACCCGATGTCCTTGATGTCCTCACGCGCGACTCCGCAGGCATCGAGATGTGCTGCGGCAGCCTCCAATTCGGCCAGTGATTCGAGAGGGAACGCGAGATGGTCTAGCCCGACCCGGTTTTCGTCGAAGCTGTCGGTGCCGACCGGCCGCAACCCGATCATCCCGTGCTCCATTCGATAGATCACGCCACCGAAGAGAAATCCGAGCTGCTCACGCGTCGCCTCGTCCGCATCGGCGGGCACCTCCAGCGCGACCGGCCATCCGAATACCTTCTCGTAGAACGCCCGCGACCGATCGATATCGCAAACCGTGAGTCGCACATGGGCAATGGCACTAGTGGCAATCGACATACGCTCATGCTCGCATCCACCTCCGACTACCCGCAGGTTATCCCCTCCCACCTGCCGTTTAGGTAAGTGTCCAACCCATGCTGTAGCGTTACCCGAGCCGACGCGGGGTGGAGCAGCTCGGTAGCTCGCTGGGCTCATAACCCAGAGGTCGCAGGTTCAAATCCTGTCCCCGCTACAAACGGCCTGGGCCAGAGAGATTTCGCTCTCTGGCCCAGGCTATTTTTCGGTCTACTGGACCTTTACTCGACATTTCGGCCTGGGACACGGCGTCCTCGATTCAGCGCGACCCGCACTCGCCGGCATCGATTGTTGACGTTCGTCGGGTCGCGCAGCGTTCCGGTGCTCGAACGTCGCCGATCTCGACGGCCCGGCGCTGGTTGCGGTTCTTCTCGATCTGCCCTTCGGCGTTGCCGAACTTGCGCACGGGAAAGGCAAGAGCCGATACCGAACACAAGGCTGAGAGTTCACTGGGACGGAGACGGGTTGGCGGGCCAGCGCACGCCGTGCATTTCTTCGGTGCCTGTCGGGGCGTGCGGCCGCAGAGGTCCCAGGGCGACCACAACAGACGGCTGACAGCGGCGCCGAAACGACTGTCTGAGAGGCTGGAGTCGTGAACCCGTCTACAGCACAGGCGCACGTGGTCGTGGACGAACTCGCGCGTGGTGGTGTCCGGGACGTTGTTCTGTGTCCCGGCTCACGGAACGCGCCGCTGGCCTTCGCTCTGCAGGCGGCGGATGCTGCGGGCCGACTGCGGCTGCACATGCGCATCGACGAACGGACCGCGGGCTTCCTCGCGGTTGGGCTGGCGGTAGCCAGTCGGCTGCCGGTACCTGTTGTGATGACCTCGGGGACCGCGGTGGCCAACCTCGGTCCCGCGGTGCTGGAGGCCAACTACGCGCGGGTGCCGCTGGTGGTGCTCAGCGCCAATCGGCCCTACGAGATGCTCGGCTCCGGCGCCAACCAGACCGTGGAGCAGCTCGGTCTGTTCGGCAGTCAGGTCCGCACCACCATCAGCCTCGGCCTCGCCGAGAAAGAATCCGCGTCCGCCGACTGTGCGTCGTACGGGCACCAGAACAGCTTGTGGCGCTCGGCGGTCTGCCGGGTGCTCGCTGCGGCCCGCGGCACCCGCTCCGGCAACGCGGGCCCGGTGCACTTCGATATCCCGCTGCGCGAGCCACTGGTGCCCGACCTCGCCCCCGGCGAGTATGCGCCCGAGGGACGCGAGGATGGACGGGCCTGGACGCACACCCAGTACGCAACGCTCGATGTGCCGCTCGACATCGACCTGACCCCCGACACGATCGTCATATCCGGCCACGGTGCCAGGCTGCGGCCGGAACTGTCCGAGCTGCCAACCGTCGCCGAACCCACGGCCCCCATGCACGGCACCGCGCTGCACCCGTTGGCGTTGCTGCTGCTGAAGCCGCGCCAGGCCATCGTCACCGGCCGGCCGACCCTGCACCGTCCGGTGGCCAAGGTGCTGGCCGATCCGAACGTCACCGTCTACGCGGTCACCACCGGTCCGCGCTGGCCCGATGTCTCCGGCAATGTGGTCGGCACCGGTACTCGGGTGGTTGTCACCGGCGCACCGCGCCCGGAATGGCTGGGGCATTGCCGTGAGCTCGACGCGATGGCGACCGAGGTGGTCCGGTCCGAACTCGCCGTGCATTCGAAGCCGACCGGCCTGCACGTGGCGGCCGTGGTGATGGACACGCTGCGGGAGGGCGACCAGCTGCTGCTCGGCGCGTCCAATCCGGTGCGCGACGCGGCTCTGGTGTCGTATCCGCGGCCGGGTATCACGGTGCTGTCCAACCGCGGTGTCGCGGGCATCGACGGCACCGTGTCCGCGGCTGTCGGCGCGGCGCTGCAGCACGACGGCCGCACCATCGCGCTGCTGGGTGATCTGACCTTCCTGCACGACGCGTCCGGCCTGCTGATCGGGCCCGGCGAACCCCGCCCGGCCGATCTGACCATTGTGGTCGCCAATGACGACGGCGGCGGTATCTTCGAGCTGCTGGAACAGGGTGAACCGCAGTATGCCGGAGTATTCGAGCGGGTGTTCGGCACCCCGCACGGCATGGATCTGGCCGCGCTGTGCGCCGCCTACCGCATTCCACACAGCCAGGTCGATCCGGAGCAGCTGGCCGTCGAGTTGGCCGGGCACGCACACGGCACGCGGGTGCTCGAGGTGCTCACCGAGCGGTCGCGCCTGCGCGATCTGCACGCGGCCGTGCGCGCCAAGATCGCACCCTGATTCGAGCTATTTCGCCCATATTCGGATGGCGCCGTCAGGCGTCGAAGTCGTCGTCCAGTGGTACCGGGATCGAGTGTTCGATGACATCGGCAGCGCGGGCCTGCATAGCGGCGATATCGGTGTCCATCCGGATATGCCGGGATGGATTGTTCGGCGGGGTCGGCCTCCGGAACCTCGTCCACGACGCGGGGCGTGCTGCGATCGGCGCGGCGTTCTTATCTGGCGCTTTCGAGCCGGGCCACCGCGTTGTCGGTGAGCCAGGAGACCTCGTCCTCGCTCATCGCCATTGCCGTGTACCCGACGCTGAGGTCCAGGCCACCAAGCCGCTCGTTGGCGATCACGAACAGCGACGGGCCGAATATGTCGATCGAAACGGCCCGGGTGACGTCCTCGAGCGTGTAGGCGCCGTAGCTGGTCTGAAGGCCGGACTCGCCTGCCGTGGTAACAGCGAGTCCGTCGATGCGCTGGTTGTTCTTGATTGTCGGGCCGGCTTCGTACCGATACACCTTCCATCCGGGAAGCTTCATGATCGAGGCGGACTCCTGGTCCTTGGCCAGCGCGGCGATCAGTTTGAACGAAGCGTCACGGGCGGTTGCCCAGAAGTCATCGGTTATCGGGTGCTTGGTACGCAGGATGTCGATGTAGCAACCGTAGATCCCGTGCGGCGGCGCGGGTTGACTGAGGCGACGGAGGTCGACCGTGGTCAACACGGTCATGGCGTCGAGCCGGTACCGCTCGCGTATGGCAAGCAGAAAGGCCGCCGTTATCGCACCGTGAAGCGTAGTTCTGTTGGCTTTGACGGCATCCCCGAGCGTTGCCGTTATGCCGGGCCCGAGGCGGCGCGCCAGTACTCGCGTTTCTTCCTTCGGATCGGGCACTGTCTGCTTGGGTAGCCGAATGGCCGGCGTATAGGTGGTCTTCTTGCCACTGCCGGACTTGCTGGGCAGGCCCGCCTCGATCGGCGGCGGCAGGGCAGTGTGGCGCGGGGGTTCCAGTTGCGCCTCGGCTGGATCGGCGAGGAATTCGAGCAGCTGGTGAGCGAGCATGTTGGCGGACTGGGCGTCGAGCGTCGCGTGATCGGCGCAGATGACGATGTGGTTGACGTCGGCATCGGGCGACTGCCGCACTAGCGTTATCCGCAGGCGCGGATGGTTGCCTTTCGGGATCGGTGTGCGGATGTCGGAGGCAAGAACCTGGCGCCAAGCGTCTGGGTCGGTGTCGTCGAGCACCTTCAACGGGATCTCCGTTGTGCCCTCGGTGTCGAACCAGGGCTGGCGATAGGCGAAGGGCGGCAGGCGTCCCCAGATAATCTTGCCGCCGCGGATGTGAGCGCGAAGGATGGGGTGCTGGGTCTGTAGCCAGGCGAGCGCGCGCCTCACCAGCGCCGGATCGAGGCGGCCGCGCACATGCAGCACCTGCACGGCGATCAGCCCGCCATGGGCATGCAAATGGTTGAGCAGTCGTTCCTGCTCGCCCAGCGGGCGCGTGTCGCCCAAGCCGTCCTCCCATGTTTTCGAGCACCATTTCGGGTCGCGATGGAATTGGCTAGTGTGGTTGCTGGATAAGGGATTCGAGTAATGAACGATATCGAACAACCGATAATCGAGTACATTTCCGGCATGGTGGTCGAAACCGGCGGAGTGCCGGTCGATCGCGAGACCCTTCTGCTTCAGGCCGGCGTGCTGGACTCGATCAATCTGGTAAAACTTGTGCGGTTTCTCGAGGAGCGATTCAAGATCAGCATCCCTGATACGGAGATACGGGAGGACCTGTTCGAATCGCCGGCGAACCTAGCCGCCTACGTTTCGCAGCGAGCGGCTCGGCTCGGCTAAAGCTCGCGCAGCCGGGTGCGGAGCAGCTTGCCGGCCGAGCTGCGCGGCAGTGCGTCGATGAACGCGATTTCGGCCGGTACTTTCTGAACCGAAAGCCTCTCGCGGGCATAGCGGATCAACTCGTCGGCCGACACATCTGCCCCTTTGACGACAAACGCGATCAGCCGATTGCCGTTGCGCGGATCTGGGAGACCCGTCACTGCGGCTTCGGCGACGGCGGGCAAGGTCATGAGCGTCTCCTCCACCTCGATGGGGTCGATCTTGTAGCCGGATACCTCGATCAGCTGCTTGCTGCGGCCACGGATGAAGATGCGACCTTCTTCATCGAGCGAGGCAAGATCGCCGGTCCTGAACCAGCCCTCATCGAACGCCTGAGCATTGGCCACGGCATCGCCGAGATAGCCCCGCATGAGCGAGGACGATCTTACTTCCATTTCGCCGACAGACGGGCCGAATTCGGTGTCGAAAGGAACGATGCGGACCCTGGCGTCGCCCGCCGGCTTGCCCACCGAGGCCCAGCTTGCGTCGGGATCGGCGGAGTCATTATGCGAGACCATGCTCGCCTCGGTCGAGCCGTAAGCCTGACGGAGGGGGACACCGAGGCGCTCGCGCACCGCTTCGAAGATCGGCCGCTTCAGCGCGACGCCGCCCGAGAAGGCCAGGCGCAGCCTGAGATCGAAACTGCCGGTCTGACCGGCGGCGATTTCGTACATTGCCGGAATGGCACCCATGACGGTGACGCGCTCGCGGACCATGGTGTCGAGCAGCTTCTTGCGCGAAAGCGCCAGCGGCAGGGGATCGCTCCAGTAGAGCGTCGTCGCACAACGGGCAACGGCTTCCGTAGCGCCCAGTATGAAGCCCAACGAGAAGTTGCCCGGCAGAATGTCGATAACAATATCGTCGGGCTGGAGGTCCCAGGCCGTGCTGCTTCGTTCACCATCAGCGATGAGCTCGGCATGGGTGTGTGGCACCACCTTGGGCAATCCGGTCGAGCCGGACGAGAAGAGGTAGAGCGCCGGTGTGTCGCCTGGCGGTTTCGGCAGCTGGGTGGTCGCACTTGCTTCGGGCAGGCTGCTCGTCAGGAACATGGGAACGCCGGGGGCCGCATCCGCGATCAGCATCTCGGCAGCAGCGGCAAGGCCGGGAGTTGAGATAACGGCCTCGAGTCCGGTCTTTTGCGTGAGCGTGGCAAGTTCGGATCGCGTGGCCGTCACACTCAGCGGCATCGCGATGGCGCCGATGGCGAAGAGCGCGTGGGAAGTTACGAATAGATCGGGTGAATTCGGCATCAGCAGGGCAACGGGATCACCGCTGTCGATGCCGTGTTCGATAAAGCCGGCGGCGAGTCGGCCGATCTGCTCGACCAAAGCGGCGTAGGGCGTAAATGCTTCGCCCTGCCGCAATCCGCTGGTGAGCGGTGCCCGCGCGGTCAGCGCGAGCAGATTGTCGTAGATCATCTCTACTCCGCAGGGTCCGCCCCCTCTGCCCGTAACGATAGGAGTGGGATGCGGCATCTACAAGGCGTCGGCGATCACGCCGGTAGGTCAGGCGGAGAACGCGGGTGTCGAACGATTCCGGTCCGTGGCGGATGGGGGAGCTTCGATCAGGCTCAGGATTCCGGATCGTCCGGATCGGCGAAACGTCGTGATGCGCCGGTGGTGGTCGGGTCGGCCGGGCTGTGGCGACATCGGAATCTCGGGATCGACTCGAGTTGTGCTCGGCTATCTGGTTTTGTCATCCCACATATTCGAAGACGCGCATAGCCGCGAGCGGGGCCGAAAAGTGCAGGTCGCCCGGTCGTTTCGGGGGCGCTGACGCGATCTGGCCCGCGCGAATCCGAAAATCACCTTCCCTCGATGGCGTGCCATCGACTAACGTATCGCTATATAGCGGCACATTGATTGACGGGAAGATAGCTGATGGAGATCGCAACGAAGTCGTTCTGGACGATGCGTCGAGTGGTGATCGTGACGCTGATCAGCATCGCGCTGGTGGCGATCACGATCGCCTCGCCGCATCTTTTCGCGGCCTCGGCCGGACCCCGGGATTCGCACAGCCCCGGAGGCGGCGGTGGCTACGGATCGGGAGCGCGCCCCAATAGCACCGACCACAGCCAGCGCAACAGCGGTTACGGATACGGAGTGCGCTCCAAGAGCGACAGTCACGATCAGTACCGCCGCAACGACAACCCCTGCCAGTACACCCCGACGGGGACCTGCGGAGCGCGCTGATAACGGGTCCACGCCTTCACCGTAGCGGGCGTCTCATGGGACGGCATCCGGCGCAGGGGAACTCGCTTCGGCGGCCGGACCACTGGTCAACCGACGCGGAAGCGCGAACACTCCCGCGGCGACGGCGATCAGAATGCCGATGGCCCACCACAGGGTTCGCGCGAAGGTGCGAGACATGTTGTGCGCGTTGGCTTCCAGTCCCGCCTTCGTGAGCGTTTGCCGAAGTGTTTCGGATGATTGTTGTCCGGAGCGGGGTCGACAGCTGGACGGTACGGCGGTGGGATCCGTTGCGGCGGAGCGATCGTGCACGCAGGCACGGAACTGGGTGAGTATCTGGTCCTGAGCGGTGGCCGGGATGTCCAGGTCGGTGAGTCGCTGCTGGAGGCCGGGGATAGCCGCGGCGGTGCCGTGGGCGGCGGAGGTGTCGAGTTGGGTGAAGAAGAACACCCCGGCCAGCGCGACACCGAGCGCCATGCCGACCTGTTGGATGGTCGACAGCTGTCCCGACGCGGACCCGGCGTCGTGGGCGGGAACCCCGGACAGGATCAGGTCGACAGTGGGCGCGACGAAAAGTCCGAAGCCGAATCCACTGATCGCCAGCGGTGTGAACATCTGCGCGGAGGTGATGGCGGAGCCGTAGTGCGCGGCGAGATACAGGTACAGACCGAATCCGGCGGCATTGATCATCGCGCCCGCGAACAGCACCATGCGCCCGTAGCGCGGCACGAACACCGCCACACTGGTTCCCGCCCCCGCGGCGGCGGCGATCGCGAACGGCGAAGCGCTGAGCCCGGCCCGCAGCGGGGTCCAGCCGAGTCCGGCTTGCAGGTATAGCGTCCACACCAGGAAGTAGCCGCCGAGGGCGATCCAGAACAACAGCCACACGGCCATACCGGCACTGAATGTGCGCTGCCGGAACAGATTCAGCACCACCAGCGGCGATCCGACCGTCTCGCTCCGGTGCCGCTCATAGGCGACGAATACCGCGAGGACCAGTCCGGCGGCGGCCATAAGTGCGAAGGTCCAGACCGGCCAGCCGAGAGCGCGGCCCTCGGTCAGTGGATACGCCAGCAGCAGTACCGCGCCGATCGCGAGGACGGTGCCGATCGGATCCAATCGATCCGCCGTGGCCGAGCGAGACTGTCGCACCAGCATCATGGCCGCAGGAATGGCCAGCATCCCGACGGGCACATTGACGAGGAAGATCGGCCGCCACGCCCAGCCGAAAACGTCGGCCTGCACCAGGATTCCGCCCACGATCAATCCGGCCACCGAAGCCGAACCGAGTACACCGCCCCAGATGCCCAGCACCTTCCCGCGTTCGGCGGCCGGGAACGACACGTGCATGATCGCGAGGATCTGCGGGATCATCAGCCCCGCCGTCGCGCCCTGGACTATTCGCGCGGCGATCAGCCACCCCGGGCCCGGAGCGATTCCGCAGGCCAGCGATGCGAGGGTGAACAGGGTCAGGCCGGCAAGCAGGACGGTTTTGCGCCCGAACAGGTCGCCGAGTCGGCCGCCGGTGATCAGCGTGGCCGCGAATCCGAGCAGATAACCCGACACCACCCACTCCAGATCCGCGTAGGGTGCGTTCAGGTCGCTTTGGATCGTCGGCAGTGCCACATTCACGATCGTCACATCGAGTAGGTCCATGAACCCGGCCACGAGCAATACCACCAATGCGAGCCAGCGCCGCCGATCCGGCGTCGGCACCATGGCTGCCCGGGGCGGGCGCAGGTCGGATGTCTTGTGCATCGGTTCGCCCCTCTGTCCGAGATGGATCCGCGGGCGTGTCATGTCACCGCGGTTTCGGCCGTCATAGATATGACGGAGCACAACCCGTCGACATGACACGCGGATCGGACGGAAGGAGACCGCCGATGACCGAGGAGAGCCAGTGGCTCGCGCAGCGCTTCGAAGATCACCGCGCTCACCTCAGCGCGGTCGCCTATCGCATGCTCGGGTCGGCCAGTGATGCCGACGACGCCGTTCAACAGGCATGGCTGCGGCTCGACCGCGCGGATACCGAAGGTGTGCGCAACCTGCGCAACTGGTTGACCGCAGTCGTCGCCCACATCTGCCTGGACATGTTGCGCGCACGCAAAGCCCGCCGCGAAGATTCGGTCGGCGCGCTACCGACCGATCTGCCCGCCGTTCCCGCGGACACCATGGATCCCGAACAAGAGGCCGTCATGGCGGACTCGGTCGGGCTCGCGCTGCTGGTCGTGCTCGACACCCTTACCCCCGCCGAGCGGCTGACTTTCGTCTTACACGACCTGTTCGATCTGCCTTATGCCGAACTCGCGCCCATCCTCGGCCGCACCCCCGCCGCGGCCGCGCAACTCGCCGCCCGTGCCCGACGCCGCGTCCGTGGTGCAGGCGCTGCCGCGACCAGCCGCAGCGCCGACGAACGGGTGGTCGTCGAGGCCTTCTTGCAGGCGGCGCATGCCGGTGACTTCGATGCGCTGATAGCCGTACTCGACCCGGACGTCGAACTCCATGCGGACGCCGTCGCCGCACCGAGCGGACGCCCGATCCGCATGCGTGGTGCCCGTCCCGTCACGTCCAGCGCTTTGATGTTCTCCACTCGGGCTCGCTATACCCGTCCCGCCCTCATCGATGGCCACATGGGACTGGTCGTCGCACCCCATGGAAACCTGGAGTGCCTCCTCGCCTTCACCATCACCGACCACCGCATAACCACCATCGACATCATCGCCGACCCGGATCGCCTCGCTCACATCTCGCTGGCCGTTCCCGGGGACACGGAGCGGCCGGGGGGCGAAGGCTAGGAACGGCTTTCGCGGACGAGGTGCGGAGCGCAAGTCCGTCGAGCGGTCGTTCGCGTCCGAATCGCCTCGGCGACTTCAGCAATCGCGGTGCGAATCATTGCCCCGTAACCGCCATTGCCGAGCGCGTCCACACATCCTTGCGCCGCCTCGATCTCGCGCTGCGCCGCATCGAATGAACCGAGCCGCCGATAGTTGTCCGCCAAATTCAAATGCAGCGATGGGTAGAAACCCCGCACGTCCAGATTCGCATCGTGTCGGTGCAACCGCTCGTCGGTGAGACTGTCCGCCGCGTCGAGTGACCGAATATCCCAGCAAAGCGACTGTGCCGCATCGTCATACAGGTCGGCGAGATAATGCGCCAACGTGCACCGATGCAATGGATCACCCTGCGGACCGAGCGCCGCCCATATCCCGAGCAGTGCCTCGCGCGCGAGCTCGGGCGAACCTGTTCGCCCGAGCTCGACCGCCTGAACGATGGCGGCCATGGTTTCACCGGGAGCATTCATGCGCCGTACTCCTTCGAATCGGTAATGGCAGTAGGCATTACGAGTGTGGTCAGCTCACCGTCCGTCGCGGAACGAACTACCACCGGTGTGTCGGTCGCCGTGATGTCGAGCATGATTTCCGGACCGATCGCACTCACCAATGCGGGCCGTAATGTCTTGGGGGAGAAGGCAAGTTCGATGTCCGGCCCAGTGACCGCCGCCGGGATGCGCCTTCGCCCGCTCAGCGGATCGGTATGGCTGGGTGAGTCGTGCCCGAGTTGCCGATCGCAAGTCACGAACAACCCGGACCCATCGACGGAGCACACGACCGGCGCGGCGGCGCCTTCGTCCAGCGCGGTGAGCAACACATCACGCCTCACCACCACCCGCGTCCGAACCGCACCCAGCCCAGCCAGCATCGCCCGATAGTCCGGAAACACCGCATCGATGATCCCGCACCGACGCTCGGAGCCATCGCCGGTGAAGACCAGCCCAGCGTCGGTGGCACGCACGGACACCTCAGCCGATCCCCGCAGCCAGGAACCGATTACACCCAACTCGCCCGCATCGACAACCACCGACCACGCCCCACCGCTCGGCCGCACCGGCACCATCGCCCGCGTCGACAGTCGATACCGATCCGTGGCCGTCAACGTCACCGAATCGGCATTCGACTCCATCAAAACCCCAGCCAGCACCGGTATTTCGCGATCACGAGCCGCCGCTGCCCGCACCTGCTCGATGGCCGCCGCCAACACCGCTGCGGACAACACCACGCCCGCCCCGATCTCCGCCTTGATCACCCGCGCAACCGCCGCGGCCTCCCGAGCCCGCTGTGCCAACTCCGCCACATGCTCGTCGAGTAGCCGCTGCGCCCGCGCCCCATCCCCGTTCAAAATCTCCGAAACAACCTCCAGCGGCATCCCGATTCCTCGCAGCCGCCGAATCATCACCCCTCGGTCGACCTGTGCCTTGCTGTAGTACCGATATCCGGTCACCGCATCCACGCGAACCGGAACCAGCAGCCCGCAGTCGTCGTAAAACCGCAGCGCACTTGGCGTGAGCCCGCAGTCCCGCGCCAGTCCGCCGATCGTGATCAACCCATCGCCCGCCACCCGCTCATCATGGAGTCTCACGTAACTCGAAGGTCAAATGGCGGTATGCGATCAGGACCGGTGCACCGGTCCATGCGCCTCCGCGCAGTGCGCATCGTCGGCGGAGATCGTCTGGTCCGACGAGTGGTCCACCTGCAAGGTCGTATGTTCCAAAGCGAATTCGTCGTGCAGCGTCCGCTCGATCGTCGAACGAATCGCATGGCAGTCGGCGGCGTCGTCGACGAGGATATGCGCCGACAGCGACGACTGTCCGGAGGTGATCTGCCAGACGTGCAGGTCGTGGACCTCGGTCACCTGCCGGATCGCGACGATACGCGCACCGATGGCGTCCGGATTCAGATGGGCGGGTGCGGCCTCCAGGAAGATCCGGCCCGATTCCCGAACCAAAGACCAGCCCGCCTTGATCATCAATGCCGCGACGACCAACGCCGCGATCGCATCGGCACGGGCGAATCCGGCCAGCCATACCACCGCGCCCGCGATGGCGGTCCCGATGAAGGCATACAGGTCATTGAGGATGTGCTGGAACGCGCCCTCGACATTCAGACTGGTCCGGTTGGCGCGACTGATGCTCCACGCGGCGGCGATATTGACGACGATCCCGATCAAGGCCGTGATCAACACCAGTGGGCCCGCGACATCCGGCGGATTGATCAGCCGATTGATGCCCTCGTACACGAACCACGCCGCGAGCAGCAGCAGAGTAATCCCATTGGCCTGCGCCGAAAGGATCTCGACCCGCTTGAACCCGTAGGTGTATCGCCCCTGCGCCGGACGTCGAGCCAACCGGATCGCGATCATCGCGAGCACGATCGAGGCGGCATCGGTGAGCATGTGTGCGGCATCGGAGATCAGCGCGAGCGAATGCGCCAACACGCCGACGACCACCTCGGCCAGCATGAACGCGACGATCAACGCGAGTGCTATGGCCAGCCAGCGCGGATTCGAGTCCGCCGAGACACCGTGGTCGTGGCTATGGCCGTGTTTGTCCGAATGGTCGCCGTGTTTGCTCGAATGGTCGCAGTGCGCGTGGTCATGCGAGTGATCATGATCCATGTGCTCAGCCTCGCCGACCACCGCTGCGGACCGCTTCGGCGACACGCACTGCTCGCCCATAGTCGAACGCTCCTTTCCGCTTCACATTGCTGCCGTCCGATAGCGTAGCCGATCTTGCACTCATGCGCATGTATGAATATGGCTCACCGCACAAAGGTCCGATCAACAGTGGCGAATTCGTGATCATTCGGACCGACCGGCCCGACTACTATGCGGACTGCACCTCTCGGTGATCAACAACGCGGTATCCGGCGGTGCGGACCTGGATGGGTTGGTCCGATGGTGAATGCAGAGGGGATGCGATGGACAGGCCGGCGTGGGCGCCCGAGGGCGTGGACATGCAGCAGGCGAGCCCGGCACGGATGTACGACGCGCTGCTGGGTGGCTCACACAACTTCGAGATCGATCGCAAGGCCGCCGAGGCGGGCAGACGACTGGTGCCCGACCTGCCCCGCCTGGCGCTGAGCAACCGCGCCTTCCTGCGTCGCGCCGTCCGGTTCATGGTCGACCAAGGGGTGCGTCAGTTCCTCGATATCGGTTCGGGCATTCCGACCGTGGGCAATGTGCACGAGGTCGCGCAGTCGGTGGACCCGGAGATTCGCGTGCTGTACGCCGATATCGATCCGGTCGCGGTCGCGCACGCCCGCGTGATTCTGGTGGACAACGGCAAGTCCGCGGCCATCGAAGCGGATCTGCGCAAGCCCGACGAGCTGCTCGCGCGAGTCCGCGAGAACGGCCTCATCGATTTCGCCCAACCGGTCGGGGTGCTGCTGGTGGCGGTGCTGCACCTGCTCTCCGACGAGGACCAGCCGGTCGAAAAGGTTTCCGCCGTGCGTGCGGCCGTCCCCGGCGGAAGTTATGTCGCGATCTCGCACCTGACATCGGAGCTACGCCCCGAGGATGCGGGCAAGCTCGGTCGCAATGCGGCCGATGTGACGCGCGTCGGCATCCACTTCCGCTCGAAGGACGCCATCGCCGCGATGTTCCAAGGGTGGGAGCCGGTCGAGCCCGGCGTCGTCGAATTACCCACTTGGCGGCCGGAATCCGACCGCGACCTACATGAGACGCCGGGCCGATCGCTCGGCCTGGCGGGCGTCGGCCGTAAGGTCTGACCGGAGCGGTGGCAGGGGTTCGTGTGGGGATCCGTGAGCTGGCGGTTCGATGGGCGGATGCGCTCGACGGTGCCGTCGCTCCGGTACTCACTCGAAGCCAAATCGAAACTCTGCTAGCGGAACTCGCCGATGTGCTGGTCGCGGCGGTGCGCGGCACACGGGAGGCCGCGGTCGGGCAGGACGCCGCCGCCGTACTCTTCGCGGCGAACTACCGTGACCAGATTGCCGTCAGCCATTCGGTCCTGGTCATCTGCCGGGATATGGTTCGTGAAATCTGCCCCACCGGAACCGAATCCGATTTCGAGGCTGTTCGCGAGCGTGCGATAGTTGTCGCTGCTGAGTTCGCCGCGGGCTTCACCTCAGCGCTGCGGAACGCGGCATTAGGGGAGCAGGAAACCACACTCGCAGCGGCATTTTCGGCCGCGCAGGAGGCCGAGGTGCGAAGGCAGTTGTCGGAGGCCAGGTTCGAAGCGGTCTTCGCGGGAGCATCGGTTGGTATCGGGACGGTCGACGTCACCGGCCGGGTGCTGGAGGTGAACGCGGCCATGGCCGATATGCTCGGCCTACCTGCGGCGATGGTCCCCGGACGGTCGGTCGCCGAATTGCTCGGTCCCGCGAATATCGGTGACGCCTATGCCAATTTGGAGCACCTACTCAGCGGTCGGACCGACCGCTTCCGCCTCGAAACCGACCATCTCCGACGCGACGGCACCATCACCAGCATCGACCTGTCCATGTCCGCGGTCCGCGACAGCAGTGGGCGGGTCCGCTTTCTGATCGGTGTCGCCGTCGATGTCACCGAACGCAAACAGCTCGCCGACCGGCTGTGGCACGACGCCAACCACGACAGTCTGACCGGCCTGCCCAACCGTGTGCTTTTTTTCGACCGATTGGCGAGTGCCGTTCCGCCAGTTGGTGTTTGCTATCTGGACCTCGATGGGTTCAAGGAAGTGAACGATGTGTGGGGGCATACGGTAGGGGACCGGGTGCTGCGCGACGTCGCCCAGCGTCTTCGTGCATCCGTCGAATCCGTCGGCGGACTGGTCGCGCGAATCGGTGGCGACGAATTCATCGTACTCGTCGAAAAGTGCACGGGCGCACAACAATTGGAAACAATGTCGGCACTGCTGCGCGATGGGCTCGCCACCCCGATTCAGGTGGCCGGGCGGCCGGTGGTCGTCGGCGCGAGTATCGGAACGGTTTTCGCCGAAGACCGCCCCACCGATATCGACGAGATGATGCACGCCGTCGATACCGCGATGTACCGCAACAAGGCCACAGGAGGACGCCGCCTCCGGCACGAATTGTCCTAGCCGCCAACGGAAGGTCACGATGTTCTCGATATCCCTCGATGCGGATGGCGCCGAGCTGCGTCCACTCGAACCGCGGCATGCCGCGGAGCTTCTGGAACATATGGACCGAGGCCGGGAGTCCATCGGGCAATACATCAAAGTTCCGGACGCCGTGACGGATCTGGAGTCGAGTCGCGCCTATCTACGCGAGTACGCGGAGAAAGCGGCGGCCGATGCCGGACGGATCTATGGCATCTGGTTGGACGGCAAGTTGGTCGGCAGCGTGCTGTTCCGGACGATGGACCTCGCGCTCGGCATCGCCGAGGCCGGGTGTTGGCTCGAGCCCTCGGCCGCGGGCCGTGGCCTGGCGACCCTGGCCGCCCGTGTGATCATCGACTGGGCGATCCGGGAGCGCGGCATCCACCGCGTGGAGTGGCTGGTCGCATCGCCGAATCACGCCAGCATCGCCGTGGCGCGACGGTTGGGAATGACCAGAGACGGTGTGCTGCGCGAGTTCTACCCGCACCGGGGGCGGCGGCTCGATGTGGAGGTCTGGTCAGTGCTGGCCCCGGAGTGGCGGGCGGCCCGCGGCCAGGCCCATGGTGCTGGTCCCGGCCAGCGCCACCACCGCCCCGTGCTCGCTGATGAGCCACCGTCCGCAGATACAGCGCAGGTAGCTGGTGGAGCCGTGTGACGACACGAGGGTGGGGGATGACCAGGAGCAAGACGGGCAGGTAGCGATCATGCCTTCAGCCTGATGTAATGACCTAGTGCATTTCAACCCTTACGGAGGTGCGGCGGCCGAGCTCGCCGCGCGACTGGTGAACGCGCAACCGCGGCACGATCTGCTGCGACTGCTCGCCGAAGCCGGATACAAGCCGCTCGGCACCCTCGATGCCCGGCAGACCGCCGAGCTGCGTCGCTGGATTTCGCGGCTCGACGAGGTCTTCACCGAACCCACCGTCGACCTGGTCAACGCACTGTTGGCCGAGACGACGAGCCAGCCCTATATCTCCACCCACGACGGCCGCGCACCACACCTGCACTATGCCCGCGAGGATGCCCCGATCGACGAGCGCGTCAAGGCGTACACCGCTGCCGGGCTCGCGGAGCTCTTCTGTGCGGATCCCGGTCGCATCGGGCGTTGCGCTCGCGCGGGGTGCGGCTGGGTCTTCGTCGATACGTCCCGCAATGGTCGGCGCCGGTTCTGCTCGACGCGCTGTTCGAATCGGGTTCATGTGGCCGAACATCGAGCGCGGACCGCTTGAAAGCACCGGCGCGGAACCGGATTCCGGCACGCCGTCCAGCGGTATACCTGCTCATACCGCGATTCAATTGACATCGGTGTTCTCCAAGCACGGCGCGGGATCAGCCCGCAAGCGTGACCGGCAAGGTGACCAATCCATGTGCGCGCCAGGACGGGCGGAATTCCAGCTCGGACTCCGGAATCGACAATCGCGCATGCGGGTATCGCACGAACAGCCCCGGAACTACGGCGTCGACAATCAGATCGGCAACAGGTGCGCCGAGACAGTAGTGCGGTCCGCGGCCGAACATCAGGCTCGGTCGGCCGTCGCGCGCCGGGTCCGAATCCGCACCGAACAGCGAGAGCAAGACGGTGTCACCCCTGGGAATCGGGTGCTCGCCGATCGTCATGTCCTCGATCGCGAAGCGCCGGATCGCGAACGGCAACGGATTGGCCTTCTCCATCACCGTGCCCCGCCGCGCCGACCAGTCCTCGATGGTTGCCAGCGGGTCATCCGATGCCAGCAGTGCCGCAAAGATATTGCCGCACAAATGAACCGCATTCTCCAGTCCGGCCAGCATCATCAGAAAGGCCAGCGAAACCAACTCATCCTCGGACAGGATGTCCGCGTCATCACCCGCCCGCACCCACCCGCTGATCAGATCATCGCCCGGCTCGTTGCGCTTGGCCCGCACCAGGTTCGTGAATGTCCCGGCAAGCCATTCGACGGCCTGCACCAGACGGATCGCGGACTCCTGCGACGAGGCATCGAATGTCACCATCGCGGTAGCGGCATCGCGGAGCTCGCCGTGCTGATCTGCAGGTACGCCGAGCAGTTCGCCGATCACGAGCGCGGGGACCGGAACGCAGAGTTTGTCCAGCAGATCGACGGTGCCGCTGGCATTTTCGCTCAACGATCGAAACATCGCCGCGCTGATCCGCTGAACCAGCTCCCGAAGTGAATCGGCCGACCCGCGCGAGAAGGCGGGCGCGGCGAGTCGCCGAAGCCGACCATGTTCGCCCCCATCCATATTCAGCAGGTTCCGATCCAACGCGGGCGGCAACGAGAACCCCGAATATCCACCCCCCGAGTGGCGCTTGTCCACACTCAGCCGGACATCATTCAACAGCGCGGCCACCGCGCGGTATCCGCTGACCACCCAAACCTGTTGTCCGCCTGAAAGTTCGGCCTTGCGAACCGCCCCACGCCGAGCACCGTGCTCGCGCCACCGAGTTCGACCGGAGGTTCCAATCGGACACCTATCCACCACAACTCCTCACTGCCGCCCACCTCCGAGGATATTGCGCCGGATAAGCCTGGACCTTTCGCCCCAGGCACCCGCTCCGTCATCGAAACATCGAATCGCCTGCTACGAAGCGGAAATGATCCCGCTGTAGATACCCCAGGCCCGCCCCTTGGACTTGCAACTGAAACTGCCATGGAATCCGGACTCGCACCGCGCCCCGGCATGCTCGATATACGAGCCCCAGGTGCCGTCGCCGGTCTTCACGTCCACCAGTTGCGGATTACCTCCCGGCAAGGTGTGCGTTCCGACGGCAAAGGTCGGATGCGCGGGCAACCACGACTGGTCGATCACTATGTCGCGCACCGGAATAAGAATCGGCAAGAAGCTGTACTGAACCTGCGCTTGACTCGTGAAATCGCATCCAACGGTGCCATCGCCCGCGATCGAGCAGTTCATATACCCGGACGAGAAGTACACCGTATCCCCATCATCGGCCTGCGCCGCCCCCGCGAACAACACCGGCACCAACCCCAGCACCGCCAACACTCCGACAACTCGTCTCACGATGTGTCGCATGCAAACTCCTCAACGATGTCGATAGTGCAGAATCCGAACCGACCTTTCTGTCGACCCCACCCGAATATTCGTTTCAACCAGCACCGCAGACGGGGCCCGCTCGTCGATTGCCGCGCGTCGGCGAACCCGTCGATGCGCATGGCTGCTCGATGGGCAGTGGCGGTCCTTTCGTCAAGGCGAGATCGTCCCGGTCGGCCACTGCAACGGCTGCGCCGGATTCACCGCACGGCTTCTTGTCGAGGCGTGGTTGGTCGTAGCCGATGGGGGTGCCGTCGGCGCCGAATTCGAGGCCGGCGAAGCCGGTGGGGTAGGTGGAGGCTTCGTAGAGGAAGCGGATTACGGTGCCGTCGGGGCGCTGATGTCGAGGGCGGCGCCGTAGGGGCCGCGGTCGTGGATTTCGCCGTGCGGTGTGCCGAGGTTGTCGGCGCGTTCGATCAGTTCGGTGAAGGTATCGGGGGAATCGACTCGGAGGGCGAAGGCGTCGAAGTCATCGAGGTGGGGGTGGCTGGCGCAATAGGCACGTTCGCGAAGGCCGATGTGCAGGTCGGCGTTCGGTTCGAGTAGGACTACGCCGCGGACGGCGCCTTCTTCGTAGAACTCGAAGACGGGTACCAGGTCCAGGAGTTGGCGGTACCAGGCGACGCTCTTCACGAGGTTGGTGACGGGGAGTTCGAACTGGCGGATCTTGTTGATTCCGAGCGGCATCGGCGGGGTCCTCCGCGTCGACGGCGGATGGGATAACGCTACTCGGTGCGGCGATGTGTGGGCCATCGATCAGTCGTCCCCGCAGGTCGTGGATCCCCGCGCCACCGGCTGTGGCCGGATTGTTATGGCAAACAACAAATATCTTTGCGAAACGGCTGTGCTTCGGGTCACAGTGGAATATGTTGCATCAAACAACATTCACTGCCCGGCCTGGTCGGGCGGTAGTTCGACGAAAGGCTCGCCCTCATGCGTAAGGGGATCCTCGGCATTGCGGCCGTATCGGTTGCGCTTCTCACCTCGCTCACTGCCTGCGGGGACGACAACAAGGACTCCGGTGGTGGGGGCGCCAAGATCGGTGTGATCCTGCCGGACAGCAAGACATCCGCACGCTGGGAGACCGCGGATCGGAAGTATCTGCAGGCGGCGTTCGACGCGGCGGGGATCAAGGCGGATATCCAGAACGCGCAGGGCGATAAGAACGCCTTTCAGACCATCGCGGACCAGATGATCACCAATGGCGCCTCGGTGCTGATGATCACCAACCTCGACAGCGGTACCGGCAAGGCCGTGATTCAGAAGGCGAAGTCGCAGGGTGTGACCGTAATCGATTACGACAGACTGACTCTCGGCGGTGGGGCGCCGTTCTATGTGTCGTTCGACAATGTGAAGGTCGGCAAGTTGATGGGGGACGGGCTGGCCAAGTGTCTCACCGATAAGAAGGCGGTCAATCCGATCGTCGCCTACCTCAATGGCGGACCCACCGACAATAACGCGACGCTGTTCAAGAACGGTTACGACAGCGTGCTGAAGCCGAAGTTCGATGCCGGCGAGTATGTGAAGGGGCCGGATCAGGCGGTGCCGGAGTGGGATAACACCAAGGCGGGCACCATATTCGAGCAAATGCTCACCGGCGCACCGAATCTCGGCGGTGTGGTCGCGGCAAACGACGGACTCGGCAATGCCGCGATCGCGGTGCTGAAGAAGCAGAAGCTGAACGGCCAGATCCCGGTGACCGGCCAGGATGCCACGGTCCAAGGACTGCAGAACGTGCTCGCGGGCGATCAGTGCATGACCGTCTACAAGGCCATCAAATTGGAGGCCGATGCGGGCGCGAAGTTGGCGATCGCGCTCGCGCGGGGTGAGAAGGGCGAGGCGACCAGCACCGTCGACGACCCCGAGGCGAATGCGAAAGTGCCTGCGGTGCTGTTGGAACCGAAGGCGATTTTCAAGGACAACGTGAACGATGTCGTCGCGGACGGCTATGTCACCAAGGCCGAGCTGTGCACCGGCGAATTCGCCAAGCTCTGCGCGGATAACGGGGTCCGCTGATCGTGTTACCACGCCCCTTCCGCGATTCGATGAGGGGACCGCGGAAGGGGCGCCCCAACCTGAGGAGCTACACCCATGCCGGATACCCCGGTCATCGAATTACGCGGGATAGAAAAGAGTTTCGGTCCCGTCCATGTCTTGCACGAGGTCGCGTTCTCGGCGTACTCGGGTGAGGTGACGGCGCTGGTCGGCGATAACGGCGCGGGCAAGTCCACCCTCGTCAAATGCATCGGCGGCACCCATCCGATCGATTCGGGGGAATTCCTGTTCGAGGGCAGGCCGGTGCATGTGCACAACCCGCGCGACGCCGGCGATCTCGGCATCGAGATCGTGTACCAGGATCTCGCGCTCTGCGACAACCTCGACATCGTGCAGAATATGTTCCTCGGCCGGGAGAAAAAGCACGGTTTGGTCCTCGACGAGTACGGGATGGAGGAACTGGCCGGAAAGACCCTGGCGGGATTATCGGTTCGGACGGTGAAGTCGGTGCGACAGCAGGTGGCGAGTCTGTCCGGCGGTCAGCGCCAGACGGTCGCGATCGCGAAAGCCGTGCTGTGGAACAGCAAGGTGGTGATTCTGGACGAGCCGACGGCCGCGCTTGGTGTCGCGCAGACTCAGCAGGTGCTCGAGTTGGTTCGCCGACTTGCCGACAAAGGCCTCGCGGTGGTGCTGATCTCGCACAATATGAACGACGTCTTCGCGGTTTCGGATCGGATCGCCGCGTTGTATCTCGGCCGGATGGCGGCCCAGGTACGCACCGCCGACGTGACGCACGCGCAGGTTGTCGAATTGATCACCGCCGGTCGCAGCGGAAGTCTCGGCCTCGGGAATGGAGCAAGTGTATGAGCGCCGTGGTTACGGATAAATTCGAGGCCACATCCTCGCCGGTGACCGAGCTGGTCAATACGTATGTCGGGCGGGTGCGCAGCGGGAATATGGGTGCGCTGCCGTCGATTATCGCGCTGGCGGTGCTGTCGGTCGTGTTCTGGATCGCCCGACCGGTTTTCATGACACAGGGCAATTTCGCGAATCTGTTCACCCAGGGCGCGGCCATCGCGGTGATCGCCATGGGGCTGATTTTCGTGCTGTTGCTCGGCGAGATCGATCTGTCGGCCGGATTCGCGAGCGGTGTGTGTGCGGCGGTGCTCGCGGTATTGCTCACCGATAAGGGATGGCCCTGGTATGCGGCGGTTCTCGTCTCGCTGCTCACCGGCGTCGCGATCGGACTCACCATCGGCACGATCGTGGTGAAGATCGGAATCCCGTCGTTCGTAGTGACATTGGCGGCGTTCCTGGCTTTGCAGGGTGTCGCGCTGAAGATCATGGACAACGGGCGCAATATCTCGATCCACGATGAGACGATCGTCGCGATTGCCAATAAGAACGTGCCGCCATGGCTCGGCTGGGTCATGTACGTGGTGCTGCTGGCGGGATTCGCGGTGATCCAATACCGAAAACTACGGGCGCGCACCAAACTCGGGCTCACCGGTGAGACCGCGCCGGTGATCGCATTGCGGATCGCGGCGGTGGCCGTGGTGGCGGGCGCGGCAGTGCTGATCCTGAATGACGAACGCAGCCGCAACCCGGCGATCAACTCGCTCAAGGGCATGCCGATCGTGGTGCCACTGATCGTCGTGCTGCTCCTGCTATGGACGTTCGTGCTCAACCGCACCTCGTTCGGCAGACATATCTACGCGGTCGGCGGTAGTGCCGAAGCGGCGCGGCGCGCCGGCATTCCGGTCGATCGGATCAGAATCAGTGCCTTTGTGCTGTGTTCGACAATGGCCGCGGTGGGTGGGCTGATCGCGGCATCGCGGGCCAATTCCGTCGATCCGAACACCGGCGGCAGTGATGTGTTGCTGACCGCTGTCGGAGCGGCCGTGATCGGCGGTACGAGTTTGTTCGGCGGGCGCGGTCGAATGCTCGACGCCGTGCTCGGTGCCGCGGTGGTCGCGGTGATCAATAACGGAATGGGCCTGATGGGCTACAGCGCGGGCACCAAATTCGTTGTGACAGGATTCGTGCTGCTGTTGGCAGCGGGAGTGGACGCGCTGTCGCGCAAGCGTGCGTTGCCAGGAAGTTGACCGGCTGACCATTTTCGAGCGACCTGACAAAGGTCGCCAGCGACCGGGAGGAGGTTCGCCCGAATGAGAGCTGCACCTTCTCCGGACGAGATCCGGCGGCAGAACCTTGCCGTGCTGCTGCGGCATGTCCACTCGAGCGGGCCCATGTCGCGGGCGGTGCTCGCCGAGCGGATGGGGCTCAATCGCAGCACCATTCTGGCGCTGACCGCCGACCTCGCCGCGGCCGGCCTGGTCAGCGAGGAGCTGCCGGGGCAGACGGGGAAGGCGGGGCGCCCGTCACTGGTGGTGCGGCCGGAATCGGAGCGGGTGTACGGTTTGGCGCTGGATGTCGGGGCGGACCGGCTCGCGGTGGCCAGGGTCGGCTTGGGCGGAGTGATTCTCGATCGGCGGGAGACGCCCCGCCCCAGTGGCACCTTCGATCCGAATGATGTGATCGGTGCGCTGGCGACCCTCGCGGAGACCATGATTCGCGAGTCGGGACCCGAGACCGTATGCGTGGGTGTGGGAGTCGCGTTCTGCGGGATGGTACGCGAAGAGGATGGCGTCGTTCGGTACGGACCGAATATCGGGTGGGTCGATGTGCCGGTCGGGGCGCGGCTTTCGGAACGTCTCGGTTTGCGCGTCGCGGTCGGTAACAATGCCAACCTCGGTGCGCTCGCCGAACGGGAGCGTGGCGTCGGCATCGGTGTCGCGGACATGATCTATCTGCACGGCGAGGTCGGTATCGGCGGCGGAATCATCATGGGCGGCAAGCTGCTCGGCGGTGCGGGCGGCTATGGCGGTGAGGTCGGGCACATGATCGTCAATCCGGGTGGGCGGGCCTGCACGTGCGGATCGTATGGCTGCCTGGAGGCCGAGGCGGGCGAACTCGCATTGATCGCGGCTGCCGGGCGCGCGGATCTCACCGGGCGCGCGGCGGTGGAGGCGATCGTGGATGCCGCCGCGCGCGGTGACGCCACCGCCCGAGATGCGTTGCACCAGGTCGGAGATTGGCTCGGATACGGTGTCGCGAACCTGGTCAATATCTTCAATCCGACGATGGTCGTATTCGGTGGCGTCCTGCGTGAGATCTACCTCGCCTCCGCCGCGCAGGTCCGCAGCAGGCTCGCGGTGAACGGCCTGCTCGCCGTGCGCGAAGGGGTCCGCCTACGCACCTCCGCCCTCGCTGACGACGCCCCCCTCGTCGGTGCCGCCGAACTCGCCTTCGCCGACGTCCTCACCGACCCCCTCCAAACCCTCGCCCGCATCTCCACCGCCTGACGTATCAAGATCAGGTGGAATCTGTGCAGGCATCGCCCGAGAAGCCGCCGCCACCAGTGCCACCTGATCTTGATACGCGCGGCGGTGGAGTGGTCGCTTGGGTGGTTTACGTGGGGGGGATTTTCGTGGGATGCTGGCGTGGTCGGAGCTCGGGGGAGTTGGTCGGATTCAGTGGGGGTGTTGCGTGGAGAGACATCGGTCGGGGTTTTCGTATGCGCCGAGGACCGAGCCGCCGTTGTTGCCGTATCGTCCGGCGGGTAGCGGTGCGGAATTCGAGGATCCGCCGCGGGCGTCGCCGTGCCGCACGCCGATACCGCGGCATGATCAGACCGGACGTTCCGGCCCGCCAGGGGTGCGGCTAGCGCTCGGTGCCGGACATGGCGCGCTGGCGCCGGTCGTCGAATTGGATTCGACGGCACAGCAATTCGTCGAGCGTGCGCTGCGGCTGGCACTCGAGATACTCGACCACCGCCGCCCCGTCGCCCAACTCGCCGCGATGGCCACGCCCGCGGTGGTCGCCGCAGTGCGGACCATAGTCCGAGCCGACCTCGCACCCGGGCGGGCCCTCGGCGTCGCCGTGCTCTACCGCGCGAGCCTCGTGATGGTCGACGCCTCGACGGCGGAAGTCTTCGCCAGCTACGACCGCGGCCGCCAACACTTCGCCATCGCCGCCCGCATCGCCCGGACCCGTACGACGGATTGGCGATTGACTGTCTTCCGGGTGCGGTGAATCCGCGGATAGCTGGTGGCCTTCAGTCCGCTTCGGTGCTATCGCAGTGCGCCGATGCCTGGGGATCTACCACGTTTGCTCGATCCGAGAGTGTGGCCAGTAGTTGCCACGGTGCGGACTTCGGTTCGCATTGTGGCCGGCCGTGCTGTTGGGGGCTGGTTGGCGTGACTGACGGGCCCGTTCTCTCCCGGAGGTGATGCGTCCGTCCGACGTGTGGTTGCCACGGTGCGGACCTCGAGTCCGCTCCGTGTCTGGCGTGCTGCGCGCTTGCGTCCGTGGCGATCACGTGGTGGTTTCGATGACGCCGATCTGCCGCGGTTCGCTTGCACATCTCGCAACCCACCGCGTCATATCGGAACGCGAACTCGGCACGCCGGTGCTGGGCTGGCGGGCCATACTGCTCCACGGCGTAGCCCACGGACTGGCGTTGGGCGTTCAGTCTGCAGCGGGCCGACTGGGTTGCAACTTCCGATGATTCCGGCTCCGCCCAGTCGGTTCGGTGTAGTTCGTACTCGACCTCATCGCGTTCGGTGCCGGGGAGCATGTCGAGCGCTGCCCGCGCGTCCGATGCCTCGGTCGCGGAGGGCGGTGCCGCACCGATTCCGGGATTGCACCTCCGGTTCGGCGAGCTCTCGATGTCCGGGGCGACCATGCCATGGCGGGCGCGGGGTGCGGGGCCGAACTACGCTGGCTGGATGATCGGCACGCGACACAGTTATGACCGGGTGGCGGACCGGTATGCCGATGAGCTCGGGGATGAGTTGCGGGGTAAGCCGTTGGATCGGGGGCTGTTGGAGGTGTTCGCCGAACTCGCGGGTGGGGGTGTGGTCGCGGATGTCGGTTGTGGACCAGGGCATGTCGCTGCTTATCTGGCGGCTCGGGGGGTGCGGATGATCGGGATGGATCTTTCGCCTGCGATGTGTGGGGTTGCGCGTACTTCGGTGGCGGTCGGCGCGGCCGATATGACCGCGCTGCCGGTGCGGGCGCAATCGCTGGTCGGGTTGGTTTGTCTGTATGCGGTCATCCATTTGGATCGGCAGCAGCGTGCCGCGGCCTATGCGGAGTTCGCGCGGGTGTTACGTCCGGGGGGTCATGCGCTTATCGCATTTCACACGAGCGACACGGACTTTCCGGTGGGTGCGGCCAAGACGCTCACCGACTGGTGGGGCCACCAGGTCGACCTCACTTTCCGGTACCTGGACCCGTCGGCGGAATCCGAAGCGCTGGCCACGGCCGGTTTGGTCCCCGTCGCCCGCCTGGACCGCGCACCGCATCCGGATATCGAACATCCGAGTCGGCGCAGCTATCTGCTTGTCCGGCGGCGGCCGTAGGAAAGGGTGCGAATTGTGTTGCGAGCCTTACTTTTCGATGTGCAGGGTACGGCGACGGATTTTCATTCGACCGTCTGCGCGGAAGCGCGACGCATCGGTGGCACCCGATATCGCCACATCGATTGGCCCGGTTTCGTAGACCACTGGCGCGCCGAATACTTCGCCACCCTGCGTAAGGCTGAGCCCGACCGCGACAACTGGGTCACCGTGCATTCGGTCTACGCCGACGCACTGGATGGTCTCTTGGGGGATTATGGCATCGACCTATCGCCTGATGAACGTGCCGATCTCACCCTCGCGTGGCAACGCCTCGAGCCCTGGCCCGATGTCGTCGCCGGATTGGCCAGGCTCGCAAGCAAATTCACGATCGCGACCTTGTCGAATGCAGATGTCGCCGCCGTGGTGAATATTTCGAAACACGCCGCATTGCCGTGGGATGCGGTGTTCACCGCGGAAATGGCGGGCGCGTTCAAGCCCGACCCCACCGTGTATCGCATGGCCGCTCGGTATCTCGGGCTGGCGCCCGCCGAGATCATGATGGTCGCGAGCCACAAATACGATATTCAGGCCGCGGGCGCACTGGGTTTCCGGACGGCGTTCGTCGCCCGACCGCTCGAGTTCGGTGTAGATGGTGACGTGGATGTCTCCTTCGACGACGACTTCGACATCAATGCCACCGATTTCCTCGATCTCGCGGACCAACTCGGCTGCTGACCTACGCGGTTCGGATGGCGCACAGCACATGTGGCGGAACGGTAGCGACCGGTCGCGGCGTGATTCCGAGGTAACCGGCGATGAGGTTCGGTGCGTCGCGATCGTCGACTTGGCTGAATCCCGTCTCCCGCAGCACATTTGCGATCTCGTCGGCCGTGAAGAAGCTCAGCCAGGGTTCACCGATGGCGGCCACCCGATCGGCTCGCGCGGTGCGCTGATCCACTTCCCCGGGCAGGGCGGCCGAAGCGGGATAGAGATAGTCGAACACCAATCGCACCGGTGGCGTCTGGCCCGCCACGAACCGGAGGGTATCCAGAATCGTGTCCCGAGTCAGGTACATGACGACACCGAGCCAGATGAACACGGCCGGTCGACTCCGATCGAACCCTGCGGCGGCCAATCCTGCTGCGAGCGTCTGGCTTTCGAAGTCGACCGGAGCGAAGGTGAGTGCTGCCGGGAGTGCGATGTCGGCGGCATCGAGCCGCTGCCGTTTCCACTCCTGGGTATCGGGATGATCCACCTCGAAAACTCGCACCTCGGGATGTGGGTTGCGGTAGGCGAAGGTATCCAGTCCGGCACCGAGAATCACCACCTGGCGGCTGCCCGCCGCCACCGCATCGGCAACGGTGTCCTCGGCGAAGCGCGCGCGGGCGGCCAGGAACAGCCGACGCCGGCGGCGCATATCGGTGTCGTCTTCCTGGCTCGTCGACGTTTCCAGATCGGCCAGTTGCTCGGGGGTGATGCCTGCGATGCGAACGGCCAGCGGATCGGTGAAGATGCGCGGTTCGCTCGCGATCTGATGGTAGGCGCGAGCGTAGGCGGTGGCGAGGGCCGTGCGACTTGGCTGACCGAGTTGCATATGCCGAACCTACGCGGGCGCTGCCCGTCGCGCTATTCCTCGGTGATGATCAGCGAGGTGGCAATGGGGGCGAGCACCTCGACCAGTTGGGTGATCGGCGGGCGTGGGTCGGCCAGAATCCATTCGTGCGCGACACCATTGACCGCGCCGATGAGTGCGCTTGCCGCCCAGGTGATTCCGCCGCGGACGCGAATTTCCGGACCCGCGATCGAGATGAGCAGCGCCTCGATTACCGCCGCCCATGCGTGGCGGCGCTCGCGGCGGTGCTGTTCCATGCGCTCGCTGACCCCAACCACCTCGACGAAGGCGACCTTCGCCCGGTACGGATCGGAGCTGAGCGAACCGATGAACGCCGTCAGCACCGCCGTGAGCCCGGCCGCGATATCCGTGCCGGGACCCAGCGTCGCGACGGCCTGCCCGACGACCGCGGCGGACTGGTCCTGGATGTAGTCGTAGGACGCGATGAGCACGTCCTCCCTGGTCTGGAACTCCTCGTAGAACTGTCGCTTGGACAATCCGGCCGCGGTACACACATCGGCCAGCGCGCAGTTCGCATAGCCGCGCTCGGCGAATGTCCGGATAGCGGCGTCCAGGAATCGCTGCCGTCGCTCGGCCTTCCGCTCGCTGACCGCGCGGCCGCCGTACTGCCTGTCCACAATGGTCACAGCTCCGCCTCGCCAGCGCTCGGCTCCGCTGTCCGAGGGGCTGTGCCTGTGGTTCCCTCGCTGCGCTCGGTCACAGCACCACGGTATCCGAGCGGCCACGCGGTCTGGTCGGTGCGGGAGGTCGGCTCGGTCAGTCCAGGGCGATGGTCCCGCCCAGCGCATCCTGTGCGCCATAGAAGAGCAAGAAGACGTAATACAGAACCGTCGAGATCGGTTCATTGAGAACGTGCATTTTTCCTCGAGGCTTCCCCAGCGAGCTGTCCGGCACCAACCGGCCGGTTCGGTGAAAGTTACGTCATCTGCGGCCGTTCGGCATACCGAGTCGGCAAATCGGGCCGATATCTGCCCGTGATCGGTGCCGCGCCGCGGCGTTGTTGCGATGCGCATCACGTTTGTGTCATAGTCGGCACATGTGAGACGGAGTGGTCTCACAATCTGCGAAGGGGCTGGAAGTTGATCAATCCGCTGGCGGGGCGCGCCCGGCGAATTATGTTCTCGGCCGGAATCACGGCCATCGCACTAGTCACGACGACGGCGGTTGTGGGCGCCGAGCCGCCGGACGAACCGGTGGCGGTGCAACCCGCGGCGCCGGTGCCACTGCCGCCGGAATTGGATCCGGGTTTCTACCATCCGGCCGCCGAACTGGTGGCGAGCAAGGCGCCGGGCGAGATCATCGCGGCCCGGCAGGTCAATGTCGCCAACTTCGGGTTGATTCCGGTGAATGTCGACGCGTGGCAGGTTTCCTACCGCTCGAATAACAGTCGGGACGAGCCGATTCCCGCGGTTGCGACGGTGGTGAAGCCGCGCGGCTCGGCTCCCGACAAACTCGTCTCGATGCAGATCGCCGAGGACTCATTGGCTGGCTACTGCGCGCCTTCCTATGCGCTGCAACAGTTCTCGGCCGGTCCATTCGTCGGGCAGATCGTCGCACCCGCGGAATGGGTAATCGCTCAGGGCGCGGTGCAGCAGGGCTGGGCGGTTGTCATTCCCGATCATCAGGGACCGAATAATGCTTATGCGGCCGGACCGCTGGCGGGGCGGATCACCCTCGACGGCATCCGCGCGGCACGCAATCTCGAGCCGATGCGGCTCGCACCGGATACCCGGATAGGTATCTACGGATACTCCGGTGGTGCCATTGCCACCGGCCACGCGGCCGAGCTGAAGCGGAGCTACGCGCCCGAGCTCAATATTGTCGGCGCGGCCGAGGGCGGTGTGCCCGCGGATCTGGGCATGACGCTGAATGTCGCCAATAGTCAGCTCACCTCTGGTCTGGTCCTGGCGGCTATCAACGGTCTCACTCGCGAGTATCCGGATTTCGCCCGATTCGTCGACGGCAATATCGATCTGCTCGGCCGGGCGGTGTCGACCGTCCAGGGCGGGCTCTGTGTCCAATACGTATCCGCATTGCTGCCGTTCCTGAACCTGAAGGGCATGCTCCGCGTGCCCGGCGATCCGATCCAGCACCCGGCGGTCGTCGACGTGCTCGACCAGACCCGCATGGGTAAGTCGGTACCCGATATGCCGGTTTACATCTGGCAGGCCAATCCGGATGAAATCATCCCGGTGGGCCAGGTCAATACGCTGGTCGACATTTACTGCCAAAACCATTCCGCAAGTGTGCAATACACTCGAGAACACTTCGCCGAGCATATCGCCACCGAGGCTTCGGGCGCTGCGCCGGCCCTCCTGTGGCTGCGTGAGCGGCTCAATGGTGTTCCGGCGCAACAGGGTTGCCGCACCGCCGATGTCGGCTGGCTGGCATTGGATCCGAACGGCATCGAACTGTTGAAGTCGACCTTCGGTGAAACCTTCGCCTCGTTCTTCGGTAAGCCGATCGGCGTGAAGTGAGCTGGTTCCGGTCCGGATCATCCGATCCGGACCGGAGTTGCACTATCGAGGGCACTCAGTCGGCGGCGAACATCTCCCCCGCACGACGGGTGTCCATGTACTCGCGCACGCGGTGGATCCGGCCGTCGCGCAGCTCGAAGACGAAGCAGTAGTCGTTGTCGTAGTGATTGCCGTTCAGCAATGTCGCCCGCATCCGCTCCTCGACCACGACCATCGCACCCTCGGCAATGATCGCGGTGAACTCCACGCTGCGATCGGAAACGAATACCGACGGAAACTCCTTGGTCAGGAACCGCACGATACGGTCACGGCCGACAAGGTGATTGGTGCCGTCGATGGCACGGGCGGTGGGGTTATCCGGCGGTGCGAGCCATTCGGCGTCCGGGGTGAATACCGCGGCAATGCGGTCGGGATCCTGTGTCGCGAATTCGCGCCAGGCCCGAATGATCACATCTTTGTTCGTCTGCGCGTCCATTCGGCCAATCCTTGGTGGGCGGCGGCCGCCGAGCACGCCACATTCGGACGGGTCGTGTCCGGATATGACTGGTCGGTGCGTGGCCCGGCGCGCAGACTCGGGATATGCGATCGTTCGAAGGCGTCGTCACGACCGGCATCTACTGCGTGCCGCCGTGCCCGGGACGGCCGCGGGCGGAAAATGTCGTCACGTTCACCTCGGCCGCGGGTGCTGAGGCGGCGGGATTTCGGGCATGCCACCGTTGTCGGCCCTATCGGGGCGATCGAAAGCCTGCGAGTGCATCCGAATTGGTCTGTCGGGCTATCGATCTCATCGCAGCCGGTGCGTTGGACGCGGGCAATGCGGCCGAACTCGCCGCGCGGCTCGCGGTTTCGGAACGTCATCTGCGCCGGATGTTCCACGAACAGGTCGGTGCGACGCCGGATCAGCTGGCCCGTTCGCGGCGTGCGCACTTCGCGCGACGACTACTGGACGATACCGATCTGTCGGTCACCGATATCGCCTTCGCCGCCGGATTCGGGAGTCTGCGCCAGTTCAACCGGGTGATGGTCGCGATATTTCGTGCCGCACCGGTCGAGTTGCGCAAACGCCGACGCCGCGCGGATCGCCTTGTCGCGGATGGTGGTCTCGCGCTCCGGGTGCCGGTGGCCGAGGGGACGGATATCGGTCGGCGATTGGCGCAGCTCGCGCGCACCGCAATCGGCGGTGTCGAGAGCGCCACACCGACGTGCTACCGGCGGACGATTGTCGTGGACGGCGATCCAGGTGTCATCGAAATATCGTCGGCCACAGCAGATGCCGTGCGACTCGTGGTGCACCTGCCGCGTATCGAAGGACTGATCCATCTGGTGGCCAGGGTGCAGCGGCTGCTGGCGGGGCAGCCGTGGGACCCATTCGAGGACGACATCCGCGGCATCGTGTCGGACCACGGTGTTCTCGACGATCTCGTCCGCGCCTACGGCGTACCCATAGGCGGATTGCGGAAGTTCGGCCTCGCTTACCTGTTTCCGACGCCGACAACCCTCGCCACCGCCAACTCGAGCGGTCTCGACAAGGTTGGCGCACAGGCTATCCGGGCCAGCAGCGGAACAGTGTGAGCTAGCCGGTCGAGTCGTCCTGACACGGAATCGGCCGCACCGTCGAACGATCGAGTGCATTGAGCACGAGTGCGGCGGTGGTCGGCGAGAAGACCGTGCCGTTGTGTCCGGCTTTGCTACCGGGACAAACATTTTGGAGGACGTAGTTGTCGACACCGGGCTCCGCGAGCATGGCCTGGTTCTGACCGAATGACGAGATCGGATCGAAACGGCTGCTGATGGTGGTGTAGGCGACGCCAGGAACAGTGATCGGTCCGGAGTTCAGCTCCTGTAGGAAGGGCGATCCGGCCAGCAGATCCTTTACCGCGGGCGGTACCGGAAGTCCGTCGCGGAGATTTCCGATATCGAGGACAGTCGCGGCGAGATCGCCCAGCGTGCCGTGCGTCGGCGAGGAGATGGTGGTCACCGAACGGACACCACTGGCAACCTGCGGATCGGTCTTCACGATGTACTGCGCCATGATGCCGCCCTCGGAATGACCGATCAGGTCGACCTCGGCGGCGCCGAGCCGGGCGGTCAGCGCGCTCAGTTTCCGCTTGATCTCGACCGCCGAATCGGCGAGCGGACCATTGCCACCGCCCTGCATGGCACTGCTGCCACCATAGGAGAACGAATAGACGCACAGCCCCGCATTGGCGAGGGCGGGTCCGAGGAAGCCCCAGGCTCGATACTCGTCGCCCGCGAAACCATGCAACAGGACAACGGGAACCGCGCCCGGCACGGTGGAGACGCAGTCGTATCGGTTGACTCCGGGCGGTGTCGGCGCTTCGATCCGGCCCTGTTGCGCCCAGCGCGTTTCCTCGTCCTGTACCTGCTCCCAGGTGGCGGTCGGATACGGTCCCGGCGCGGCGGTGACCACCGGCATCGCCACCGCCCAGACAGCGATTGCGGTGAGGCCCAGGATGATTCGGCGCAATCTCACGCGTGCGGTCCTTCGAGCTGGATGGCGGTCGTCACGCGGATATCGGCAACCGATCGACCGGTCAACAGATCGTGGGCGGTGGTGGGCAGTACCCAGGCTTCCGTTGCCGTATCCCAGGATTCGGCGGTTCGGCGGGGGATCGGAATCGCCACTTCGGCCGCCTCGCCCGGATCGGCTTCGACGACCGCGAAGGCGGCCAGGCGCCGGTCCGGTTGGGATGAAGCGGCGATATATGTCTGGATCGTTTCGCGGCCGCGGCGATCGCCGGTATTGCGTACTCGCACGGTCAGCGTGCCGAGAACACCGAAGGTCACCGGATCGGGAGCGAATGCGGCGGTCTCGTATTCCCAGGTGGTGTATCCGATTCCGTGCCCGAACCAGTATGCCGGTGCGGTCGCAAGACGTCGCCACGCGCGGTATCCGATGTAGATGTCCTCCGCGTAGGCGAGGGTACCGTCGGCGGGGGTGACATTCAGTACCGGCGCATCGTCCTGGTGCGCGGGCCACGTGGTGGGCAGCCGTCCGGTCGGTTCGGCCCGACCCATGAGCACATCGGCCAGTGCCGCGCCGCCTTCCTGTCCCGGAAACCAGGTCAGCAGGATCGCCGCGACGTCCCCGGCCCACGGCATCTGCACGGGAGAGCCCGTATTCACCACGACCACAGTGCGCGGATTGGCGGCGGCGACCCGTGCGACGAGCTCATCCTGGCGACCGGGCAGTGCCAGCGTGGTGCGGTCGAAGCTTTCGCTCTCGACCTCGGGGGTGGTGGCGACGACCACCACGGCCACATCGGCCGAAGCCGCCGCGGCGACCGCCGCTTCGATGAGCGCCTCGGGATCGATATTCGGTTCCTGATGGCCGAGCGAGAACTTCTCGAAGGCGATCGGCAGCTCGGGCAGCGTCGTAACGGTATGCGTAATGCTCACCGAAACCCGTTGTTCTGCAATGAGTTCGACATGGATCAGCGTCTCGGGCGGGCGCAGGAAGGCGGCCAGTGGATCGCCCTGCGGCACGATCCGGTCGTCGAAACAGGTCACATTGCCCACGGTCAGCCGGAATGGCCCGATGCCCGCGATGGCGAAGGTATGCGTTCCCGTCGCCCGTGGGGTGAACGTGCCGGTGACAACGACCCGATGCAATTCCCCGACCGCGATACCGTCCGGGAACTCACCGATCCACTCGATCGTGGCCTCCGGCAGCGGATGCTCGCCGAGTAGACGGTCAGCCGCGCCGTACAGTTGGACCCGCAGCTCGAAGCCCTCCTTGGCGGCGGGAATCTTGATTCGCGGATCCGCACCGACGGCATAGACCAGTTCGGTATCCGCATCGAGCACGGCTCGCAGGCCCTCGAGCGGTGAGACGGTATGCGGCGGAAAGACCTGGGCGCTACCGCCGCCGAGCGCTCTCGGCTGGTCGGCGGTTTGGCCGATCAGCGCGATGCGGCCGATCTTGCCGAGCGGAAGTGCGCCGCTCTCGTTGCGCAGCAGCACAATCGAGCGACGGGCGATCTCGCGAGCCAGCGCAGCGCCGTCGATCGTCGCGGGTAGCGTGGTGACTTCCGGTGGTGCTGCGGCCAATGCGCCGACCCTGGCGGCCAGCCGAAGCACATGCCGTGCCATCTGCGCGACGGTGTCGTCCGGAATCCGGCCCGCGCGAACCGCTTCCGCGAGGGCGTGTCCGAAGACGGTCTGCGGTCCAGGCATCGCAATATCGGTTCCGCCGGTAGCCGCGCCTACGGTATTGCGGGCCGCCGTCCAGTCCGAGACGATCGCGCCGTCGAAACCCCAACGAGCACGTAGGATTTCGTTCTGCAAGGCATTGTGCTCGGTCATCGTGACGCCGTTGACGCTGTTGTACGCCGCCATCAGGGCCCACGGTTCGGCCTGTTCGACCACGGTTTCGAACGGCGCAAGATACAGCTCGTGCAGGGCCCGCCGGGATACCCGCACATCGACGGTGAATCGGTCGGTCTCGGAATCATTGGCCACGAAATGCTTGGGTGTCGCGGCCACACCACCCTCCTGCACGCCGGTCACATAGGCCGCGCCGATGGCCCCGGTCAGCAGCGGATCCTCGGAGTAGCACTCGAAATGCCTGCCACCCAACGGACTTCGATGCAGATTCAGTGTCGGAGCAAGCAGCATGTGCACGCCCTTGCGCCGGGCCTCCTGCGCGAGCAGCTGTCCGGCCCGCCGGGCGAGGGGTGGATCCCAGGTGGCGGCCAGCGCGGTCGGGCTCGGCAGGGCGATCGATGGGTCCTCCGGACTCCAATGCACGCCGCGCACACCGATCGGACCGTCGGACATCACGATGGCGGCCAGTCCGATCTCCGGAATCGCGGGCAGGGACCACATGTCCTGACCGGCGAGCAGGTGGCAGCGGGCATCCAGATCCAGTGCCGCCAATGCCTTTTCGACCACTGCCTCGCGGTCGGCTCGGTGATTCGCCATATCGGTCGACTCCCTTGTTCGTAGGACGCGCGGGCGGCTACCTCGAAGTATGGTCGATCTACCTAGTAATCAGTAGGGAATGTTATCGATACGTTATCAACTCGAGCCGCTGTCCGGCCGGATCAATTGCAGGAATTTGCGCAGTAGCGCGGGCATATCGACATCATCCGGTGACAGCAACCACTGCTGCTGTAATCCGTCCAGGACCGCGATCAGCAATACGGCGGCATCCCGCTGTGAGATGCCGCGCGGCGGATCGCCGCCGAGGTCGCGCTCCAGCAGGGCCGTCAGCATCTCCCTGGCCTGTGCATACCGTTCGACGAAGTAGGCGCGCGCGGGATGGTCCTGAGTGACGCTCTCTGCCGCGAGCACCGTGAACGACTGGACTATTCCGGGCCGCTCGGCATTGCGTTCCACCAGTTCGGCCAGGAAGTTCAGGGTTGTCGCATGCCCCTGTGCGGTGGCAAGCAGGACGTCGAGGTCGTTCTGATCACGCAACGCGAGCACATTCGCCAGCAGTGCCTGCTTATTGGGGAAGTAGTGCAGTACGCCCTGCTGGCTCAACCCGACCCGCTCCGCGACGATCGCGATGGTCGCGCCCTGGTAGCCGCGTTCCGCGAAAACCTCCAGGGCCGCCTCCAGGATTGCCCGGCGTCGATCCTCGTGACCGGCCCGGCCCTGGGCCCGTCTCATGCGGTGCGTTCTTCTGCTGCGTCCATTGTTCGCAGACTAGCGAATCGCCGTTGGCAGCGGCGGTTTCGGCGCGTCGACTTGCTATCAATGCTAGCTCTAGTGTTGATAGAAATCAGAGCAGTGATAGAGAGGCGGCGCGGTGCATTGCCCCGCCCGATGGCCGGGGTTTCACCGCAGTGTGGCGACAACCTGCTGTGCGATGTTCTCTTCGCCAAAGGTGTTGGGGTGCAGAGGAACGAAGGAGGGCGTCGACAGCGAGGGGATCAGCCCGTTGATCCACTGCTGGTCGGGTGTGGCACACATGTCGTGTCCGATGCTGGAGGCGGCGGTGTCGACGAAGATCGCGCCGTGTGCCGCGGCGACATTGTGCAGTAGGGCATTGAGATCGACCAGCACGCCCTGGAGGTAGTCGGCATCGCGCGGCCATGTGGGCTGTTGTTCCGGGCAGGCGCCCGCGCGTGCGGCGGTCGGGTACCCGACGATCACGATCGTGGCTTCGGGGGCACGCGAGCGGATCTCATCGATCGCGTTGCCGTAGCCGGGTGCCAGGGCCTTGGTCCGTTCCGCGAAAGTGTCGGTGCCGTTCGCGGTGAAGGTGTCCGCGCATGACGTGCCGTAGGGCTCCGGCAGCAGATTTCCGCACCGTAGGGCCTGCGATGCCAGGCCGATATCGTTGCCGCCCATGGTCATTGTCACCAGGGTGGTGTCCGGTGTGAGTGCATCGAACTGTGGCGCGGCGGTTCCGGAGACGACGCCGCGCTGCGGGCTCGTCAGGTCGTCCAGTGTGGCCCCACCGCAGGTGACGTCCTTGAAGGACGCGACGCCGAGCTCCTTCGCGACCAGCGCCGGGTAGTTGACCGCGGAGCGCGAACAGGTGGCGAGCTCGGTTTGCGGAAATACGCCCGCGCCAGCGGCGAAGGAATCGCCGAGAGCTACGTAGTGGATGTCCGCCGCCGGATCGGCGCTCGCTTGCCCGGTGATTGCGGCGCTGGCCGCGAGCGTCATCGCGGCCGTGGCGACTGCTGGTCTCACCTTTCCGAACAGGTGGTTCCAGCTGCCGAAAACTTGCATTGTGTCTCCTCGTGAACCCATGACCGGACGAATTCTCGTCCGCAGTCCCGGAAATAACTGGCGCATGCGGATCGAACCCGGATATCCGACCGGTACGGGCAGAGTATAGCCGCGATTCGCCAATCCCGAATAACATGTGGTTTTCCTGTCGAAACATTGCGTCCGCAGTGGGCGCGATGGCGCACCGTCCGGCGGGGGATGTTGGGGGATAGCGCATTTCGCTACATCATCAGCGACTAGGCCCTGTTTCAGATCTATGCCCCCGGGTAGGGTACTGTTGCGTTCCTCACTATTCTTTCGCTACCTGCGAAAAGTCGGATGGTGCTGATCGTGAGGGTTGACATCGCCCGCGCACGCTGGCTACGGTCGCCATTGTTCGCGCTGAGTCATCGCCCGCCTCGGCATTCTTGGCGGCAGGCCGTCCCGTACGGTCCAGCCAAATGTTTCGACCGCGGGGAGGCTGTCGTTATTGCCGCACCCTCTGCGACATCGGTCGCATTCATGAAGAAACACGGCGGACCTTTCTTTGTGACTCGAGACCAGTTTCTCGCGCCTTTTTTAACCGCCGAGACTCCACCGCTTCCTTTCGACGTTAGGCGCCAGTTTGTCCGTCTCGATCGCACTCGCCAAGACCGTGGATGACCTCCCTGGACCGAGCCGGTGGCCGTTGCTGGGGAATCTCCCGCAGATGCGGCCCTCGTTGCTGCACCGTCAGTTCGACCAGTGGTGCGATGAGTACGGCCCGCTCTACCAGTTGAAGATGCCGGGGCGACACATTGTCGTCGTGAGCGATCCCGATCTGAACCGTGAGATCTTTCGGGACCGCCCCGGTGGGTTCCGGCGGCAGTCGGCGATCGAATCGGTCATGGACGAGATGGGTTCCAACGGACTGTTCTCGCTGGAGGGCGAGGCTTGGCGGTTGCGTCGGAAGCTGGCCATGCCCGCCTTCAATGCCGCGCATCTGCGCAGCTTCCACCCCACCTTGGAGACGATCACCGGACGGCTGCAACGGCGCTGGGAACAGGGGTCGCCCAAGGATATTCGCGCCGATCTGACCCGTTACACGGTGGATGCCACCGCCAAGCTGACCTTCGACTACGACATCAACACCATCGAACAGTCCGGCGATATCATCCAGCGGCATCTGGAGCTGATCTTCCCGCTCATCAACCGGCGGATCAACAGCCCGCTCCCGTACTGGCGCTATGTCAAACTTCCGAACGACCGGGCGCTGGAGCGCGCGCTGGCCGCGCTGCGTACCGATCTCAACGGTGTGATCAGCCGGGCCCGCGCGAATCTGCCCCCGGCGCCGACCAATTTCATCGAGGCATTCCTGTTGGCACAGGACGGCAGCACCTCCTTCACCGATGACGAGCTGTTCGCCGAGGCGCTCACCATCCTCATCGCGGGTCAGGACACGACAAGCAATGCCATGGCCTGGCTGCTCTACCACTTGGCGGGCAATCCGGCTGTGCAGGAACGGATTCGCGAGGAGGTCACCGAAATCCCCTCGGCACTGGACCGACAGCCGTATCTGGAAGCCGTTGTCGCCGAATCGATGCGGATGCGGCCGACGACCCCGATCGTCGGACTCGAGGCCATCGCCGACACCACGATCGATGGTGTGCGTATCCCGGCGGGCGCCTGGGTGATCGTCAATGTGCAGCATGCGAGCCTGCAGGAGCAGAACTTCGAGGATGCGTTGCGCTTCGACCCGGATCGCTGGCTGCGCACCGAGCACGGCACCCATCGGCCCGAGGTTTCCACACCGTTCGGGGCCGGTCCGCGGTTCTGTCCGGGGCGCGGGTTGGCGATGTTGGAGATCAAGAATGTGACCGGCATGGTCTGCCGCAACTTCGAGGTGCGCCTGCCCGCGGGCGCGCAGGGGCCGAAGGATCGCTTCCACTTCGCCGTCATCCCCATCGATCTCGAACTCGAACTGATCCGACGGCGCACCGCCGCCGCGTCCTGACGACCCCATTCGCCGAGCACACTCGGGTCGCTCGATCGCCCGAGGGTAAGGATGTAGATGTCATTGCATCGACTGACCGCGACCGACGGCGTCTGGCTGTCGCTCGAATCGCCCGATATGCCCATGCATATCGCCTTCCTGCTGGAATTCACCGCGCCCGAGGGCGGGGCGGCGCAGTTCCTGCGGCAGTGGCGAGCCGGGTTGGACGCACCGGCGAGCCTGCCGCAACCGTGGAACTTCCGCCCGCTGAAGTTCCCGCCGCCGGGTGTCGCGGCGCTGGTGCGTGCGGTCGACGATATCGATCTGAGCGAGCACATCCGGGAGTGGACGCTGCCGGAGCCGGGCAGCCAGGATCAGTTGACCGAACTCGTGTCATCGATCCACCGCAAGCAGCTCGATATGAGCCGTCCGCCATGGGAATTGCACGTCATCGAGGGGCTGGCCCAGGACCGTTTCGCGCTCCTGCTCGAGGTGCACCACAGCCTCCTCGACGGCGCATCGGCCATGCGGCTGTTCACCGACACATTCACCGAGGATGCCGCCGCTCGCGATGTGCCGGACCTGTTCACGGTGCGCCCGGCGGCCGACTCCGCGCAAGCCATTGCGGCCGAGGCGAATCCATTCCGTGCTGTGCTGACCGGCGTCCTGGCCTTGTTGCGCGGTGTCGGATCCGCCGCACGTGATGCCTTCCGGCGCGCCCGCGGCGATAAGACGATGGCACAGAAGGCATATCAGCAACCGGCAACCATTCTCGATGGCACCATTACCGGAGCCCGCGAGCTGTCCAGGCGTCGCTACGATCTGGCGCTGTTCAAGCGCTTGGCGAAGGCGGGCGACTGCACGATCAACGACATCGTGCTGTACCTGGTGAGCACCGCGTTGCGCGATTACCTGACCGAACACGCGACATTGCCCGAAGAGTCGTTGACCGCGGGCGTGCCCACCGATCTGCGCGCGGAGGACGACGCTCGCGCCGGCACCCGTGCCGGGATGATGTTCACCGCGCTCGCCACCGATATCGCCGATCCGCGCGACCGATTGAGTGCGGTCAAGTACTACATCCGTGCCGCGAAACAGCATATGGGCGAGATGGCTCCGAACGAGGTCATCGGCTACGGGCTCGCGGTCACCCTGCCGTGGATACTCGGACTCAGCTTCGGTTTCACGAATACCGCCGCCTCTCATCCCATGGGCATCTCCAATGTGCCTGGACCGCGGAATCCGCTGTACTGGAACGGCGCTCGGCTCGAGACGATCTATCCGATCTCGCTGCTCATGCACGGCAACCCGCTGAACTTCACCTGCATCGGTTACTCGGGCGGGCTGCATTTCGGTGTCCTCGGTGCGCAGGACAAGCTGCCGCCGATGTCGTATCTGACCGGTGCCATGGATGCCGCCCTCGATGAGCTCACCGAACTGCTTCTGCCGGACCACGCGCCGCTGGCCGGATGACTGCAATGTCGAATTACGATGTGGCGATTGTCGGCTCGGGCTTCAGTGGGCTCGGCGTGGCGGTCAACCTGCGCCGTCTCGGCAATGACAACTTCGTCGTCCTCGAGCGATCCGACGCCGTCGGCGGCACTTGGCGCGATAACGTCTATCCCGGCTGCGCGGTGGATGTGCCATCGGTGCTGTACTCGTATTCCTTTGCGCCGAACGCGGATTGGACCCGTGTGTACGCGACCCAGCCCGAATTGCGTGCCTACACCGAGAAGGTCGTCGACAGCTTCGATCTGCGACGGCATGTGCAGCTGAACAGTGATGTGGCCGAGGCGGATTTCGACGACGATGCCGAACTGTGGGTGCTGCGGCTGAGCGACGGCAGACTGGTCCGGGCCCGCGCCGTGGTCATGGGGTACTTCTCCCTGCACGCCGAGGCAATTCCGGATATTCCGGGACGCACCGATTTCACCGGGCCACAGATGCATTCGAGCAAGTGGGACCCGTCGTTCGAATCGACGGGCAAGCGCATCGCGGTGGTCGGCGCCGGGGCGAGTGCGGTGCAAATCGTGCCCGCACTCGCGAAGACGGCGCGTGAGCTCGTCTCGTTCCAGCGCACCCCCGCATGGGTGATTCCGCGTCTGGACCGGCCGATTCCGCGGACCGTGCGCACGATACTGCGCACGGCACCGCCGATTCGGCTGGCGGCGAGGGGATTGGTCTTCCTGTTTCTGGAGGCCATGCACTTCGCCGAATTCCATCCCCGGCTGGTTTCGGTCTACGAGTGGGTCGTCCGCAAGGTGCTCGCCGAACAGGTTCCCGATCCCGAGTTGCGGCGCAAACTCACGCCCGACTACGCGTTCGGCTGTAAGCGACCGATGGTCTCCGACGAGTACTACCGCTCGTTCACCCGCCCGAATGTGCGACTGAGCACGGAGAAGATCACCGAGATCACCGCGACCGGTATCCGCACCGCCGACGGTGAGTTGCACGAGGTCGATGCGATCGTGTGGGCCACCGGATTCCACGTCCAGGATTCCATCGCGCATTTCCCGGAGTTCCGCACCGCGGCGACCTCGACGCGAAAGAAGTTCCAGCGCGATGGTTTCCGTGCCTACCGCGGTATCGCCTTCGCCGGACTGCCGAATCTGTTCGCGGTCACCGGACCGAATACGGCGCTGCCGCACACCTCGCAGTTCCAGGCCATCGAACCCACGACGAAGCTGATCGCCAGGACGATCGAGCATATGCGGACCAAGGGGATTCGCCGCTACAGCCCGTCCGAACGGGCCGAGCGCGAATGGGTCACCCGCGCACGAAAACTGCTCGGCACCCGGGTGTGGTCAACCGGCGGATGCACCAGCTACTTCATCGATGAGGATGGCACCAACACCCTGACCTGGCCGGGTGGAACATTCAGCGTCCGACTCGACCGGCGTCGCATCCGCCCACAGGACTGGGATACCGGAAGGCCCTGACACGCGGTTGGGTAAGGCCGGCAGCTCTGGTTCGGCGGCGGTCGCCATATCTGCCTCGGCGCGAGTCCGACCTATGTGGAGCCGGCGGCCATGACCGCGCCCGGTCGGCCGTGGACCATCACGAAGCGCCGCCACCGCACCAGCGTATTCGTCCCGCTGTACCAGCGATCGGATATCGCGCTTGCTTGATGTGGGTCCGCTTGCCGCGCAGCCGGTTCGGGAGAATGCCTGACAACTTAACACTGGTCCGCACGCCGAGGTGTGCTGTACAGGACGCTGGTGCGAGTCATGGTTGCGTGCCAACGGTGATGCACGTTACTGTACCCACTCGTTGATGGGAACGGGGTAGTTCCTCATTGCCGGGAGGGTTTGGCAAACATGATCCGACGTCGACGTCCGATTAAGGCAGTGGCCGCCGCGATAGCCACCTTCACCGTGTTTGCCGGAGCCGTTGTCGCGGCCGCGCCGACCAAGGCCACCCTGGGCCTCGATGCGCAGCTCACCGCGATTCATCAAGGGCCACAACAGTATCCGAACGTCTACATCGATTGGGATGTCCCGATCACCATGAGTGACGGCACGGTGTTGAAGGCGAATGTGTACCACCCGGCCGATGCGTCCGGCCAGCCGATCGTCGAGCCGACGCCGACCATCGTGAATCTCACGCCCTACACCAAGCTGGTGGCGAATATCGCCGACTCGGTGTTGGCGATCCCCGGCTTGGCGGAGCCGCTGATGCAGGCACTGCACAGCTTCGATCTCTCCGCCTACGGCCTGAGCGGGATCAGTGATCTGGCCCAGGCATTGGCGGGCGGCACCGCGCGCACCTTCGCCGTGGATCGCAAACTGGTGCAGAGCGGCTACACCCAGGTGGTCGTCGACGTGCGCGGCACCGGCTTCTCCCAGGGCACCTGGCAGGTTTTCGGTGAGCGCGAGCAGCAGGACGGCGTCGAGGTCGTCGACTGGGCGGCGGCGCAGCCCTGGTCCAACGGCAAGATCGGGATGAGCGGCATCTCCTATTCGGCGATCAACCAGTTGCAGACCGCGGAGCGCAGACCCGCCGCGCTGCGGGCGATCTTCCCGATCGTGCCGGGCAGCGACCTGATTCGCGATGTGGCCGCGCCCGGTGGCGCCCTCGGTATCGGGTTCATTCCGGAATGGCTGCTCGCCGTCGACGGTTCCAAACTGATTCCCGATGTGGTGTCCATGCTGGCAGGCAAGTTCGACTGGACCTGGCTGGCGGACCGGGTCCGTGATCCGTTCACCTTCTTCAATATGATCATCATGGCGCTGGGCACGCAGAGCATGGATCAGATTCCGCCCGAGATGCATTCGGTGCTCGACGATCGAAGTCCGTTGCGCACCGCCTGGATCGGCCATCCCGATCGCATCGACGTGCCGACCTTCGTCTACGGCGGTTGGCAGGACATCTTCGCCTACTCCTCACCGCGGGTCTACAACGCGATCGAGGTACCGGACAGCCAGAAGAAACTGGTGATGGACAACAACTATCACATCACCACCGGCTCGGGCATGGGTGATGCCGGCGGTCCGGCGGCCCTGGATGTCTTGCAGCGCGCATGGTTCGACAAGTGGCTCAAGGGCATCGACAACGGCATCGATGACTACGACCAGGTCACCCTGTGGCAGCAGGGTGGCGGCTGGACCCACACCTCGGCCTTCCCGCGGCCCGATATGGATTACCGCCGTATGTATCTGAATGCGGCGGCCTCGGGCACCGCACCGGGCAGCGCCTACGACGGCAGCCTCACCGTCGCTCCGGGCGGTCCCGCGCGGGTTTCGATCGCGCCCGGCCTGACCACGCTCTGCTCGCGTGACGGTGCACAGGGCACGGCGGGCATCCTGCCGCTCCCGGATATCTGCACGAAAGATTCGAGGATCGCCGAGACCAACGGTTTGACCTTCACCAGCGCGCCGGTCGCCGTACCGACGCAGATCTCCGGCCCGATCGCGATACACCTCGACACGGTCCTCGATACCACCGACGGCTACTGGACCGTGACCCTGAACGATGTTGCGCCGGACGGACGTTCGACCCAATGGACGCACGGTCAGCGCACCGCGTCCCTGCGCGCGGTCGACGAGAGCAAGTCCACCCGCTCGGCGAACGGCGACTACACCGACCCCTACCCCTACCTGACCCTGGACACCCGCGAACCGATCGTGCCCGGCCAGCCGACGGTCATCGATATCGGCATGTTCGCCACCGACGGCGTACTGCAGTCCGGTCACCGGCTGCGCGTCGACATCTTCGCCGGAAACTTCCCGAGCAGTCTTCCGTTGCGCCCCTTGCTGAATGAGAGCGGGTTGCGGCCGCAACACCTCGAGCTGGACCCGAATCAGCCGAGCTGGGTGAACATTCCGGTCGACGGTGAGCCGGGCTGGTGAATCAGGCCGGGCCCGAGCCGAGCAAGACCAACGCGGCGCGAGTCAGTGTGGGCGCCAAGGCCGGTAGCTCCTGCGGCCCGGATTCGATCAAGGTGGCCCGGACTCGATCGTCGATGCCGCCGAGCAGCACATCGATCAGTCCGGGATCGGGTTCGGCGCGAACTTCGCCCGCGCGCACGCCGATTCGGGCCGCGGCCACCATGCGGTAGCCGAACATGCGGTGCGTGCGGGCCCGGCGGGCGATGAGTCCCGGTCCGGCGGCAAGGGTTTCGATATGCAGCGCACGCGCTGCGGCAGGCTCGGCGGCCAGGAATTCCAGATATGTCTGCAGTGTCGTGCGCACCAACTCGACGAAGGTGTCCGCACCGGACTCCGCGACCACCCGGTCGAGTTCACGGGTGATGACATCGACCGCGAAATCGAAAGCGGCGGTGAAGCATTCCTCTTTGCTCTCGAACAGCCCGTAGAACGTGCGCCGGGCCACCCTGGCCCGGCCGACGATATCGGTGATGGTGGTCGGGCCGTAGCCGAGTTCGGCGACCGCCTCCAATGCGGCGAGAAATAGCCGCTCGCGCTGTGACGTCACGACCTCGTCTCGGGTCAAGCGATGCGGCCCGCGTGGCAATCGGTCCGGAGAAGCGCTGGTCAAGACGGTCATAATGCCGACGATTCTGCCACACCGGACACTTTCGCCCGGAAATTCCGGTGTGGCCCACAGAAGCTCAGCGCTGTGCGCTGCAAAGGCTCAGTGCAGCGCGCTGCCCTGGACCCACTCATCCCACGACACGCCCCAGTCCCCGTTCTGCCAGACCTGCAGCGGTGCGCCGCCGGTATTGCGGACCTCAACCACATCGCCCGGAATCGCGAAGTTGTAGAACCACTGGGCATTCGCGCCACTCAGGTTCAGACAGCCGTGCGAGAGGTTCTGGCTGCCCTGCGCCCAGACCGTGGAATCGAGCTGGTGCAGATAGATGCCGTCGGTGCTGATACGGGTGGCCCAGCCGATGGCCTCCTTGTAGCCGAGCCGGGAATTGACCGGCAGGCCGTAGGTGGAGGAGTCCATGATCACCGGATTGCCCTTGTCCATCACGGTGTAGATGCCCGGCTGGGTCCAGAAGGTCAGCGTCTTACCCGCGATGACCTCGCTGCCACCCATCCCCATCGAGGTCGGCATGGTGCGGATCAGGTTGCCGTTCTCGAAGACCTGTACCTGTTTGGTGTTGTCGTCGGCGATGGAGACGTGTGACGGGCCGATGGTGAAGGTGGTCTTGCTGTCTTCCTGGCCGTAGAGACCGCCGCCGAGATCCGCGCCGTAGATATTCGCCGCGACGGTCACCTTGGTGCCCGGTGCGAAGTACTGCTGCGGCCGCCAGTGCGCGTTGCGCTTGTCGAGCCAATACCAGGAACCCTCGACCGGCGGATTGGTTGTCACCGAGAGTCGCTTCTCCGCGACGGCCTTATCCGGAACATCCTCGTCGAAGTGTGCGACGACCACGGTGCCGACACCGAAGGTGCCGCCGTCGGCCAGCGGGGTGCCGCCGGTGGTGGTCAGATAGACCTTGGTCTGGTTGTTCGGCGCCAGCGTGCTGAAGGTCGAGGTGGTCGGCCCGACGCGACCGGTAATGGTGAGACTTTCGGCGCTGATCGTGTAGGTGTGCCCGTAACCGAGCGGTTCGGAGGGCTTCCATACCGTCTTGTCCGGGGTATAGATTCCCTCGATCGAGCGGCCTGCCTCATTGGTCAGCGACACCGAGGTCAGCATGCCGTCGTTCGCGGTCACCTCGACCGGCGCGAGCGGGTCGACATTATTGCCGCCGCCGGGAGTGATGACGATCGCGGGCGGCGGCGGTCCGGCCTTGGTAGTCGGAGCTTCCGACTTCGAGGAACATCCGGCGATAAGCAACGTCATCACCAATGCAAAACCCGCAGCTGCTCTCCAGCGGAAGCGGCGACTCGACATGACTCTCCTGTGTTGCGCCGTGCGTTCCCTGCGGTGCACCTGCGACGTACTGGCCCGTGCCGTAGTTTACCGGCCATTTCGGGCCTACTTCGCCGCTGCGGGTGTGACCTGCGCGGATACCCGGCATCAGTTGACGCAGGGCACGCTGCTGCCGATTGTGGTCGCGACCGGCTTGCCCGCATCGGGTGCGGGCACGGCGGAGGTGGTGGTCGGGGTCGCGCCGGTGGTCGGCACGAGTTCGGTCGGCATGGTGAAATCGCTGCCGACGACCACGGCGATGTGGCCGGGTTCGACATTCGGTGATGCGCTCGGCGTGAGGCCGAGGAGCTCGCCCAACTGCGTGGCATCGGCCTCGGTACCGGTGCCGTAGGTGATGGTGGAGGTCACGCCGTTGGTGCGGGTACTGGTGGCCAAGGTGCCCGCCGGATAGCCGCGCTTGGTGAGTGCGGCGGAGAGCTGAGCGGCCCGGCCGGTGTATCCGCTTGCATTGTTGACATCGACGATGCTGGTCGGGTTGCGTGTCGAGGTGGTCGGCGCGGTTTCGATACCGAAGGCGGCGCGCACTTCCTTCTTGATGGCCGCCGGATCGACGATATTGACGTCCTGACCGTCGATATTGTCGTAGCGCAGCACTGGCAGCGTCCGGAATTCGACCGAAATCGAGCCGGCCGCGCCGAGGTCGCGGGCGAAGTCGAGCAGGTTCCAGCCGTCGGACAGCACGATATCGCGGTGCGCCACGTCCATGAGTCCGGAGAGTTTGCTCAAGTTGGTCAGCGTGCCGGTGTCCTTCAGCGATTTGGCGACCGAGGTGAGGAAGGCCTGCTGGCGGTGGGTGCGGTCGAGGTCGCCGTTCTCCAATCCGTGGCGTTGGCGTACGAACGACAGCGCGTTGGCGGCATCGAGGTGCTGCGGACCCGCGGGGAAGACGGCGCCGGAGTAGTAGCTGTCGTCGACTGCGTGGTTGAGACAGACATCGACGCCGCCGAGCTTATCGGCCAGGTCGTAGAAGCCGACGAGTGAGATTTCGGCGAAGCGGTCGATGGGGACGCCGACCAGGTTGCGCACCGTCTGCACAATGGATGCCCGTCCCGCCTCGCGGCCCGCCCGCTCCAGGGCCACCTTGTCCTTCATGCCCGAGTTTTCCAGTTTTGTCTCGGTGGCGGCCTTCTTCAGCCCGTAGGCCTCCTTGATCTTGGCGTGGTCGTAGCCCGGAATGCCGGAGACCGCGACGTAGTCGTCGCGCGGGATGGAGAAGGCCACGATTTTGTGCATATCCGCAGGAATATGCAGCAGGATGAGGGAATTCGCGTTGTAGCCACCGTTGTCACCGTCGCCGGCGTGCAGCTGGTCCAGGATTTCCTTGGGCAAATCCTTGCCGTCGAGATCCTTGCGGGTGTCAAGGCCGATCAGCAGGATATTCAGGTCGCCGCCGAGTGAGTGCGGCGCGTCCTTGCCGATCGCGTCGGTATGGGTGAAGCCGCTATCGAATTCGTTCTTGGCCGACCAGGCGAATCCGGTGCCGGACAGCACGGCGAGCGCGGCCAGCGCTGTCAGGACCCGCGCCGTGATCTTGGCTGCTTTGCGCCCGCGATGGGGTTCGGTTGTTGCTCGTCGGTGTCTGGCGCGGCTGGGCTCGCTGATTCTGGGGATCTCGACGGTGTCGTCATCCATGGCGGCGGCCTAGGTGCCGGATCATTCTCGCCGCCTCAGCTTTCATCTCGAGTCATTCGACACAGCGCACGTCCGGGTCATGCCCGTTACCGACTGGTTGCACTCGCCAGTGACTGCTTGCAGGTCACTCGAAGGGGTTTGCTCAACCTTTCCAGTGTTACCGACTCCGTTCCGGGCAGGCAAGAATCGGACATTGTGACCTGCGCAGATTTGACGATCTAGTCTCGTATACATGACTGCTCCCGTACTGCTCGTCCTCGGTGCCGGTCCCGGCATCGGGTTGTCTGTCGGCCGTCTTTTCGCGCGCGACGGATATGTAGTGGTGCTGGCTTGTCGCCTGGTTGCCGAGGCGGAACCGTTGGCGAAGGAATTGCTGGGCGAAGGTTTCGATGCCGAAGGCGTCGGTGTTGATCTGGCGGATCCCGCCGATATCACTCGTGTGGTGACCGAGGTGGGCGAGCGGCACGGACGGATCGATGTGCTGCACTTCAACCCGAGCATCTTCCGGGAGGCGGATCCGTTGCGGTTGACGGTCGCGGAGCTGATCGAGGACTTCACGATCGGCGCCGCGGCGCTGCTGCCCGCCGTGCAGGCCGCGCGGCCGTTGTTCGCCGAGGGTGCGCGCGTGCTCGTCACGGGGAGCGCGGCCGCGGATAGACCATGGAATCAGGCGGCCTCGCTCGGCGTGCAGAAGGCGGCGGCGCGCAATCTCGTCACCAGCTTGGACACCACTCTGGCACCCGAGGGTTTCCGTGCCGTCGCGGTGCAGATCAATGGAGTGCTCGGGGAGGGGGCATTCACTCGGGAGCGGGTCGCCGCGGCATTGCACGCCGCCGCCGTCCGTCCCCTCGACGACTGGACACCGCATGTGTCCTACAGCGGCTGATCCGCGCGGACACACCGACCGACGACGCGCCCGCGCCGCAGTCTCCTTCGCGCCGAAGGGAACCCATGCGGCCAGCACCGTCTGCACCGAAGTATCGGCCAAGGGCCGTGGCGAAGGAGGACGGATGCGGTACTTCAAGGTAACGACGGCTTTAGTTGCCGCACTGATGATTTCGGTGCTGACGACTATCGGGGCGACCTCGGCCCAACCGGTCCCGGTACGCCTTTACGGGCTGCAGGCCCGGCTGGATGACCTGGTCCGTCTGGCTACCGTTCCAGGTGCGCAGCTGATCGTCACCGCCAACGGCGACGCGACTCAGATCAACAGCGGTGTCGGCGATATTGTGACCGGCGCCGCGTTTCCGGATGACGCGCAGGTCCGGATCGCGAGCAATACCAAGACATTCGTGGCGGCCGTGGTGCTGCAGTTGGTGGGGGAGGGGCGAATTCAGCTCGACGATCCGGTCGAGCGCTATCTGCCCGGTGTGGTGCGCGGTCCCGGCGGCGACGGGAATCTGATCACCGTCCGTAATCTGCTGCAGCACACCAGCGGTATTCCGGACTATCTCGTTCACTTGAACCTCGGGTCTCCCGAGGCATTGCAGCAGTACCGAACCCCGGATGAGCTGATCCGACTCAGCCTGGATACGCCCGCGCGGTTCCCGCCCGGTTCGAGGTTCGGCTACTCCAATACCGATTACCTGCTGGCCGGAAAGCTGATCGAGCAGGTCACGGGACGGTCGGTAGCGGTCGAGGTGACCAATCGGATCCTGATTCCGTTGGAACTGCACGACACCTACTGGCCCGCATTTCCAGGGGAGAACGTGATTCGCGGTCCACACCCGCGCGCATATCAGATCGTCAACGGCATCCGGGTCGACATCACCGATATCGACCCTGGCTGGGGCCTGGCCGATGGCGCGCTCATCTCCACCGGCGCCGACCTGAACCGCTTCTTCAGTGACCTGCTCGACGGAAAACTGCTTCGCCCATCCGAACTCGCCGAAATGCTGCACACCATCCAGACCATGGACCCGGCGCTACCCAGTGAGGTCGGCCTCGGCATCTTCCGCCGTATCAACTCCTGCGGTATCGATATCTGGAGCCACGGCGGCGCCATGGACGGTTTCTTCGTCTTCGGCGGCTACACCCCCACCCGGTCGATAACCATCAGCCTCAACCAACTCCCACCCCTGTTCGGCTTCGGCTACAAGCCCATCATGGATGACCTGGTAGACGCGGCTTTCTGCGGGTGAGCGCGTCAGTGCTCCGGCGTGCGGTTGCGCGCTACCGCCGATGCGTTCGCGCCGGTCAGGAAGGGCGACATGGCCGCGGCCACGGCTTCCGGACGGTCGAGCATGGACAGGACGTAGGCGTCGTCGATTTCGACCAATCGGCCCTTCGGAAGCAATTCGGCCAGCTTGCGGCCGTGCGCGCGCGGCATGACCTTGCCCGCGGATGACCACAGGATCAGTGCGTCGCCGGAAAACCGTCGCAGCGCCTCGGTATTCGCGACGAGTTCGGGCTTCGGGAAACCGGACTTCGCATACTTCAGCAGATCCCGCCGAATCGCCTTATCGCGCAATGCGGGCTCGGTCCAGTCGTGTACGAGAGCGTCGGGCAGCGGCCTGCGTGCCATCCAGCCCATCATCAGCGGCGAATTGCGTAGCCAGCGAATTCGCAACTGCCGCAGGGCGAACGGAATGCCGCCGGGCAGCGCTGCCGCGATGGCGACCATCTTCCCCGGCAGGCCCGGCGGGAAGTTGTCGAACGCCTCGCAGGGGAGTGCGATGATCCGGCCGACGCGCTCATCCAGACCGTATGCGGTGAGGAACAGTCCGCCACCCCAGTCGCTGTGCACCAGTGTGACATCGCGCAGATCCAGTGCGCTGAGGAAATCGGCGATGATCCGGTTCAGTCCGCGCAGTGACAGATCGGCGTCGGGATGCATCGGTGTCGCGTGCGCGCCGAGCGGCAGGTCGGGCAGTACATAGCGAAAGCCGTTGGGCAGCAAGCCGATTACCTGATCCCACTGGGTGTGGTTCATCAGCAACCCGTGTAGTAGCACCACCGCGGGTCCCGCGCCGCGTTCGACGTAGTCGATTCGACCGGCGGCTATTTCGACAGTTGGCATCGGCGAACCTCCGCTAGAGTAGTCGCTCTAGAGCGTATGCTCTAGTCTTACGGCGTGGATGCAGCGATGTCAACCAGGGAGCGGATCCGGACCGCTATGGCCGAGCTGATGCGCCGTCAGGGCTACGGCGTCACGACCGTCAAGCAGGTGAGCGAGCTGGCGCAGGCGCCGATGGGTTCGCTGTACCACCATTTTCCGGAAGGCAAGCAGCAGATCGCCGCCGAGGCGCTACGTGCGGCGGGTGCGGCCTACATCCAGTTGCTGCCACTACTATTCGATCCGCACGAGGACCTGCGCGCGGCGGTGCCCGCCGCCTTCGCCGAAGCGGCCGAACAGATGGAGCGGGCCGGGTGGGTCAATATGTGCCCGGTCGTCACGATCGCGGGTGAAATCGCGGACAGCGAGCCGGCGTTGCGTGAGGTCGCGGCCGAGGTCGTCAATTTATGGGTGCGCGAATGCACCGACTACTTCACCCGTCGCGGACTGGACCCCGCCGAGGCACGCCGATTCGGCTTCGCGCTGTTGAGCGCACTCGAGGGCGCGTTCATTCTGAGCCGCACCCTGCACTCCACCGAACCGTTACGCGCGGCGGGACAGTCGCTGGCTTTTCAGATGGCCGGCGACCGGGTATAGCCGAGTCGAATGTTGGTCGGCGAGCGACCACTCGACTCGGCTCGGCATGGCCCACCCACCTTGTGCACGCGAGCCTGCGGCGGCCAGCGGCAAGGCCGGAGCGACCACTGACTCGTCTCGGCATCGCCGCATTTCGTGCGCCGAGTCTGTTGCGGCGAGCAGTGCCCAGGGCCGCCGCAACCCGACCCGGCTCGGCAGAACTACCTCGGTGCGGCAGGAGTGGTCGCCGCGGGCTGGAGGGTCGTCGTCTTATCCGCGAACCGGGTGGTGCCATCCGGAGCCATCATCGTATTGACGTAATCCACGCCGGAGGCGATCAGGACCGGCCCGCCCACCGCAATTGTGCCGATGATCCCGCCGAGGGTCGCGCCGGTGACCAAGCCCGCGATACATCCGGCGACAATGGTGGCGACACATCCGACGACCGCGCCGATGGCGGTTCCGACGAAGCCGCCGACCGCCGTGGCCAGACCGAACTGGGTGGCGAATTCATTACGGGCGCGCTGGTTTTCGGTCAGCGATGCCACCGGCTTGACGGCCAGTGGCTGGGAGATGTCGAGTCCGGCGGGCATCTGCGGCGCCAGCTCCAGTACCGTGCCGTCCTTGTCGAGCGACGGCTTGACCGGGATATCGGTATCGGCGACCCGGAACCGCAGTGGCAGCGTCAGGACGACGTGGCCGTCGGGATCGGCAAGATCGACGACATCGACCACATCTGCGATATCGGCGGCCTTGCCGTCTTTGTCGACCAGCGTGCCGTCCTTGTCGGCCAGTCGCCCGTCGCCGCCCGCCTCGAGTTCGCTCTCCGCTGCCTTGGACAGGGTGAAGGTGCCGCCGCGCACGCTGGCAACAACGGTCTTGTCGACCAGTTTGACCGAGTAGGTGATGTCCTGCCGCGCCGGCTCGGCATGTGAGACTCCGGCGCCCAGGGTCACGGCACCGATGACAAGGATCGCCGCCGCAGTGCTATCGCAAAGCTTCATTCGGTATTCCATTCCGTCATCACGTTATTCGCTTTTCGAAAACGCCCGCGCAGACTCGACTCTGCTGCTCGGGATGCTCCCCGTGCAATGTAGTCGTATGCGCGGCAAGGAGGTCGAGGGGAGCCTAGCCGAGCCTGCGGTGCGAGGCGAGCAGATTCGGAACGAAAAATCGATGTCAGCTATGACACGGTTACTTCCTTCGGCGTGTCGAGCTGCGGCGCGGGACGCGTGCGCAGCAGGGCCAGCCCGAGGAGGGCGGCGGCGATACTGAAGCCCGCGCTGATCCAGGCGCCGGTCGACATGGCGTCGGTGAACGCTTCCTTGGCCGGCTCGATATATCCGAGTTGGAATGCGGCGCCGATGGATTCACGCGCGGCCTCGGGTGCGTCATCGGGCATGTGCGCGGTGAACACACCGGCCAGTACGCTACCGAGTATCGCGATGCTGATCGCCATGCCGACCTGCTGCAGGGTGTCGTTCATGGCCGAGCCGACGCCCGCATGCGCCAGCGGAATGGCGCTCATGATCGCGGCATACGCGGCCGGACCCGCCAGACCGCCGCCGATCCCCATGACCAGCATGCTGGCCAGGACCGCGAAATATCCGGTACCGACGGCCAGGATCGCGAATGCCCCGCCCATCACGAGCAGACCGGCGACGATGAGCGTCTTATTGCTGAGCTTCTTACCCAGCGTGGCACCGAGACCGTTGCATACCGCGGCGGCGACCGCATATGGCAGCAGCGCCAGCCCCGCCTTCATCGGCCCGTAGCCGAGTACGAACTGCAGGTACTGGGTGAGCATCAGCATGATCGCGCCCATGCCGAACACCATCAGCAGCAGTGTGCAGCAGGTGCCGGTGAAGTCGCGATTGCGGAACACCGCAAGCGGCAGCATCGGATGCGCCGACCGGCTCTCCCAGAACACGAATGCCAGTCCCGTGACCACAGCGAGTCCGATCATCGGGATATTCCAGTCGCGCTCGATGATCACGTAGACCGTCGAGGTGAGCGCGATGATGGACAGCAGCACGCCGACCAGGTCGACCGGCCGCTGTTCGCCGGTGGATTCCGGCATCAGCACCAGCGCGGCGACAATCGCGAGCACCGCGACCGGGATATTGAGCAGGAATACCGAACCCCACCAATAGTGCTGCAGCAGAAAGCCGCCCAACGTCGGCCCGAGGACGATGCCGACCATCGAGACGGTGGACCAGGCGGCCATCGCCTTGCGCCGCTCGTCCTCGGCGAAGGTGGTCATCAGAATGGACAGGGTCGATGGCATCAGCAGCGAACCGCCGACACCCATGAGGGCGCGGGCACCGACCACCTGCCACGGCTCGGTCGCCAGCACGGCGGCGAGCGACGCCGCGCCGAACAGTCCGAGACCGAGCACCAGCATGCGCCGTCGCCCGAACCGGTCGGACAGGCTGCCCGCGGTGAGCAACAGTCCAGCGAAGACGAGGACATAGGCATCGAGGATCCACTGGATATCCGACGGCGTCGCGTCGAGTTCCCGGATCAGCGACGGAATGGCGATATTGAGCACGGTGCCATCGATCATCAGCACCAGCAGAGACAGACAGAGGACCCCCAGAATCCACCAACGGCGAGGATCTCGTACAACGTTCGATTCCACTCGCACACTGTACGATAGAATCGAACAGTGTGCGAGAGAATTATGCTGACCGTGTGACAAAGCAGTTCTCCTCGGTGTGGACCCGCGAGCCGCGCCAGCCGAAGGCGGCCGGACTGCGCCGCGAGCAGATCGTCGCCACCGCACTCGAAGTGCTCGACGCCGAGGGACTCGGCGCACTGAGCATGCGCAAACTCGGTGCCAAGCTCGATGCGGGAGCGACCAGTCTCTACTGGCATGTGGCGAACAAGGACGAATTGCTCGAACTCACCCTCGACGAGATCTGGGGTCTGGTCCACATTCCGGATCCGGACCGGACCTCGTGGCGCGAGGTCGCGACGACCTTCGCCTACAACTTCCGGCGCACCATGCTCGACCACCCCTGGGTCGCCACCTTGATCGGCTCCATGCCGAGCGTTGGTCCGAAGGCCTTCGAACTCAGTGATCGGCTGCGCCGCACCTTCATCAGCGCCGGATTCAGCGGCATCGATGTCTACCTCGCGAGTGGCACCGTGATGAGTTATGTACTCGGACAGGTCATCCCGGAAATCGCTGCGGAGAAGGTATTCGGCGACAAGGGTTTGGACGCGAAGATGGTGCTCGATGCGATGGATACGCTGGCCGCCGACTATCCGGAGATGCTCGCGGACTATCGGGAGACGCTCCCTACCGAGCCTCGGACCGCCCGCGCGATGGCCTTCGATTTCGGGCTGCTCTGCATGCTGGACGGCCTGGAATCCCGCCTGCGCAAATGATCGGGTAGCGGCCCGGATGGATCCTCGGGAATAGATGACGACACCGCCCTGTTGGTTGCCATATCCACCAAATGGGTGTCAGACTTTGCGAGAGGAGGCGGCGTGCAGTTCGGAATCTTCACCGTGGGCGATGTGACGGTCGACCCGACGACCGGTCGGGCCCCGACCGAGCACGAGCGCATCAAGGCGATGGTGGCGATCGCGCGCAAGGCCGAAGAGGTCGGCCTGGACGTATTCGCCACCGGCGAACATCACAACCCACCGTTCGTGCCGTCGTCGCCGACCACGATGCTCGGCTATATCGCGGCACAGACTGAGCGGTTGCAGCTGTCCACGGCGACGACCCTCATCACCACCAACGATCCGGTGAAGATCGCCGAGGACTTCGCCATGCTGCAGCATCTGGCCGACGGTCGCGTCGACCTGATGCTCGGTCGCGGCAATACCGGTCCGGTCTATCCCTGGTTCGGCAAGGATATTCGCGACGGCATCCCGCTGGCCATCGAGAACTATCATCTGCTGCACCGGCTTTGGCGCGAGGATGTGGTCGACTGGGAGGGGCGATTCCGTACTCCGTTGCAGGCGTTCACCGCAACGCCGCGACCGCTGGACGGTGTGGCTCCGTTCGTCTGGCACGGTTCGATCCGCAGTCCGGAAATCGCCGAGCAGGCCGCCTATTACGGTGACGGCTTCTTCGCGAACAATATCTTCTGGCCGAAGGAACACTTCCAGCGGTTGATCGAGCTGTACCGGCGCCGCTTCGAGCACTACGGCCACGGCTCCGCCGATCAGGCCATTGTCGGCCTCGGTGGACAGGTGTTCATGCACCGGAACTCGCAGGACGCGGTGCGCGAATTCCGGCCCTACTTCGATAACGCGCCGGTGTACGGCCACGGACCGTCGCTCGAGGATTTCACCGAGCAGACGCCGCTGACCGTCGGCAGCCCGCAGCAGGTCATCGAAAAGACCATGACATTCCGGGAAAGCTTCGGCGACTATCAGCGACAGCTGTTTCTGATGGACCATGCGGGTCTACCGTTGAAAACGGTACTGGAGCAACTCGATCTGCTCGGTGCGGAAGTAGTTCCGGTGCTGCGCAAGGAGTTCGACGCACTGCGTCCGGCTCATGTCCCGGACGCGCCGACTCACGCGTCATTGGTGGCGGCTCGGGACAAGGCTGTGGAGGTTGCGCGGTGATCGTGCTCTCCGAACTGTCGTCTACCCCATCAATCCTGCGGCAGTGGAATTCGCCGTAGCGACCTGATCTCCGGTGCAACGGCGCACCGATCCGGTAACGCCAGAACTGAATATGCGTTCCCCATCCAAGTAGTTGAAATCTCAATCACATGAGGAGACCGACAATGTCGACCACCACTGCCAGGGACCTGACCGCAGGCACCTGGGTCATCGATCCCGCCCACTCCACCCTCGGCTTCACCGTGCGCCACCTGATGGTCAGCAAGGTTCGCGGTCGCTTCGCGGACTTCTCCGGCAAGCTGGTCGTCAATGAAGACGGCACCGCATCGGCCGAGGCCGAGATCCGGGTCGAGTCGGTGACCACCGACAACGATCAGCGCGACGCCCACCTGCGCACTGCCGACTTCTTCCACGCCGCCGATTTCCCGGTGGCCACCTTCAAGTCGACCGGATTCCGCGTCAACGGCGAAGATTTCATCGTCGACGGAGAATTCACCATCCGCGGCACCACCCGCCCGGTTTCCCTCGATGTCGAATTCCTCGGCGTCAACCCGGGGATGGGCCAGGGCCCCGTCGCCGGTTTCGAGGCCAAGACCGTCATCAACCGCCGCGACTTCGGCATCACCATCGATATGCCGCTCCCCGACGGCGGCGCGGTGATCGGCGACAAGATCACCCTGACCCTGGAGGTCGAGGTCGGCCTCCAGGCCTGATCGGCACCGATGTAGTGCCCGCGACGCCGCCCGGGGTCATCGACCGGGCGGCTGCGCTTCCCCACCCGCCGGCTGCCGTCCCCCGCGCTTACTCTGAATTCCATGGCCGCTCGCAATTCCGAATCCGACGCATCCGCTGCCGAGCGGTTGTGTGGGCTGCTGGTGGGGCGGCAGGTCGCGGTGCTGACGGGCGCCGGGGTATCGACCGACAGCGGGATTCCGGATTATCGGGGGCCGGAGTCGCCGGTGCGGACGCCGATGACGTATCAGCAGTTCGTGGGGGATGCGGCGTTTCGGCAGCGGTATTGGGCGCGCAACCATATCGGATGGTGGGCCATGGACGGGTCACGGCCGAATGCGGCGCATCGGGCATTGGCCCGGTTGGAGCGGGCGGGCATTGTGACCGGACTGATTACCCAGAATGTCGATCTGCTGCATACGAAGGCGGGGCATCGACGCGTCATCGATCTACACGGGACCTATGCGCGCGTGCGGTGTCTCGGTTGCGAGGCCCTGATTTCGCGGATGACCTTGGCCGAGCAGTTGGAGGCGGCCAATCCGGGTTTCGCGGCATCGGCTACGGCGACCGGAGTCGAGGTCGCCCCCGACGCGGATGCGGTGGTCGCCGATACCGCGAGTTTCCGGATGGTCGATTGCGTGCGCTGCGGCGGCATGCTCAAACCGGACATCGTGTACTTCGGGGAGAACGTCCCCAAGGAGCGCGTCGCCGCCGCGTTCGAAATGGTCGAGGCGGCGGACGCGCTGTTGGTGGCGGGATCGTCGTTGACGGTGATGTCCGGGCTGCGATTCGTACGATCTGCGGCGAAACAGGGCAAGCCGGTCGCAATCGTGAACCGCGGCCCGACCCGAGGTGATGAACTCGCCACGCTCACCGTGGCGGCCGGGTGCGCGGAGGCGCTCGGCGCGGTTGCCGATGCCCTGGCTCCGGCGCGGGCCGAAGCGCTCGGTGCGACGGCGTAGGCCCTGACCGGTTCAGCCGTAGTGGCACACGTAGTGCACCGTCGAAAGCACCTCGATCTCGAATGAGCTATTGCCCGGCACCTCGAACGATTCGCCGCCGCGGTAGGTCGCGGCATCGGACTCACCGGCCCGGGTGACTTTGCACTCGCCCTGGACCAGCTCCATGATCTCCGGCTCGACGGTATTGAACGTCAGGGTGGACGGCAGGATGACGCCGACCGACTTCGCGGTGCCATCGGCCAGCTCGATGTTGTGGCTGATGCACTTGCCGTCGAAGTACACATTGGCCTTCTTGGCCACACTGACGTTCTCGAACCGCGTCATGATCTCTTTCCCGAGGTGCAGAAGGTGGAGCCGTCAGCGTACGTGACCACGGGCGACCGCCCGGACGGGTGGCCGGTGGGTGCGTTAGCGTCGCTGCCATGCGGCTTCACGTGGGATGTGCGATGTGGACGCACGCGGCATGGCAGGAATATCAACCGGTGCCTGCGGAGCGGTTGCGCCACTACGCCTCGTGGTGCTCTGCGGTAGAAGGCAATACGACGTTCTATGCGACGCCGACGCGCAACACGGTGGCGTCGTGGGCGAAGCAGACCGATCCCGACTTCCGGTTCGTCGTCAAATTGCCCAGGCCGATTACGCACGAGCGCAGGCTGCACGGTGCGGAGTCCGAACTGCGCACCTTTCTGGACGCGATGGAGCCGCTCGGCCCGCGCATCCATGCGCTGTGGGTGCAGTTGCCCGGCTCCTTCGGTCCGACCGATCTCGGGACGCTGGCCGGATTCCTGCGCACGCTGCCCGGCTCGTATCGGTCCGCCGTCGAGGTCCGGCATCCGGCGTTCTTCGAAAATGACAGCGCCGCACGGCAATTGGAGCAGGTGCTCGCGCGCGTCGGCGCCGAATGGGTGCCCTTCGACACCAGAGTGCTTTTCGACGGACCCGCGGAGAGCGCGGCGGAGGCCGAGGCGCGGTCGAAGAAGCCGCGGGTACCCCGCCGCACGCGAGTACTCACGGAGTTCCCGATCGTCCGCTATCACGGCCGCGATTCGGCGGAGCGTACGGTTGCCGGCTGGCAACCGTGGCTCGAGATCGTCAGCGCATGGCTGCGCGAGGGGCGCTCACCCACGGTTTTCATCCACACCCCGGACAACGCTTCCTCGCTGCACCTCGCCCGTCGCTTCCACGACGAGGTCCGCGCCTGCCTGCCCGAACTCGAGCCGCTGCCCGAACCCATCCCGACCGAACCGATGACTTTATTCTGAAATATCTCGAATAAATAACAATCCCGAATGTGTGCTCGGTTAGAATGGAAGGTGTTGCCGCACTAGTGCCGAGCACGCCGATGGAGGAAACCGATGAGTCACGCCACCGCGCACTCCACATCCTGCACCCTGCGTGGCGGGGCGGGCACACTGGCCGCCTGGGAATCCGTGCCGCCGCATGGCGTCGAGATGCGCGGCACGGTGCTATTGGTCCCCGGCTTCACCGGCTCCAAAGAGGACTTCGAGCCCATGCTGCCGATACTGTCCGCGGCCGGATTCCGTTGCGTCGCCTACGATCAGCGCGGACAGTGGCAATCCGACGGTCCCGATGATATATCGGGATACACCATGGCCGATTTCGCCGATGACCTGGTTCTCGTCGTCGACCAGATCTCGGACCACACACCGATTCACCTGGTGGGCTATTCGTTCGGCGGTTATGTCGCGCGCGCCGCCCTGGCTGCCCATCCGGACCGCTTCCGCAGCCTCACCCTGCTCGCCTCGGGTCCGTCCGCGACCTCCGATATCAACTTCGCGCCACCGCAATTGGTCGCCCAACTCATCGAAAGCGGTGGCCAGCAAGCGCTGTGGGAGCAGTTGCGGCAGAGTTTTGCGGCACTGGTCCCACCCGCCGAACTCGAATTCCTGCGGAATCGCATCTTCACGACCAAGAAGGCCAATATGGTCGGCATCATGCGGGCCATGGAGGGCCCGACCGACTACACCGCCGCCCTGCGCGCCACCGGCCTGCCGATCCTGCTCGCCTACGGCAACTCCGGCGATCTCTGGCCGCCGAGCGTTCATGAACGCTATGCCGAGGAATTGGACGCGCGCACCGCGGTTTACCAGAGTGTCGGCCACCGACCGGACGCGGAACTTCCGGCCCGAGTCTGCGCCGACCTGGTCGCCTTCTGGGCCGATGCCGCGCACCGAGCGGCCCGGTGAGATGTAGGCGGTACCTGTCTGAGAAGGCGCCTGCTAGCGTGCAGGCATGCACGACAGTGTGACGGTTCGAATGGCAGCACCCGCCGACCAGATCTGGGACCTGGTCAGCGATATCACGAATACCGGGAAGTTCTCACCGGAGACCTTCGACACCGAATGGCTCGGTGGGGCAAAAGCTCCCGCCGTCGGCGTCAAATTCCGGGGGCACGTCAACCGCAATGGCTGGGGGCTGAAGTATTGGACGGTCTGCCGGATCGTCGCCTGCGAGCCCGGCCGCGAGTTCGCATTCACCGTGCTCGGCCCACGCGGAATGGCTGTCAACACCTGGCGCTACCAATTCGAGCCCGTCGAGGGCGGCACCGACGTCACCGAATCCTTCCACCTGAACGAAACCAACCTCCCATTACGCCTCTACTGGCTTCTAGCGGGCCGCGCTCGCGGCAAAACCAACCGCAACGGCATGCGCCAAACCCTCGAACGCATCAAATCCCACGTCGAGGAGTAATCAAGATCAGGTGGCAGCCATGGCGGCATCTGCCCGAGAAGCCGCCGCCATGAGTTCCACCTGATCTTGATCCCCGCCGCCCGTCAGGCGGGTTCACCCCGGAGCGGGTCAGTGGCCGCGTGCTATCCAGTCGGCGAGCGCGGGTTTCTCGGTGCCGATGGTGGTGCCGTCGCCGTGGCCGGTGTGGACTGTGGTCTCTTCGGGGAGGGTCAACAATCGGTCTCGGATGGAGTCGATGATGGTGTCGAAGTCGGAGAACGAGCGGCCGGTGGCGCCCGGACCACCGTGGAAGAGGGTGTCGCCGGTGCAGAGGGCGGCAGCCTCGGGCAGGTACAAAGAGACCGAGCCGGGGGAGTGGCCGGGGGTGTGCAAGACTTCGATATCGGTGCCCGCCACGGTGATTCGCTGGGTGTCGGCCAGTGATGCGTAGTCGACGTCGGGGTGGGTCATGCGCCAGAGCGGATCGTCGCCGGGGTGCAGCAGGATCGGGGCGTCGAGGCGTTCGGCGAGCTCCGGTGCGACGGTGATGTGGTCGTTGTGACCGTGGGTGCAGACGACCGCGCGGACATCGCGCTTTCCGACGGCTTCGATGATCGCGTCCGCATCGTGGGCCGCATCGATGACGACCACCTCGGTATCGTCGCCGATCAACCACACATTGTTGTCGACATCCCAGGTGCCGCCGTCCAGCGAGAAGGTGCCGGAGGTGACGACCCGGTCGATGCGCAGGCTCACCAGACCACCACCGAACGCAGCACCTCACCCGCATGCATTGCGGCGAAGGCCTTTTCGACCTCTTCCAGGGCGATGCGCTCGGTGACGAAGCGCTCCAAGGGAAGTCGGCCCTGCAGGTACAGATCGATCAGCATCGGGAAATCACGTTCGGGCAGACTGTCGCCGTACCACGAGGATTTCAGTGCGCCGCCATGGGAGAACAGGTCGATCAGCGGCATGTCGAGGGTCATATCCGGGGTCGGGACACCGACCAGCACGACCGTGCCCGCCAGATCGCGTCCGTAAAAGGCCTGCTTCCAGGTTTCCGGGCGCCCGACCGCGTCGATGACCACGTCGGCGCCGAATCCGTCGGTGTATTCCTGGATCTTCTCGACGACATCGGTTTTGGTCGCATCGATCGTGTGGGTGGCGCCGAATTCCGTTGCCCAGCTGAGCTTCCGGGGATCACGGTCGATCGCGATTATGGTCCGCGCCCCGGCCAGCCGCGCACCCGCGATGGCGGCATCCCCGACACCCCCGCAGCCGATGACCGCGACGGTATCGCCGCGCGATACATTGCCGGTATTCATCGCCGCGCCGATACCCGCCATGACGCCGCAGCCGAGCAGTCCGGCGACGGCCGGGTCGGCATCCGGGTCGACCTTGGTGCACTGCCCCTCATGTACCAGCGTCTTATCCGCGAATGCGCCGATGCCGAGGGCGGGGCTGAGTTCGGTGCCGTCGGTGAGGGTCATCTTCTTGCTGGCATTGTGGCTGGCGAAGCAGTACCACGGGCGGCCCCGCTTACACGCGCGACATTCACCGCACACCGCGCGCCAGTTCAGGACGACGAAGTCGCCCGCGACGACATGGGTGACCGCATCCCCGACGGTCTCCACGGTGCCGGCGGCCTCGTGCCCGAGCAGGAACGGGAATTCGTCGTTGATACCGCCGTCGCGGTAGTGCAGATCGGTGTGGCACACCCCGCAGGACTCGATGCGCACCACCACATCATGCGGCCCGGGGTCCGGAATCACGATATCGACGAGTTCGACCGGTGCACCCTTGCTACGGGCGACCACGCCACGCACGGTTTCGGACACGAATCCTCCTAGAAGCTAGAGATGCCGCCGACTGCCATATAAGTATTGAGCCACATATGGCGGATCCACTCGTGCCATTGCCCCAGGAGAGTGACCGTGAAATATTTCGACCTCGGGAAATACTCGCGTCCCGTGACCGCGACCGCTGTCGCGCAGCTGTGGTTCGATCGCGGGTTGATCTGGACGTATGCCTTCAACCATGAGGAGGCCATCCGATGTTTCTCGCGGGCATCGGATGAGGATCCGGCTTGTGCGATGGCATCGTGGGGTGTCGCCTACGCGCTCGGGCCGAACTACAACAAGCCGTGGGAGTTCTTCGACGAGGCGGAGTTGGCCGAGACGGTCGCGCGGACGCACGCGGCGGTGCGCAAGGCGGCCGACCTCGATGGGTCCGTGGTCGAGCGCGCGTTGATCGAGGCGTTGGCCGCGCGATATCCGGCGGACGTGCCCGACGGCGACGGTTCGGTCTGGAATGCCGATTACGCCGCGGCGATGCGCGGAGTCTACGAGCGATTTCCGGACGATCTCGATGTCGCGGTGCTGTTCGCCGATGCGTTGATGAATCTGACGCCGTGGGCGCTGTGGGATCAGCGCAGCGGCGCGCCTGCCGACGGAGCGTGCACCCTGGAGGCCAAGGCGGTGCTGGAGCAGGCGTTGGGGACCGCCGAGGGACGCACTCATCCGGGTGCGCTGCATCTGTACATCCACTTGATGGAGATGTCGCCCACGCCGGAGGCCGCGCAGGTGGTGGCCGATCGGCTGCGCGGTTTGGTGCCCGATGCGGGGCATCTCGCGCACATGCCGTCGCACCTCGATGTGTTGTGCGGTGATTATCGTGCCGTCGTGGCCGCGAATTCGGCCGCGATCGCCGCGGACGAGAAGTATGTGCGTGCGGCGGGGGAGATCAACTTCTACACCCTCTATCGGGCACACAATTATCACTTCAAGATCTATGGCGCGATGTTCCTCGGGCAGTCCGAGACCGCGCTGGAAACCGCAGCGCAGCTGGCGAATTCCATTCCGGAAGAGCTGCTGCGGGTGCAGTCGCCGCCGATGGCGGACTGGTTGGAGAGCTTCCTGTCGATGCGGGTGCACGCGCTCATCAGGTTCGGGAAATGGGCCGATATCATCGACCTGCCGCTGCCGAAAGATCAAGAGCTGTACTGCGTCACCACGGCGATGCTGCATTACGCGAAGGGTGTCGCCTATTCCGCGACCGTGCACATCGCCGAGGCCGAGCAACAACAGCGGCTCTTCCGCACCGCCCTCGACCGTGTCCCGGAATCGCGAACCCTGTTCAACAACACCTGCCGCGATATCCTCGCCGTCGCCGCGGCCATGCTCGACGGTGAACTCGAATATCGGAAAGGCAACTACGACAACGCCTTCGAGGCGCTGCGCCGCGCCGTCGACCTCGATGACAACCTGCCCTACGACGAACCGTGGGGCTGGATGCAGCCGACGCGGCACGCGTACGGTGCGCTATTGCTCGAACAAGGCCACGTCGCGGCGGCCGAGGCGGTCTATCGCGCCGATCTCGGCCTCGACGACACCCTGCCGCGTGCCTGCCAGCACCCCGGAAATGTGTGGAGCCTGCACGGATTCCACGAATGCCTGGTGCGCCTCGGTAAGACCGGCGAGGCCGCGATCATTGCCCAGCAGCTCACATTGGCTGCGGCGGTGGCGGATGTGCCGATCGACGCCTCGTGCTTCTGCCGATTGTCCGCGATCGGTCGTGCACAGGGCGATACGCACTGCTGCACCGCCGACGAATGAGTCAGGGGATATCGTCGAGACCATTCGCGAGAACGGGCCACGAATCCTTCAGTGCGCGTTCCCAATACCCCCAGGAGTGGGTGCCGGTGGGTTCGAGGTCATAGGTGGCGGGGATGTCGAGTTCGTGCAACTTGTCCCGCAGGTTGCGCGTGCACCAGGCCGTCGCCCCCTCGATCGCGCCACCCATCGTCACCTGCAGGGGCAACCCACCCTCGGGCCAGCTCTGCGTATGCGGATCGGTGGGATTGTCGTAGGGCCCGGGTAATCCACTCCCCGCCGACAGGTACAGATTCAACCCACGCAACCGCTCGGCATTGACGTACGGATCATTCGCCGCCCACATCGGATCCTGTGGCGGCCCATACATATTCACCGGATCACCACCACCCTTGCGCACCGACAGCGCGACGAACGTCTGTCCAACCGGATCGCTGATCTGCGCACACCCGCTGAATGCGCCGACGGACTTGTACAGCCCCGGACGCGAAATCGCCAGTGAAAGCACCGATGTACCCGAGGTGGAGATCCCCGCGACGGCATTGCGCCCATTGGTGCCCAACGTGGCATCGATCAACGGCGGCAATTCCCGAGTCAAATACGTCTGCCACCTATTGACCCCCAACGCCGGATCTTCCGCCCGCCAATCGGCGTAATAGCTGTATGCCCCACCGAGCGGCTGCACCACGTTGACATCCTTATCCCCGAAAAAGCCCATGACATCGGTCTTCGTACCCCACGTCGAGCCATCGACCCCGCCATCGACCCCGGCCAGCAGATACAACGTCGGGCGCGGCACCCCGGTATCCCGGGGCCGCTGCACCTCCACCGAAAACTCCCGCCCCATCGCCCCCGAATACACCGTCAGCGTGAGATGCCGATCATCCCGAATCCGGACCCCGGTAATCCTCGACCCATCCTTCGTCACCATCGAACCAGGTTCCGAAGCGTCGTTCGGTGCCGCGTGCGAACGAGGTCCGGCCATAACGGATCCACTGCCGAGCACAACGGCGGCGGCGAGAACCGAGGCCAATCGAAGACCACCAACACCCATCAGCTACCACCTCTCCCGGCTCGGCCTTTTCGAAGTCTCACCGCCTGCGACAGTAGTTGCGGCGGATAGCTCGGAATCAGGGGGTGGCGGTCGAGTCGTCGGCGCTGGGACCAGTAGGTGCGGGCGCGGCCGCAGGCAGGTCGAGTGATGACCGACGGTACCTACAGCCCGGAGAAATCGCGCAGGACAACGTGGTTGCGGTCGGCGCAGCTGCCGAGGGCGTGATCCGGATGCAGGCCGAGGTATTGGCGGCGGGTGCGGGTGCTCCAGCGGCGGGCCGACTCGGTACGGGTCTTGTAGAAGTTGACCGTGTAACCGCCCTCGTAGACGCGCAGCAGGGCGTAGCCGCCCGGATATTCCTTGGTCGCGGCGACTTCCAGGAACTCCACGTCCACACCGGAGTCCGGGCGGTTGCGCCGGTTGCGGTGCGTGTGGCCGCAGTGGTGCAGGAATACGCCGGGGGTGTCGCGGTAGAGCGCGTGCAGCGCGGCGGCATTCGTGCGATCGAGCACGAAACCGGGCCCGCCCGGATTGCTCACCGCCGCATGGGAAGTCACGGGATGATGGCCGAACACCAGGGTGGGCCGCTCCGGATCGGCCGCCAGGAGTTCGCGCAGATGCGCCAATTGCGGTGCGACGATGGTGCCCCCGGATCCGCGCAGTCGGGTGGTGTCGAGGCCGATCATGCGCAGCTCCCCGACGTGATATTCGACCAGGCGCTGTCGAGCGTGAAATACCGTGCCCCAGTGGTCGATTCGTTGTTCGTCCGGTTTGTCGTGATTACCGCGGCAGACGAAATAGTCGCGGCCGAGCACACCCCACTCGTCCAGCCGCGCCCGCACGCCCAGGCACTGTTCGAGGGTGCCGGTATCGGTGAGATCGCCCGCGACGATCAGTTGATCGGCCGCGCGGTCCGGTCGGCGCAGATCATCGAGCAATGCGGTCAGCATGAACTCCGGATATTGCTCGGATTCGTGGCGCAGGCCGGTGGGGAGCCCGGCCACGATCAGGCCGCTGCTGTACTCGCCGAAGTGCACGTCGTTGGCGAGTGCGATGGTGTGCAGCAAACGTCCCGGTGGCGGATCTGCGGTGGTGAATGTGCCGGTGGATTCCGGTGTTCCCGAGCGACGGGTCACCAGGGTGCGGGCGGGCGCGGCGCGGTGGCCATCGGAATAGGCCTCGAATCGGTAGGTGCGGCCGGGTTCGAGATCGTCGATCTCGGCATAGTGGTATGCGGTCGGCCGGGAATCCAGATAGCGCGGTCGCGCCGGCGACCGGCCGGCGACCGGCGCGATCCGGACCTCGGTATCGGCCGGGACCGGACGGGTCCGGCCGTAGCGGTCGCGGGTGCAGGTGGTCCAGGTCAGGATTGCGGAGCGGTCGGTCACCGTGACCACCTCCAGGTCCGTGGCCAGCATCGAATCCCGTTGCACACGAACGGAAGGGGTGGTTCCGGGGCGGGCGTAGCGTGGGGTTCGCACGGTCACGGCGGCCGCGCCCACGGCCACATTCGCCAGCCACAGGGTTCGAAGTCGCGGCTCGAGCATGGGGATCTCCGTTCACCTCTGCCTCGAACGGTACGGTTGCCGATTGAACGCTGGGGTCCCCGCACATGACGGGTCGGCTTCCGGTATCGGACATTCATATCGCCGGGTCTGGGAATTTGACTCCGGGCCGGATCCGGGTCGACAGTTCGCGGATGGATGGAACGCCCGAGGTGTCCCGCGCGACGTTGCGCAAGGTCACGATTCGTCTGGTGCCCTATCTCGGGCTGCTGTATTTCATCAACTATCTGGACCGGGTCAATATCGGTTTCGCCGGGCCCAGCGGTATGAAAACCGAGCTTGGGCTGACCGAGACGGCCTTCGGCTTCGCTTCCGGCATCTTCTTCATCGGCTATCTCGTACTCGAGGTACCGAGCAATCTCGCGTTGCACCGGTTCGGTGCGCGCCGCTGGATAGCCAGAATCATGGTGAGTTGGGGTGTGGTCGCCACTGCCATGGCATTCGTGCCCAACCAAACCTGGCTCTATATCCTGCGGTTCACCCTCGGCGTGGTCGAGGCCGGATTCTTTCCGGGCATTCTGCTGTATCTCACCTACTGGTTTCCGCAGACCCAGCGCGCGAAGATCGTCGCATTGTTCATGACGGCGGTGCCGATTTCGACCGCCTTGGGTTCGACGGTGTCGAGTCTGATCATCCAGTACGGCGACGGTGTATTCGGCCTCAGCGGTTGGCGATTCATGTTCCTGGTGGAGGGCGTGCCCGCGATCGTCCTCGCGGTGGTCACCTGGTTCTTCCTCACCGACCGTCCCACGCAGGCGAAGTGGCTGACGCCGACCGAAAGCGAGTGGCTCACCTCGGAGCTCGAGAAGGAGCAGGCAGCACGGGTCGAACACTGGACGGTGCGCAAGGCGCTCACCCATCCCCGTGTGCTCGGCCTCGCCTTCATCTACGGCGGCATCGTCTACGGCCTGTATGCGCTCGGATTCTTCCTGCCCACCATCATCAACGGCTTCCAACAGCAGTACGACGCGCACTATTCGGTGGTGCAGCGGGGGCTCATCAATGCGGTGCCCTATGTGATCGGCGCCGTCGTGATGGTGCTGTGGAGCAGGCACGGCGACCGAACCGGTGAGCGGGCCTGGCATGTCGCGCTGCCCGCACTGGTCGGTGGGCTCGCGATTCCGGTCGCGCTCTATCTGGGAAATCCGTTCGCCGCCATGGCCGCGGTCACCGTCTGTGCCGTCGGAGTGCTCGCCGCGCTGCCCACCTTTTGGGCGCTGCCGAGCACCTTCCTCTCCGGCGCGGCCGCGGCGGGCGGCATCGCCCTGATCAACTCCATCGGCAATGTCAGCGGATTCGTCGCACCGTATGTCACCGGCGCACTGAAGGACCTCACCGGCACCCAGCGAGCCGGACTGTGGGTCGTCGGCCTGGCGATGATCGGCTCGGCCGCAGGCGTTCTCGCACTGCGATCCCGCATCCGCACCGACTGACGCGTCAGCCCGCGCGCTCGGCCCGGCTCCGCTCGACGCAGAACTCATTGCCCTCGGGGTCCACCAGCGTGACCCAGCCGAACCCGTCGTGGGTGCGATGGTCCTCGTACATCGTCGCGCCCAGCTCGATGATCCGCCGCACCTCCTCGTCACGGCTACGTTCGGTGGGCATCCAGTCGAAGTGGATCCGGTTCTTCACCTGCTTGCCCTCGGGCACCCGGATGAACAGCAAGCCCGGCGTTCCGGGCGGTGCCTCGACCAGTGCCTCGTCGGCCTGCGGTCCGTCCAGTTCGGAAACCGGCCACCCGGTGACGGAGCTCCAGAATGTCGCCTGCGCATACGGATCGGCGCAATCGACGGTCACATGGCGAAGGATCATCCGACCGAGCGTAGCCGCTGGAAGGGTTGTGCCGCGGATCACCGGCCGCTGCCTCGTCCTGACGGATACACCGACATCCGGCACTGGCACGAGGCACTGTGGCCGTCTTCGAGCGGGCCCGCCGCGAGGGTTTCCTGCTCACGATGCACTGCGATATCGATCAGGAAGGCTCCATCGAACACATCAGGCAGGCGCTGGAGGATATCGGCGTCGACCGCATCGACCACGGCACCGATATCGTCGAGGACGAGCGCCTGGTCGAACTCGCCAAGGCCAAGGGCATCGGATTCACCTGCTGTCCGGTGTCGAATTCCTTTGTGACCGAACAGATGAAGTCCAGCGAGATCCGCACGCTGCTGGATCGTGGCCTCGCGGTGACCGTCAACAGTGACGATCCGCCTACTTCGGCGCCTATGCGGCCGACAACTATCTGTCACTCGCCGCCAACGCGAACCTCGATCTCGACCGTATCGTCGAACTCGCCAAGAACTCGTTCCGCGCCTCCTGGCTGACACCGGGACGCCGGGACGGCTTCCTGCGCGAGATCGATGACTACGTCGCGGCGCATCGGCCCGGCGGTTCCGAAATCGCCTGACCTATCGACCAGTTGGGGGCGACACGCCCGAATGTGCCGACGCCCCCTCGAGCGGACCGACTGGTTGGCTGTTTGCTGGCGGCAAGTAGTCGCGTCGCAGCGAATCCGGGCCGGTGAACCGGATGTTCATCGCGCCGCGAGTGGCCTTCGTGAGTACCGAATCGTCGTTAAATCGAAACTTCGGATGCGTGTGTCGCGCGCGGCACGCCGCAGGACGACCCACTGGCGGCAAATTGACAGTTTCGCTGGCAACGGTGAATCGACTATGAATGTCTGGTGCCGTTCCCACGCGTGATCACTTGTCTGCCGTCGAATCTCTCCCGCGGGGAGTCGAATTGACCATCGAGCACCACCCCATCGAGGACGAGGTCGGACAGCTCGCGCGAAGGGTCGAGCGGGCCCGGGGTCGACTGGCCTATCAGTTCGATCCAGCGCTGACCGAGGCGCTCTCCGAGGACGAACTGGTCGCCGAGCGTGAGCTCGCGGAGAAGATCCGCGGCGAGGATCGCGCACAGCGATGGAAACAGGTTCAGGCCGCGGCCGCCGCGGCCGACCGCAGCAGGCAGACCACCGAAGCGATCGAGAAGGCCGACATCAGAGATCTATTGGTAGCCCGCAAGGCAATTGCCGCACAGCGGCGGGAGTCCAGCCCGCACGCCAAGCTGGCGTCGCTGTACCGGCACCGGGGATGGTCACTGCGCGCGCTGGCGGGCGTGGTGGCGGCGGGCATGCTGTGGTCCGCGGTCAATGTGCAGCACAACATCGCGCCGGGCGGGCCGAGCGATCCGCTGTACTGGTTCAGCTACCTCATCGAGGCGATGATCAGCGTCTGCCTGATCATCATCATGGTCGGCACCAATAAGGTCGCCGAATGGGGCGTGATCGACAACCGCCGACAGGTCGCCGCGGCCGAAATCGCCCTGCTGTCACTGACTGTCACCCTCAACACCTACCCGTATCTGCGCGACGGGGAATGGTACGAGACCGGTGTGCACGCGGTCGCGCCGGTGATGATCGGTGTCGCCCTGCTCATTCACGACGCGGCCAGCGCACGCTACGGCCTGGCCATCTACCGGGCCACCGAGCAGGTCCGCGAGTTGCCCGATCCGGCCGAACAACTCAAGCGGACGATGCCATCGATCGCCTCCTATCGCGCGAACACCCAGGCGGCCCTGGTGGCGCCGGGGGCGGATAAGGAGTCCGGGGAGTCCGACGCGCTGGCGAGCGCCGAGGGTGCGGGACAGGACGCGGAGCTGGAAGTCGACGCGATCGTGGAGGCCGAAGAGGTCTCGGTCGAGGAGTCGGTCGACGGGGAAGGCCCTGCCGCACAGGAGGGCTCGGACGCGCCCGAGAAGCGTCGCGCGCCGACCAACGGCCAGGCGCCGGGGAATGCGGAGCCCAAGCCACCTCAGCGGCGGCCCGCGCCCGCGCAGACCGAGACCCGCCCCACGGTCGTCAAGGAGCCGACACCACCGGTGGTCGCGAAGAACAACCCCTTCGCACCGCCCCAGGAGCCGATCGCCGCGGCCGACACCAAACCTGTCGCGAAGGTCGAGACCCCACCGCCACCGGCCAAGGCACCCGCGCGCAAGCCGGCCGCGGCCAGCCCGGAAAAACCGACCGCCGAGAGCAAGCCGTCGGTCGTGTCGGCGCTGCGCAGGGGCAACGGCTCGGCCGCGGCGACGGCGCGCAAGCCCAGTTCGCTCGAGGGCAGGAAGGACAGCCGGACGACCGAGAATGCGAACGTCCGCGCCAAGGGCAACGCACCGTCCGAGCCGGATTCGCACCTGCAGGTGGTTCGCACGCCCGACATCCACGACACCGGGCAGTTCCGCATCGCTGAGATGCTCGAACAAGAACTCGCCGAACTACAGGCGGAGCGCAGGCGGGCAAGGGCCAGTAGGCAACGATGATCCCGTCGCTTGCTTGCCCCGGCACTTCGGGGCATGATGCAGGCTCGGGTCATTAGGTACGTTAAGAGCTGGCTGTCGCCGTAGTACAGCGGGTGCGGGATGAAGGGATGGATCGGTCCGTGATGAGGTCTTACCACCCAGCAGGATCCTGTACCACGAATCCTGCGACGGTATTGCCTCGGTCATAGCGGATCGGTGCGAGACACCCGGAAGCTGGAGTTTCCGCGTACGGGACCAGCGATATACCTGGTCGCCGGGAGCGCCCTGCTCTCGATGATCCTGCTCTTCACCACCATCGATCCCTTCCTGGACAAGGGCGGGTTCCTGGTCGGTGGCCTCGATGTGCATATCTATCGGGACGGTGCGTTTCGCATCGTGCACCAGCTGCCGCTGTACACCGAGCCGACCATGCGTGGCCTGCTGTACACCTACACGCCGTTCTCCACGATCGCGTTCGTGCCGATCTACATGGTGCCGTGGGGGTACGTGACGAACACCTGGCTGGTGTTCAATCTCTCCGTACTCATCGCCTGTGTGCTGCTCAGCTGGCGGCTGCTGGGCTATCGGATCACGACTCGGCTGGTGGTGGTCAGTGTGCTGATCGCGGCCACCTTGGTATTCATCGAGCCGGTCCGCCAGACGCTCTACTTCGGGCAGATCAACCTCGTGTTGATGCTGCTGGTGCTGTTGGACGCGCTGCGCGCGGATCGAAGCAAACTGGGTGGCCTCGGTGTCGGCCTCGCGGCGGGTATCAAACTCACCCCGATCTACTTCGTCGCCTACTTGGCCGCCCTGCGGCAGTGGCGTTCGGCGGCTGTCGCGTTCGCCACCTTCGTCGCCTCGATCGCCTTCGCCTGGGCGATCCTGCCCGCCGACTCCCGCCAGTACTGGACCTCGACGTTCTTCCAATCCAATCGAATCGCGGTGGACAACCACCCGTCCAATCAGTCCATCCGTGGCGTCATCGCGCATCTGCTCGACGGTCCCGCCCCGGTGTGGTTGTGGGTGCTCATCGCGGGCTCGGTCGCGACCGCCAGCCTGATCGTCACGACGGCGCTGTATCAGCGAGGTGAGCGGCTGCTCTCGATCACCCTGGCCGGTCTCACCGCGTGCGCGGTGTCGCCGTTCTCCTGGGGACACCACTGGGTGTGGTTCGTGCCGCTGTTCGTCTTCCTCGTGCACAAGGGGCTGGACAACTGGCGCTGGTGGGTGGTGGCGGCGGTGCTGTTCACCGTGACTGCCTCGTGGACCTACCACTGGAGCAAGACCTGGGTGTCGATCGGGGTGTTCCTGCTGCCGCCGTGGTGGGCGGTCACCAAGGTATTGATCAACGGCTACGTCATCGAATTCCTCGTCGTCCTGATCGCGGCAGGGATACACCTGCGCAGGGACGGCTGGTCGGCCCTCAGCGAGCGTTCGGCCGAACGCTCGATCCGCTTGCCACTCCTGCGCCGCCGCAGCCCGGAGTCTTCTTCGTGCCCAACCCCTTCCCCTTGACCGACACCGGAACCCGGTGGCGGACACGGTAGCCCGCGAGATCGCGACCGGCGAGCCGATGTCGGGGCGTTGATCCGGAACGGAACTTCTCCGGACGATGAGGCTTGGTGGGTGCCGACGCGGGTTCGTGCGCGCAGAACCATCGGGGTGTGTCCGGCACGGTCGGCTACCGCAGTTCGGGAACGAGCATGGATCAGGCCCACGATGCGCCGGGGGTGGCGGCGCCACGGTTGCTGTGGCCACGGATCAGACCTCCGTTGCGCGCAGCGGCACCTACGGCTGCCGTACCGTATCGGCAATGGCCCCAGAGCCTTTGCGATCTCTTTACCTGCGGATTCCCTTCGGTTTCCGCCCGAAATCGGCCTCTTGCCGGGCACGTCAACCGGAGTTACGGTTGCTTCCTGCGTCGCGAACCAACCGGTCACCACCAGGTTGCTGAACCTACCGGTCGACGGGAGGTGCTACTTCGATGTCGCACGAACATTTCGCTCGAACGGGCCGGAGGTTTCCCACCATGACGAAGAAGAAGGCTCAGCCCAATCCGATGTTCGCGGTGACCATGGTCAACGCCATCCATAAGGATGTCGATGGTTACGGAGACAGATGGGTGGCCACCGTCGACCACGGGAATATGCGTGCCGACTGGATCGCCGAGGCCGTGGCCAAGGACGCGCGTACGGTCCGCATCTGGTGCGACGATTGCGGGAACAGCGTCCACCTGTGTGCCGAAATCCGGGACTACCTGCCCGTGGACGTGCGCAAGGCACTGGCCGACGCCTGGGAGCACTACCACCCGACGCACCACGCCTCGTAGTAAGCCGATCCCCAGGGCAATTCGAGGACCTGAACAACGGACGGCGCGTCGACCGCGCCGTCCGTTCTTCGCGCCACGAACGGCCTTCCAGCACACCGCCGCCGCCGATCTCGGCCAGGCATTCCGCGAGCCACCACGCACCGGCATCACCTTCCGCGAAGCCGATCGCCTTCCCGCCGAAATCGAGTCGCGCATCAGCGGATTCGCGGCGGAGCGGAACGCATTACCCGGCGGAAACGCTGGTTGTCGCTGCTGTGTCCGTGGGATAGATCATCCGGTCCGGCGGGTTGCTCGTGCGACGTGCGAGCGGATAGTAGATGGCGGCCGTGAATACGATGCCTACGATCCAGGAGATATCCGCCCCGCCGAGCAGATCGGTGATCGGGCCGGTGTAGAGCTTCTGTGCGAGGAACGGGATCTGGGCGACAATGCCGAGGGTGTAGCAGGCCAGGGCGGCCAGGTTCCACCGTCCGTAGCGGCCGTCCGGATCGTAGAGCGCCGGGATATCGATGCGTTCGCGCGAGATCAGGTAGTAATCGATCAGATTGATCGCACTCCACGGGGTGAACACCATGAGCAGGACGAGCACGAAATTCTTGAAGTTGTTGAGGAAGTCGGCGCTGGCCCCGATGGCGATCAGCATCGAAACCACGGTGAAGCCGACGATATAGGCCGCACGCGCGGCCTGAGTGGTGTGCGACCGACCGTTGAATGCGGTCACCGAGGTCAGGATGGACATGAACCCGCCGTAGGCGTTGAGACAGTTCACCGTCAGCTTGCCCACCACGATCACCAGGTAGATCAGCAGCGCGATCGCGGATGGCCCGGCGAGATCGCCGATGAAGCCGACTTGATTGCCCAAGAACGCCTTTCCGGCGACGGCGGCCACCAGCGCGCCGAGCGTCATCGCCCACTGTGAGCCGAGCACGCTGCCGGCGAAGGTGGCCCAGAAGGTGGTCCGCGCACTGGTTGTGCGGGGCAGATAGCGTGAATAGTCCGCGACGTACGGTCCGAAGGTCAGCTGCCACCCCGCGCCGAGGGAGGCCGCGAGGACGAAGGTCACGGTATCGAAGGATTTGGTACCGACGTAGGCGCTGACGTCGTATTCGGCGAACAGTCGGATCGTCAGGTAGGTGAAGCCGACAATGCCGACCACGGTGGCGATTCGCCCGATGACATGGATCAGTCGATAGCCGGTTACCGCGACCACGGCCGTGAGCGCACCGAAGACGAGAATGCCGACGGTCGGATTATCCACGTGCAGAATCTTGTTCACCGCCTGACCGGCCAAAACCGTTCCGGTCGCGGCGAAGCCGAGATACATCACGATCACAAGCAGCAGTGGCATAACCGCACCGAGCACGCCGAATTGGGCGCGGCTGGAGATCATCTGCGGCAAGCCGAGACGCGGGCCCTGCGCCGAATGCAATGCCATGACGATGCCGCCGAGAATATTGCCGAGCAGCAGTCCGACGATCGCCCACAGCGCGTCGGCCCCGAATACCACCGCCAGCGCACCGTCGACGATTGCGGTGATCTGCATATTCGCCCCGAACCACAGAGTGAATTGATTGCGCGGGGTGCCGTGGCGTTCGGCATCCGGGATAACTTCGATGGTGCGGCGCTCGATCGGCAGTCCGGCGTCGATTTCGTCTTTGTGCGGCATGGATCCGCCTTCCGTCAGGAGAAGGGGAGCAGCTGCGACAGGTGCAGTGCGGGAGGTCCCGGCATGCGCTCTCGGTCTGTGCTCTGGGCCGTTGGAAGCTGCCCAGATGCATGGTCCTGTATATACAAGTGGCTGTCAACCGGAACGGCTACAGTGACGCAGACGCCGCGATCCGAGCGAAGGGCCCGGCGGCGGTTGGCGGACCCGCGCGCCCGCCGAATAGATACCGAGAGGTGGTAGGGGATGAACCGCCCGGTGGGCGATGCGAACCTGGCCGAGGTGTTCGCGGCGTCCGGACCACGCGCGGCACCGGCGTATGAGCGGATAAAGAACCTCATCCGCACGCAGATCGACGCCGGGCGCTGGCGCGCGGGTGATCTGCTGCCCTCGGAGCATCAACTGGTCGACGCACTCGGGATCTCCCGCATGACGGTCAACCGTGCGCTCCGCGAACTGGCCGCGGCGGGCGTGGTCGTTCGGATGATGGGTGTCGGCACCTTCGTGGCACCTGCGAAGGTGGCCTCGCCACTGTTCGAAGTGCGCAATATCGCCGATGAGATCCAGCAGCGCGGCCACCGGCATCGCACCGAGGTTATCTTCCTGCGCACCGAGTCCCTCGACACCGACAACCCAGCACTCGATGGATGGCCGACCGATTCGGTATTCCATTCGCTGCTGGTGCATTTCGACGACGACGTACCGATCCAGGTGGAGGACCGCTACGTCAACCCCGCCGCCGCACCCGGCTACCTCGACCAGAACTTCGTCGAAACCACCCCGAACCGATACCTGAGCGAGGTCGCTCCACTGATGCGCGGCGAACATGTCGTCGAGGCGGTGCAGGGCAGCCAAGAGGACTGCCGACTGCTGCGCATCCGCCGCACCGAACCCTGCCTCCAGATCCGCCGCCGCACCTGGTCCGCCACCGCCCTGGTCAGCGTGGCCCGCCTCGTCCACCCCGGCTCCCGCAGCCGCCTCGAAGGCGCCTTCGGAGCCTGAACGGCATCAGGTGCCGAAGTGCAGGGCGTGGGTGACGATGGCGTCCAGTCGGGCGTGGTGAGCGCCCTTCCAGTAAGTGCGGCCGCAGTCCAGGCATTGGGCGAAGGCGTCGTAGGTGCTTTCGGTGTCGCTTGGGAGATGGCCGCGGAGGGTTTGTTTATCGGTTATGCGTAGGGCGCCGTTGCAGGCGGTGCAGCGGGTCCATGGGGCCAGTGGTGGTGCGAAGCGGGATAGTACGTCGTCGAGTTGTTCGGCGGGGCGATGGCTGTAAATGTAGGCGCCCGCGAAGATTTCGCGGCGGTGCAGCAGTCCGCGATCGCGCGAGAGCAGGATGCGATGTTCGGTTGCCGAACGCGTGGCGAGCGCGGCGTCGCCGATATCCGGATTCTCGTAGGCGGTGTCGACGCCGAGCAGCCGCAGCCGGCGCGCCAACGTGCCGAGATGGATATCCAGCAGGAATCGCAGCGGCTCCGCGAATCGCTGAGGGCGCACCACCGCGTGCACCGAGACCGCCGCGCCGTCGGCGGGCAGATACCCCGACGGCACCAACCGACCGTCGACCACCAGCTCGCCGACCTCGGTGAGCGGTACGCCGAGGGATTCCACGATGTGTCCCAGCGTCGACACGCGGTCGATCGGCACGGGCGAACGACCCTCCCGCTGTGCGGCAGCGACGAACAGCCGCAATTCGGGCGCGAAATCGATGGTGATCTGCGCGGTGGTCACGCGGCCAGCATGCCAGGGCATGCGGTCCGGCGACCACCCGGTTTTACAGCGCCCAGGGTTGGGCGCGGCGTCGGACCGGAGGTTCCGCGTTGGCCATGGCCTCGAGATCCTCGAGGAATCTGTCGATGCTGTCGGCCGCCACGTGGGTGGCGCCGATCTCGTAGCGGACCTTGTCCTCGGTGCTGTCCATGACCGTGGTGATGAGCTCTTCCTTCAGATCGCGGATGAGCTGGGTGCGCATCTGCGCGATCTGGTCCCGGCCCTGGCTGCGGACCCGGGCGACCTCGGCATCGGCGAATTCGCGCATCTTGGCGATGATGCGTTCGGCGTCGGCCCGCGCATCCTCGCGGATGTGCTCGAGTTCGGCCTGGGCGTCGGTGACCGCATTGTCATAGGCCCGTTTGGCCTCGACGAGGCGGTCCGCCGCTTGCTCGTTCTCGTCGATCTGTTTCTGAATATTGTTCTGTGCCTTGGCCATCAGCCGTCCCACCGGCGGTGCCACCCATTTGACGATGACGAAGATGATCACGGCGAAACCGAAGAGCTGGCTGAAGAAGATCGGCCAGTCGAAGGTGATGTGGAAAATGCCCGAGTCCTCGGACCCGGCTGCGCGGATGGCCCCTTCGGCAAGGATGCCGCTGTTGAGGTTCATTGGCTACGCTCGTTCTGAGTGATGGCCGGCGCTGGTGCCGGCGTGCCGATCCTTGATGCCGAGCACACGATCGGCCAATGTCTCGGCGAGCGGTTCGACAGCCTCACGCAACTCCGCGGCCACTTGGTCCGCCTGGGCCCGCAGTTCCGTCGCGGATTCCGCGACGATCCTGTCGGCCTCGTTCTGCGCCTCGCTTCGCAACTGCTCGAGGATAACTCGGCCCTCGTGCCTTGCCTGGTTCCTGATCTCGACCGCTTCACTGCGCGCCTGCGCGACGGCCGCCTGATATTTCGCTTCGGCGTCGGCGAACAAGGCTTTGGCTTCCTTGTTGTCGACCGCGGTCTCCGCGACTCTCGCCTCGCGTTCCGCCAATACTTTGCGTATCGGCGGAACGACGAACAGCCACATGACCCCGAGCACGATCAGGAAGATCAACAGCTCGGCGAAGAATGTGCCGTTGGGAATGAGGAAGTTCCCCTCGGCAACAACATCCGTTCGCGGAGTCATACTGAATTACTTACCTGGAGTAGCGAATACGAAAAGCGCCATGAACGCTAGATTGATGAAGTACGCCGCCTCGACCAGACCGACGGTCAGGAAGAAGTTACCGCGGAGGCGACCCTCGGCTTCCGGCTGACGGGCAACGCCGTTGATCAACGCGGCGCCGGCGAGTCCGTCACCGATTCCCGCGCCGATGGCGCCACCGCCCATAATGATGCCGCCGCCGATGAGCGCGCCCTGGACGATGGCCGCCGTGGTTGCGTCTGCCATTTTTCACTTCCTGTTCTTTACTGAGCTCGATCGGCGGCGCCGATCTGTTGTTGTTTCGAGCGACCCGAAAGCGGTCGCCGGGGCTAGTGTTCGTGCTCCAGCGACATCGACTGGCTGAAGTAGAGAACGGTCAACAGCGAGAAGATAAATGCCTGGATGGCTCCGACGAAGAGATCGAAGAGTTTCCAGATGGCATTCGGCCCCCAGCTGATCCAGAACGGGAACAGTGCGATCACCGAGACCATCACACCACCCGCGAACATGTTGCCGAACAATCGGAGCGACAGCGAGAGCGGTTTGGCGACTTCCTCGATGACATTGATGAAAACCATCGGACCCCAGCCGGTGTGGCCCTTCAGCAACTGCTTGGCATGTCCACCGGGACCGCGCCTGTATATGCCCGCGCCCTGATACATGATGAAGACGAACAGGGCCAGCGCATAGACGAAATTGACATCCGATGCGGGCGGTGCGATCAATTCGCCGTGGCCGTACTGCACCGGCAGCACGGACAGCCAGTTGGACAACAGGATGTAGATGAACAGCGTGACGGCCAGTGGCAGCGCGAACGGCGCGACCTTCATGCCGATGGCGCTTTCCACCTGGTTGCGCATCTGGACCGTCACGGTCTCGAAGAACAGCTGCACGCCGTTGGGCACGCCCGAAGTCAGCTTCGCCCGCAGGTAGAACGCCAAACCGAGCACGATCGCCGCCGCGATGGCGGTCGAGATGATCGTGTCGACATTGAAGTCCATACCCCACAGATGCGCGACCGCGTGTTCGCCGACCTTGATTTTCGGCTCTTCGGCGGGCGCTTCCTCGGCGAGGACCGGGAGCGCCGATCGGGCGATGAAGGCGAGTTGGTTCGTCATGATTGCTGGCGAAGCTCCTTCACTTCAGGCACGACGGTGACCAACACCAGAATCACTTGAAAGGCGGCCAAGCCGAAGAAGATTCCGATGCCATGCGGTCTTGCCAGGAAACCCACTGCGAGTGAACCGCCGGTTATCGCGATCAGCCGAGTCGCCGAGGATAGGTACAAGCCCTGTTTCCTCGGTTTCTCGGCATCGGCGACTCGATTGACCGTCAATCGGGTCAGTTGTGCATTCACCCAACCGAGCCCGAGTCCGATGCAGATGAACAGGCCGAGCAGCAGTCGGTCGAGCGGTCCCGTCGCTGCCAGGGTCAGCACGCCGACGCCGATTGCGAAGACAGTCGCACGGCGCATTCGGAGGGCATTGACATCCATTGCGACACCGCCTTCGCCGGTCATCCCACGCCGTAGTGGGGTCTTAATTGATGGATAGCATACACATTAACAACCCTTTTGGAAGGCAACGTTTTTGATCTTTCTCCGGCGAGATTTCGAACGATGTCCGTTGGGCGACAGTGTCACACGGGAGACCGCAAGATCAACTAGCGATCTTGGTCGGCATCGCGATAAATCGGACAAACCGGTCACCGTACCGCTTTTCCGCTATTCCTCGGCGTATTCAATCGTCGTGCCTAATTTCGGTCATGTTTTTGTAAAGAGATTCCAAAGCAGCGGCAGATATGCGGAGCTGGAGTCGGCTCGCGGCACTGAATCGCGCGATCGCCGCGATATCCCGATACCGCATCCGGGTGCTGCCTTGCGATAGCTGGCGCGCTGCCGCTCGGGCCGCGATGTGCCGGTGCCGTGATCATCGAACAGTTGATCCACCTGTGGATTCGGGCGTGCCGACCCAAGCGGTGAGTGCTTCGGTCAAGCCCCCGACGGTGGGTTCGCCGGTAGCCCAAGCGACGTAGCCGTCGGGGCGCAGCAAGACGGCGGCGGGGGCTTGGATCGCACCGGAACCGGGAATGGTCCAATGCTCGGCGCGGCCGACGGCGCTGATGATCGCGACCCGGTCGTGCCATTCCGGGATCGCCGGGACGTCGTTCCCGTTGAGCACCAGCAGGACTGGGTGGCTCGCGCGCAGCAGCTCGTGCACCCGGGTGTCGCCCTCCGCGGTGGTGAGGTCGGCATCCGGGACGCGATGGCCGATGAGCGGGTGCTCGCCCTTGATGTCGTAGCGGATATCGAGTGCGGTGATCATCAGGCCGAGGCGGTGGCGCACCTGGTCCATATCGATCAGATCGCTCATGATGTCGCGCAGTGCGTCGGTGTGCGGGCCGGGCCGCCCGAGTGCGGTCTGTGCGCGGGTGTTGTGCAGGACGCGGGCGGCGATGGGGTGGCGCTCGGACTCGTAAGTGTCGAGGAGTTCGTCGGATGCGTTGCCGCGCAAGGTGGCGGCGAGCTTCCAGCCGAGATTCACCGCATCCTGTAGGCCCAGGTTCTGGCCCTGACCGCCCGCGGGGTAGTGGATATGCGCGGCATCCCCGGCCAGGAAGACGCGGCCCACCCGGTAGCGATGGGCCTGGCGGGCGGCGTCACCGTAGTGCGAGATCCAGCGCGGGCTGTGCATGCCGAAGTCGGTGCCCGCGATCTCGATGAAGCTGGCGCGGAAGTCCTCGAAGCTCAGTTCGGTGCCGCGCTCCAGGATCTGGTCGTGGCGTTGGACGACGAGTCGGTACCAGCCGGGCTCGAACTGGACCGCGGAGAAGTCGCCCGCACCGGCGCGGTGTCCGAAGAAGGGCTGTGCGGGCGGGTCGGCCAGTTCGACATCGGCGAGCATGCCTGTCACCGTCGCGTCGGTGCCGACATAGTCGATACCCGCCAGCTTGCGCACCGCACTGCGGCCACCGTCGCAGCCGACCAGGTAGGCCGCGCGAATCCGGCGGGGATTCGGACCGCCGATTTCCACCGCCACCCCTGTCTCGTCCTGATCGAAGCCGACAACCGGCGAACCCCACCGCACGATCGCACCGAGTTCGGTTGCGTGCCGGTCGAGTTCGCGTTCGATCACCGACTGCAGCACGGCGAGGGTGAAGGGATAGCGGGTATTGAAGTCGGCGAAATCCAGGGGTAGGCCGCCGAAATGCCCGGCCTGCATGACGCGGCCGAGTGGGAGCAGATCGTCGAGCAGGCCGCGCTGATCGAGGATCTCCATGGTGCGGGCGTGGATGCCACCCGCCCGTGATTCGCCGGTGCGCGCCGGAAGTCCGTCGACGAGCGCGACGTCCACACCGGCCAGGCGCAGTTCGTAGGCCAGCATCAGCCCGGTCGGTCCGGCGCCCGCGATCACCACATCGGTCGTTTCCACGGCGGTCTCCTTAACGTTGTTAAGTGATTTAACGTTGTTAAGGAGACCAGAACATTGTTAAGGTGTCAAGGGGGCGGAGAACGCGAGGTGACAGTGAAGATCGATGCGAAGGTGCTCGCCGAGGCAGCGTTGGGTTTGCTCGACGAGGTCGGTCTCGATGGGCTGACCATGCGGAAGGTGGCCGCGGCCCTGGATGTGCAGGCGCCCGCGCTGTATTGGCATGTCAAGAACAAGCGCGAACTGCTGGACGCGATGGCCAGGCGGATATTCGTCTCCGCTGTCGACGGGGTCGAGGCGCCGCGGCAGGGGGAGGACTGGCAGGACTGGGTGGTGGCGTTGGCCGGGCGGTTGCGCCGGTCGATGCTGCGCTATCGGGACGGAGCGAAGGTGCTGGCCGGAACCTATGTCAGCGACGAGGCCATGTGGCGCACCGTGGAACTGACCTTGCGCACACTCGAGGACGCGGGTTTCCAGGTGGTCGATGCCGAGCGGGTGTTTCCGATCCTGCTGCACTACACGGTCGGGTTCGTTATAGAGGAACAGGCACAATCCGGCGCGGAGTACGCCGACGGCAACCCCTACGATCGCGTGCGGCTGGCGCAGGCCGTCGATGCCGACCGTTACCCGCGGACCGCCCGCATGGTGGCCGATCTCTTCGACGCCGATACCGATATGGAATTCGATCGCGGACTGCGGGTCATCCTGGCCGGAATCCTCGCCACCCGAACGGCGTCGTCGTAGTCGCTCAGCGGCCGAAGCGCGCCAGGCCGTCGGCGAGGGTGCTGATGTTCAGTGCGTCGAGTACCTGTTGCCGGACGTCCGGACATTCCATGGTGGTGATGCGATCGATGGCGTCAGCTCGTAGACGACGTAGGCAGTGCGCACCACCGGCTGGGCCACATTGCGCACCCGGATTCCGCCCGGTGTGGTGCCGCGTTCGGTGCCCGCGTGTGCGTGCCCGTGGATCGCGAGGTCGGCGTGCTGGTCGTCGATGGTTTCGCCGAGTAGATAGGAACCGAGGAACGGGTAGATCTCGCGCGGCTCGCCGTGCAGGGTGTCGCTGATCGGGGAGTAGTGAGTCAGCGCGATGGTGATATCGGTGTGCAGGCCCGCCAGTGCCTCGCGCAGCATCTCCGCGAGGTCGACGGTGTGCGATGCGAATTCACGCATGACGCGTTCGCCGAAGACGCTCGCGCATTTGCCCGCGAAGCCACCGCCGAAGCCCTTCGTCCCCGCGATGCCCAGGGTGTGTCCGTCGACCGCGAATTCTGTCGCGGTGCCTTCCAAGACCGTGATGCCGTGATCGGTGAGCTCGGCGGTGATCTCGTCCTGCGCATCGCTGTGGTGGTCGTGATTGCCGAGCACCGCGACGACCGGGATACCGAGATCGGCGAATTCCGCCGCGACGACGCGACCTTCCTCGACCGTGCCGTGCCTGGTGAGATCACCGGCCAGCAGCAGCACATCGGCGCGGTCGGGCAGTTGCGCGAGTGCCGGACGGAATTCGCCGCCCGACTCGGCGCCCAGATGGACGTCACCGATTGCCGCGATCCGCATGTGCCCCACTCCTTTCCGGGCTCAGTCCGCCAGCGCCTCGGCGGCCCCCGGCGCACAAGGCGGCGTGACGTGCACGTCGTTGTGGATGCGGGCGCGCGGGAGCTGTTCGCGCACTACCTTTTCCATTTGCAGCTTGCGTTCGACACTGCTCACCTCGCCACCGAGGACGACGACATCGCCGCGGATCGTGACCTGCACACCGAGTTCCGCGGTGCGCGGATCCTCGGCCAGCGCTCGGCGCAGGTGCGCGACCAGATACTGCGGTCGATCCATTTACACCACCCGCTTCGGCTCGATTATTCCGAGATCGTCCAGCAGGCCGAGGAAGGCCCGCGCATAGGGCGAAACATCGGTGTCGTTGCGCACCCGCTCCCACTCCACTTGTTCGCGCAGGTCGCGTGCGATCGTCAGCAGCGGGCTCAGGTCCAGTCGGTGTGCGTCGAAGACCAGTAATTTGTCGATCATCAGATCGGTCGCGCTGATTACCGGTGCCACCGTCGGGCCGACGCGCATCATGTCGGCGCGATCGAGTAGTTCGTCGGTGACGGCACGGTTGTTCGGCCGGTAGATCAGGTCGATGAGGACGCCGCCGTCATAGACCTTGGTCAGCCAGTCTTCGGGCGGATCAGCGATCCGCAGTCCACCGCGGACCAGCGCGCTGCGGGCCTGTGCCAGGTCGGCGGGTTTGATCAGGATGTCGACATCGTGCTCCGTGGTGGGTCCGCCGCGTGCGTACACCGCGCAGCCACCCGCGACCGCGAAGCGGATACCGGCATCCGCCAGCGTATTCACCGCGCGGGTGAGCGCGTGGAGTAGTTGGTCGATCGTGGGGACCATATGTACGCGATACCCGCGGTTCGTTCGGTTAATCGCCGCCGCGGTTGCGCGGTCAGTGTTTGCGGGCGATACCGCCGACCATCAGGCGTTCGATGACGGTCGGTTTGTCGCGCACGATGCGGTTCGGGCGCCATTGCGGCAGGTAGGCGAGGCCGGGTTGACCAAGTCGAGGCCGCGGAACAGGTCGCGTATCGCGTTGTCGGTGCGGAAGCGGCCGGTGCCGAGGTAGTCGATCGGGGCCGAGATCAGCGTCGATATGCTGGCCGGGTGAAGGTGGTTCCTGGCACGTTGGTGACCGTCGCCGATGATCTGGACGCGGTGACGACGGTCGGGCACGAGGACGATCCGGCGGCTGCCGGGTTGACGGAGGGGGACGTCGCGGCGCTGTGGGCGTCGGTACAGGCCTGGTACCGGATGGGGACGACACCTGCGATTCAGACCTGTCTGCGGCGCGACGGAAAGATCGTGCTGAACCGGGCGATCGGACACGGCTGGGGCAATGCGCCGAGCGACGGTCCGGATGCGGAGAAGGTGCTCGCGACGCCGGAGACGCTGTTCTGCGGGTTCTCCACGGCCAAGGGGGTATCCGCGACGCTGATGTTCATGCTGATCGAACAGGGGGCGTTCGAGCTGAATGATCCGGTGTGCAAATACATTCCGGAGTTCGCGGCGCACGGCAAGGATGCGATCACCATCGGCGATGTGCTGTCGCATTCGGCGGGCGTGCCATTCATTACGCCGCCGTACAAGGGCGTCGAGTTGGTGCTCGACGAGGAGTTGGCCGTGCAGGGGCTGGCCGATCTGGTGCCGAGTTGGCGGCCGGGTCGGTTCCGGGTCTACCACGCGTTGACCAGCGGTTTGATCCAACGGCTGCTGGTGCAGCGGGCGACCGGGAAGCGGATGCGCGAGCATCTCGCCGAACAGGTACTCGAACCGTTGGGCTTCCGCTGGAACAACTTCGGGGTTCGGCCGGAGGATGTCGACCAGGTCGTACCCAGCGTGAAGACCGGCCCGCCACCGTCGCGAATGTCGATGCTCTTGACGCGCAAGGCACTCGGCGGCCGGATGGACGGCGCGACCGCCCGGTCCGCGAATCGGGATTTCCTGACCGCTGAACTGCCGTCGGGCAATATCGTCACCACCGCCTACGAATTATCTCGCTTCTATGAGATCCTCACCCGCGGTGGCGAACTCGACGGCGTCCGGATCATCGAGCCCGACACGCTCCGCCAAGCGATCCGTCCCGCACGCCGCATCCCCGGCCTGGCCGGACGGGTAAGCCGCGCGGGCTTCGAACTCGGCGCTCGTCGCTCGAAGTTCGGGCGAAACACCCAGTCCCACTTCGGCCGCAGTGGCCTGACAACCCAATACGGCTGGGCGGACCCCACCCGCGGACTCGCCGGCGCGATCCTCACCAGCGGTAAGGCCACCACCGATAGCCAACGCCCCTGGTCCCTGGTCGCCCAGATCTCCAACACCATCGGCCAACTCGCGCCCGCCGATCGGCGGTTCGACACCGACTGATTCAGCCCTCGCAGCGTCGAGCTCTTCGATATCGAATCCTGTTGCAAGGTGTGCGGCACACCCTGATTGCCTGCCCGTTCGCTGGGTATCACCGGTCTGACCAGCCCGGATATCAACAGGAGATCCTCATGAAACAACAGGTTGGCGACTACGTCCTGCAACGATTGCGGGAGTGGGGCGTAAACCAAGTCTTCGGATACCCCGGCGACGGCATCAACGGTCTGGTCGCCGCCTTCGGTCGCGCGCGGAACAAACCGCAATTCGTGCAGGCCAGGCACGAGGAAATGGCGGCCTTCCAAGCCACCGGCTTCGCCAAATTCAGCGGTAGGGTCGGCGTCTGCACCGCCACCTCGGGGCCCGGCGCGATCCATCTGCTCAACGGTCTCTACGACGCCAAACTCGACCATGTCCCGGTCGTCGCGATCGTCGGTCAGACCGCGCGCAGCGCCATGGGCGGCAGCTATCAGCAGGAAGTCGATCTGCAGAGCCTGTTCAAGGATGTCGCCAGCGATTATCTGGTCGAGGTCAATGTCTCGAGCCAACTGCCCAACGCGCTGGATCGGGCGTTCCGTACCGCGATGACCCGGCATGCGCCCACCGCGGTGATCATTCCCGCCGATCTGCAGGAGGAGCCCTACGAGCCGCCCGAACACGAGTACAAACAGGTGCCGTCCAGCCCACCGCATCCGGTGACCACGACCGTGATCGCGCCGTACACCGAGATCGAACGCGCGGCCGAGATCATCGACGCCGGCTCGAAGGTCGCGGTGCTGGTCGGTCAGGGTGCCCGCGCGGCCGCGCGCGAGGTGGTGGAACTCGCCGAAATCGCCGGTGCGGGCGTGGCGAAGGCGCTGCTCGGCAAGGATGTGCTGCCGGACGATCTGCCCTTCGTCACCGGGTCGATCGGGCTGCTCGGCAGCAGGCCGAGCTATGAGATGATGCGCGACTGCGACACCCTGGTCATCGTCGGATCGAACTTCCCGTACACCCAGTTCATGCCGGAATTCGGTCAGGCGCGCGCCGTGCAGATCGATATCGACGGCACCATGATCGGCATGCGCTATCCGACCGAGGTGAATCTGGTCGGTGACGCGAAAGCCACACTGGCCGAACTCGTTCCGCTGTTGCGCCGCAAGGGGGATCGATCCTGGCGGGCGCGGATCGAGCAGAATGTGGCCCGCTGGTGGGAGACGGTCGAGCGGCAATCGATGTTGCAGGCCAAGCCGGTCAACCCGATGCGCGTGGTTTGGGAGCTGTCGCAACAGCTTCCGGACAATGCGATCGTCACCGCGGACTCCGGCTCATCCACCAACTGGTACGCACGCTGCCTGCGCTTCCATCTCGGTGTGCGCGGCTCGCTGTCGGGCACCCTGGCTACCATGGGACCCGGTGTGCCCTATGCCATCGGCGCCAAGTTCGCGCATCCGGAGCGACCGGTGATCGCGCTGGTCGGCGACGGTGCCATGCAGATGAACGGACTGGCCGAACTGCTCACCATCGCACGCTACTACCGGCAGTGGAGTGATCCCCGGCTGGTCGTCTGTGTCTTCCACAACAACGATCTCAACCAGGTCACCTGGGAGTTGCGCGCCATGGGCGGCGCACCGAAATTCGAAGAGTCGCAGATACTTCCGGAGACCTCCTACGCGGATCTCGCGCGCTGTATGGGCCTGCCGTCGGTCGCGATCGATGATCCGGAGCAGCTCGCCGACGCATGGAGCCAGGCGCTGAGCGCGGATCGTCCGGTGCTGCTCGACGTGCGTTGCGATCCCGAGGTACCACCGATTCCACCGCATGCGACCTTCGAACAGATGAAGGACACCGCGGAGGCGATCATGCGCGGCGATCCGGACGGCTGGCACCTGATGCTGCAGGGCGCCAAGACCAAGGCCCAGGAATTCGTGCCGCATCGACCACTTAAAACCTGGGCCGACCCGAGCTAGCCTCGGCATATGTGCCGAAATATCACTGCTCTGCGTGGGCTGGAGCCCGCGGCCACCCCGGAAGAAGTGCATGCGGCGGCGTTGCAGTACGTCCGCAAGGTCGGTGGGCTGTCCAGTATTTCCGCGGCGACGCGCCCTGCGGTCGATGCCGCCGTCGCCGATATCGCGGCCGCGACCATGCGGTTGCTCGAACAATTGCCCGAGCGCAAGGTGCCGCCGAAGGCCGTGCCGCCGCTGCGGCGGCCCGAGGTGCAGGCGCGCATCCACGCGCATTCGCACGACTGACGACGCTGCTGTGGGCAGATCTGCTGTGGGCAGCGTGGTGAGATTTTTTCGGTAGGTGCCGGGCACGGTGGAGTCATGGCTCACGATGACAAGACACCGATGTTCAGTTGGCGCGCCAGAGAGCAGCTGCTCAGTAGGCGGATTCTGGTGCTGGACGGTCCGCTCGACGACGATAACGGCACACTGCTGATGACACAGCTGCTCACCTCGGCGGCCGAGGATGCCGATGCCGGAATCTCATTGTGGATCCATTCCCCCGGTGGTTCGGTTCCGGCAATGCTCGCCATTCGCGATGTGATGCGACTGGTGCCATGCGAGGTATCCACCTTGGCACTCGGATTGGCTTGCAGCGCAGGGCAATTCCTGCTGTCCGCGGGTACGCCGGGGCGGCGGTTCGCCTTGCCGCACGCCAGGGTGCTGATGCATCAGGGCTCGGCCGGAATCGGCGGCAGTGCCGTCGATGTCGAGGTGCAGGCCGATGACCTGCGCTACACCGTGGAGACGGTGCTCGGCATTATCGCGGGGGATACCGGCCAGCCGTACGACCGCATCTACGAGGATTCGCTGCACGACCGCTGGTTCAGCGCGACGCAGGCCAAGGAGTACGGCTTCATCGACCACATTGTCGACTCGTTCGGGCAGATCGTGCCCCAGCGCCAGCGGATCGGAATTTCGGCATGACCTACACCATTCCCAATGTGATCGCCCAGCATCCGCGCGGCGGTGAGCGGATCACCGATATCTACTCGCATCTGCTCGCCGAGCGGATCGTCTACCTCGGCACTCCGATCGATTCCGGTGTCGCCAATGCGCTCATCGCACAGCTGTTGCACCTGGAGTCGGAGAGTCCGGAGCAGGAGATCAGCCTGTACATCAACTGCGAGGGCGGCGACCTGTCCGCCATGCTCGCGGTGTACGACACCATGCAATTCATCAAGGCGCCGGTGGCGACCACCTGTGTCGGCCAGGCCATCGCGGTCGGCGCGGTGCTGCTGGCCGGTGGCGCACCCGGTCGCCGCTCGCTGCTGCCGCACGCCAGGGTCGTCCTGCATCAACCCGCCGCCCGCGGTCAGGGCGCGATTCCCGACCTGATCCTGCAGGCCGACGAACTGGTGCGTATGCGCGCCGAAATCGAGTCCATCCTGTCGCGGCACACCGGGCAACCGGTCGAGCGGTTGCGCCACGACACCGACCGCGACCGTGTCTTCACCGCACCGGCTGCCGTCGACTACGGCCTGGTCGACAACGTGCTGGGCGCGCGCGTGGTCTGATCAGGTACGGCTCAGGCCGCGAGCGCCATGAGGGTGGGCGTGGCACCCGCCCGCGGCGCGGACTGCCGAGCGAAGGTGAGCCGATGATGGGCGCGCAATTCGTCGGCCACCTGCTCGGTGAGACCGAACAGGGTGGTGCCGAGCGCACCGGCCAGTGCCGCGATCATCTCGCTCGACGGTTCCTTGCGACCGCGCTCCACCTCGGACAGGTACTGCGGCGAAATACCAGCTCGGCCAGCGGTTTCCACGAGCGTCTCGCATTGTTCCCGCCGCAGCGTGCGCAACCGTTCGCCGAGCACCTCACGCCACAGCGGTTCCTCGGTGTGCCGAGGTCGGTCGTCGCGTCCGCCCTGAATCGAGTGCAGCTCGGTCATGGGAAGAGCCTACGGCGGGGCCACCGATCCGACCGGGCATTACGCTGTGGGCGGACAAACGACGAAGGCCCCATGTCCCAACGGACACAGGGCCTTTCGCATCGAGTCGAGATCAGGGCAGCGGAATCCACTGACCGAAGAACCAGAATCCGTGGCCCTGCTGATCCTGGCGCGGCTGGTCTTGACGCTGATCCCCCCGCTGCTGATCGTGGCCCTGCTGTTGCTGTTCGATGCCCGGACGCTGATCCTGGCCCGGATCAGCGCTCGCCACACCCGCACCGACGCCGAGCAGGCCGACCAGCACACCGCCCGCGATCGCACCCTTCGCCAGCTTCGACTTGATCTTCATCCACGTTCCTCCTGTTGTCGGTCTCGGTCCGAGACCGTCGACCCGACCGATCCGGACCGACAAGACAATCTTGGAATCGCAATATTTGCGCACCCTAGCCCGTGGCTGTGAGTTAGCTGGGACCGCTGACCGAATCCAGGGGCCCGCGCCGAAGGCCGCCGCCGTGCTCACGACCACCCGGCCTTCTTCCTCGATGCGGTAGTGCAGCCGACTCGGCGCTCGACTCTCACCGGTCATCGGCTCATGGTGTACAGCGGTTGCGCACTCGATTGCCCGGAGTACGCTCATTAATGAGTCCACTCAGTTGTGAGTTGGAGGCCATTGCTGACCGAGTCGCCCGAATCGAGAGTTGTGGGACGTCGCGTCCGGAATATGCGCGATAAGCAGTCGCGCATATTCGAGGCCGCTGCCTCGCTGTTCGCCGAACGCGGCTTCGAGAGCGTCACCACGCAGGAGATTTCCGACCGCGCGGATATCGCGGCGGGGACGCTGTTCCGGTACGCGTCGTCGAAGGGCGAGCTGCTGCTGATGGTCTACAACGCGGACTTTCGTTCGGCGCTGGAGCGCGGCGACCGGGAATCGCGTTCGCACAGCAATCCGGTCACGGCGGTGCTGAGCATGGTGCGGCCGACCGTCGAGGCCGCCGAACGACATCGCGAGAACGTGGCGGCCTACCAGCGCGAGCTCATGGTCGGGCCGGCGACCGAAAAGTACCGTGCGGAGGGGCTCGCCCTGGTCGAACGGCTCGAGGCGATGATCGCCGACCGGCTCGTCGCGGCCGCGAACGAATGCGGCCTGAAGTCGAAACCGCTGGACAAACCGGCCCTGCTGGCTGGGCGCAGCGTCTTCGCGGCGCTGCATCTGATCCTGGCCCGGCCCTCGACCGGCGCGCATCCCGGTCGCGATGCCGTAGCAGACCTGCATGATCAGATCGCGCAAATCGTGGGCGGATTCTTCGCCGCCCTCGACGACACCGATGACATCCCGGGGCGGACCGTGCCCCGTAGAGGAAGGAGATAGCAATGGCCATCCGCAAGGTGACCGTCCTCGGCACCGGGGTACTGGGATCGCAGATCGCATTCCAGACCGCATTCCACGGATTCGATGTCACCGCCTATGACATCAGCGACGAGGCCATCGCCGGTGCCCGCGACCGTTTGGCCAAGCTCGCGGCAACCTATCGCGACGAAGTCGCCGGCGCGGGTGACGACAAGGCCGAGCAGACCCGGGCTGGCATTGTCCTGACCACCGATCTGGCCGCGGCCGTGCAGGATGCCGACCTCGTGATCGAGGCGGTGCCGGAGGTGCTCACCATCAAGGAGCAGACCTACCGGCAGCTGGGCAAACTCGCGCCGGAGCAGACGATCTTCGCCACCAATTCGTCCACCCTGCTGCCCAGCGATATGAAGGACTACACCGGCCGCCCCGACAAGTTCCTCGCACTGCATTTCGCGAATCGGGTGTGGCGGTACAACACCGCCGAGGTGATGGGTACACCCGAGACCGATCCGGAGGTCTTTCGGGCGGTTGTCGAGTTCGCTGCCGCCATCGGTATGGAGCCGATCGAACTGCACAGGGAAAAGGCGGGCTACGTCCTCAATTCGCTGCTCGTGCCGTTGCTCAATGCGGCCATGGCCCTCGGCGCGGGCGGATTCGCCGAACCGGAGGCGGTGGACAAGACCTGGCGGATCGGCACGGGCGCACCGGTCGGACCGTTCCAGATGCTCGACATCATCGGTCTGACCACTCCCTACAACATCCTGGTCAATAGCGACGATGAGGACGCACAGCGGCTCGCGGCCTGGCTCAAGACCAGCTACATCGACAAGGGCAAGCTCGGTGTCGCCACCGGCGAGGGTTTCTACAGGTACTCCGCTTAGCTCACACTCCGCCAACCCGCCGTGCGACAACACTATTCGGGTGCGGGTTCGGGTGATTCGGGGGGCGGTGCGGTGCGGACATCTATTTGTTCGCCGACGTAGCGCGCTACCACGCCCGCCGCGATCGCCACAATGCACAGCGACCATTTGGCCAGCCACATGAATCCGGCGCCGATCGCGTCACCGCGGTCGCGGGTCGGTGGGCGGATCTTCGCGGTGCCGTCCTGCTCACTCACGCCGTCAGTCTGGCACGGGAGACGGCCGCCCGCTGAAAGCCAGGACCGGTGCCGAGTGGCGAATTAGACTCGACTCGGTGGGGCAGGACGATGGCTGATGCGAAGCGGCTCACCGTAATCGGTGGTGCCGTGGTGGCGGCCGTGCTGGTCGCCATCGTGGCATTCGTGGTCGCGAGCGGCAGTGACTCGGGCAGCGTCGCGGCTTCGACCGAGCGCCCGGACGATACGACGCCGGTGGCCGCGGTGTGGGCGGTGCCGAAAGTCTTTCTGGGCGAATGGCAGGGCGTCGCGACCGACGGCGTCGCCGCACACGACATCGTGCTCACCATCAGATCCGGTAAGAATGCCGAGGAGGTCGCCACCTCGTCGGATACCGATCAGAGCTCCGGCAATCGCTGTGACCGCATCGGACGGCTGATCAGCGGTACCGAGACCGAACTCGTATTCGCCGCGCGCGTGGCCGCCGGGGTCGGATGCGAAGAAGGTATGTCCTCGACGGTCGAGTTGCGGCCGGATGGCACCATCACCTACCGGGCGGGGCGGGGTGGTGCCATCACCGGCACGCTGCACAGGAGTTAGCGGCTCAGTATCTTTTCCGCTTCGTTCATCTTTTCCGCTTCGTTCGAGACCTTTTCCGCGAACCAGGTCCGGTAGAAGGTGCCCGCCAGACCGGCGCAGACGCCGAGGATCGCGACGCCGAACGGGAACGGATAATTCGCCATCTGCAGCGCGAGGAAACGCACGCACAACAGCACCCCGGCGAAGGTCGCGATGCCGAAGGCCACGACCTGAACGCGGCCACGGTCCCAACCGCGGTCCGGATCGCGCAGGACGGATTCGACGGTCAGGCACAGTGCCGCGCCCGCGACGAGGTCGACGCCGTAGTGGGCGCCGAGACCGAGCGTCGCGACCAGGGTGCACAACAGCCAGCACACCCCACCCCAGCGCAACCAGAGCGGCCCGCGCCGGGAGTGGATGAACAGCGACAGCGCCCACGCCGTATGCAGCGACGGCATGCAGTTCCGTGGTGTAATGCCGTCGAAAGGCATCGAATCGACCGAGAACGGCAGTGCCGGAACGATATTCGGCCAGACATCGGCGAGTTCGAACCCCTGCCCCTCCGGGCCGAACGCGAGCACCGGCCCGACCACCGGGAAGACCACATAGAACAGCGGGCCGACTACACCGAGCGTCAGGAAGGTGCGCACCAGATAGTGCCGCGGCCACACCCCCGCGGTCACGCCGCGCAGCTGCCATGCCGCGACCACAATGGCCGCGACCGGGAGTTCGAAATACACCCAACGCACCACACCCAACGGCACCGGTCCGGCCGCGTCGAGTGCCTGTCCGACGAGCCACGACGGATTGCCGAGCGCGTGATCGGCCAGTTCCGCATACGGATCGAGCACCGTCGGGCAAGCCCATGCGGTGATGTCAAGCCAGATCTCGCCGACCTTTGTCGCCAGAATCAGCAGCGCGCCGAGAGCGATTGTCCGCAGCGCGGTTTCGCGCCGCGCACCGGTCCAGCGCACGGCGGCGATCACCGCCAGCGCGGTGAGCACAATGGTCGGACCGTTCCCGACCGTGAACGCCCGCCCCTCGATCGCCCGAATGATCACGAAGACCAGATCGATGCCGACCGCGGCCGCCAGCGCGCGCACCCGCACATGCCACGAGACGCCGATCAGCGCGAGCAGAAACCCGGCCCACGGCGTCGTCGCCGACTTGGGCCGCCCGACGTAATCCCAAGAAAGGCTCGTCAGCGGCCCGAGCGCGTTGATATGCATTGCCATCAACTGCCCCGCGATCAAGACCACAACCGCGCCGACGACACTGCCCAAGATCAACCGAGATCGCTCCGGACGCGCAGTCCTCACTTCCCCCGGGGGTGCGGCCGATCTTTCCTGCGCGTCCTGAATCAACATCCCGACATCGTAAACAGGATGTGAACACCATCGTGCGCCCCGATTAACACAGCCTGGGAACTCGCTGCGTCCTTGCTCGGAGCGACCGCATCCTGGCTTCCGATCGGGTCTAGGGCAGGGGCGCGGACCAGCGCAGCACCGTGCCGCCGTCCGGTCCCCTCGCAATGCGGAAACTGCCGCCCGCCTGTTCGGCGCGCGCCGCCAGATTCGACAATCCGCTCAGTCGCGCGACATCGTCGGGTAGGCCGATGCCGTCGTCGGTTACTTCGATAGTGACGTCGTCACGCACCCGGAGATGGACCGATACCGTGGTGGCGTGCGCGTGTCGCACGGCGTTGCTGACTGCTTCGCGCAGGACCGCTTCGACATCCTCCGACAGCGGCGGCGCCAGTACCGAGACCGGCCCCGCCAGCCGAATCGTGGTGCGCAGCCCGCTTTCTCCGATCATGTCGGCGATGATCCCGTGCAACCGCTTGCGCAGCGTCGGGGCATCCGCGGTGGTGGTGCTGTGCAGATCGAAGATCGAATGCCGGATTTCCTGCACGATCGACTGGATGTCCTGAATGGTCTCGGTGAGCCGGGATTTCACCTCGGGGACGCGGGCGCGCTGGGCGGTGCTCTGCAGCGAGAGGCCGACTGCGAACAAGCGCTGGATGACATGGTCGTGCAGGTCGCGCGCGATCCGATCGCGGTCGGAGAGCACATCGAGTTCGCGCATCCGTCGCTGGGTGGTCGCCTGCTGCAAGGCCAGCGCGGCCTGATCGGAGAAGGCGGCCATCATCGACTGCCCGGCCTCGTCCAACGGCTGCGCACCCGCCGGTTGTACGGTGGCGAGCACGCCGATGACCGAATCCTCGGCCCGCAGCGGCAGGATCAGCGCCGGTCCGAACTTCGATGACACATCGAAGATCGGCGTGAAGTTCATTTCGTCGACCGCGACGACCCGGCCGTGTCGGAACGCTGCACCGGAATTGGATTCGCCCATCGGAATGCGCTCGCCGATGAGTTCGTCGGCGCCGACACCAGCGGCGGCGACCACTACCAGTTCCGCAACATCTTCGGCGGGGATATCGGGGTCCTCGGGCAGGGCGAGGAAGGTGCACGCCGAGTGTGTGAGCGTCAAGGCCCGGTCGGCGACCAGTTCGAGTGCGGTGCCCGGTTCACCGCCCGCGAGCAGTTCGGTGGCCACATCGCGATTGGCCTCCAGCCATTGCTGGCGGATCCGGGACTGCTCGTAGAGGCGGGCATTGGCGATCGCGATACCCGCCGCGGCGGCCAGCGCCTGCACCACGACCTCGTCGTCCTCGGTGAATTCCTGACCACCGGCCTTCTCGGTCAGGTACAGGTTGCCGAAGATCTCGTCGCGCACCTTCACCGGCACGCCGAGGAAGCTGTGCATCGGCGGGTGGTGGGCCGGGAAGCCGACCGATGATGGATGCTTCGAAAGATCGGGCAGCCTAATGGGTTTCGGTTGTTCGAAGAGCAGGCCGAGGACACCGTGACCGCGCGGCAGATCGCCGATCATGACCCGGGTCCGGTCGTCGATGCCTTCGTAGACGAATTCGGCGAGTCGGATGCTCGTCTTATCGGTTTCGCGCACGCCGAGCGCACCGTATTCGGCATCGACCAACTCGATGGCGGTGTGCACGATCGAGCGCAGAGTGTTGTCCAGGTCCAGTCCGGCGGTGACGACCAGCATGGCCTCGATCAGGCGGTCCATCTGGTCGCGGACGCCGGCTATCTGGGCGATCCGGTCCTGGACTTCGCCGAGCAATTCACGAAGTCGCAGTTGAGACAATGTTTCCGTCACCGGAGACTGGCCGGACCCGGTGGACATGCCTTCCATGGTCGTATCTTCGCATGAGCAGGTGTACCGATGCGCGGTGCTGGGTACCCCTTAGTCCTGTTTCGTCGGCGGTTTGAGTTTCGAGGCCAGCACCGCAGCCTGGGTGCGGCGTTCGACCCCGAGTTTGGTCAGCAGCCGCGAGACGTAGTTCTTCACGGTTTTCTCCGCGAGGAACATCCGGCCGGCGATCTGTCGGTTCGTCAGCCCCTCACCGAGCAGACCGAGCAGGGTCCGTTCTTGTTCGCTGAGACTGGCCAGTGGCCCGGTCTTCGCCTCGGCCTCCTCGCGCAATTTCGCCATGAGGGCCGCGGCCGCGCGATTATCGAGCAGCGACTTGCCCGCGCCGACTTCGCGAATCGCCTCGATCAGCTCGATCGTGTCGATGTCCTTGACCACGTAGCCGCTGGCCCCGGCCAGGATGGCATCGAGCATGGCCTGCTCGTCGGTGAACGAGGTGAGTATCAGACACCGCAGCTCGGGATGCTGATCCAGCAGTTCACGGCACAGCTCGATGCCATTGCCGTCGGGCAGCCGCACATCCAGAACCACGACGTCCGGGCGTAGCGCGGGAATTCGCGCCAAGGCCTGCGACACCGTGCCCGCCTCACCGACGACCTCGAGATCGGACTCGGTATCGATCAGATCCTTCACGCCGCGACGCACGATCTGATGGTCGTCGACCAGGAAAACACTTGTCATCGCAAATACCTCCCAGCAGGGTCCCTTCAGCCTAGTCACCTGTCGGCGCCGCGTCGGGTCGATTGCCGATCGGTGCCGAAGGTCAGGTGTGACAGTGACTTTCGGCCCTCCCGTCGTCGATGTGGCGGATGTTGCCATCGAGTCCCGAGGGTCGGAACCCAGCACAATCGAATAGTGAGGTCGTCATGAGTGCGTCAGGGAAGTGGTCCACCCCGGCCTTCCCCGACATCGTCGTGTTTCCGTGTGGACCGATCGAGGAGTTGGAACTCGAGCGCGTGGCCGGGGCGGTCGGGCGACTGCTCACCCGGAGTGGGGTCGGGGGAGGGGCCAGGGTGCGAGTCGTCGGCGCGAATTGCCGGAGTGGAATACAGCTGGTGCAGGTGAATCTGTGCGTGGACGGTATTCCGGCGCGCGTGCAGACGGTCACGCCGGTGCCGGGCATGGTGCTGCCGGTCGTGCTGCGGCTCGAGCGGCTGATCGAGCGGTTGACCACGAAGCAACGGGTGGCGCTGGAGTTGGAGCCGATGCGGCAACTGCTCGCGGCATCCGGCCAGGGCACGATCACCCGCCGCAAGAATTACTCGCTGCTGGTCGGCCCACCCGATGTGGCGGCCGCGATGCTGGACGCGATGGATTATGACGCGCACCTGTTCATCGACGCCGAAACCGGTGCCGACGCGATCGTCTACCGCGCCGATCCCGCGGGCTTCGGGCTGCTGCGTGCGCTCGACCCGCCGGCCGAACCGAGGCCGATTCCGGAGTTGTCCGAGACCGCGGCCGTGGATCGGCTGTGCACCGTCGGCCTGCCCTATCTGTTCTTCATCGACCCCGCCAGCCACCGCGGGCACCTGCTGTACCGCCGTTACGACACCGACCTCGGGCTGATCACCCCCCGGCTGGCCAGCTGAAGGTCGCGTTCAACAGCGCTGGGACCAATGTCCCCGGATCTAGGGCATCCCGGCTCTGTCGACGACCATGTCATCCCGGGCACAGTTGCATCGGAGCCGGCCACCAAAGGTCGGGCAGCAGCAAGGCGGCACGAACGGTCAACCGCGGGAGCGAATCTCGGGGTGGGCGATTCGACTCACCGGAGCCGTGCGGGCAACGGATGAGTCGCATGTGGCGATGGACGACCACACCGCGATCCGACCGACGAATTCGGCCGTCGCCGCCGAAAGCTACTTGCCCACTGTCGTGGCCGGTTCCGTTGTACGGTCTCGGTGATTACTGCGCTCGCAGGACCATGATGCCCGGGGTAGTACGCACGTAGTCGGCGAAGGGGGAGTCGACCACCTGGTTGTCGGCGGCGAGCGAGGACGCGTTGCGGAAGACCGGGCCGTTCGGTGTCATGACGAAGATGCCGACGTGGGTGACATCGAGTCCCGGCTGGTCGGCGTACGCGCCGACATAGTCACCGGTGCGGAGTCCACCGATGACGCCCTGGTCCACCGCGGCGCTGGGGATGTAGGTGATATCGCGATCGACGACCGGCAGGCCCGGAAGATATGTTCCGCCATCGGCTTTCGCGTTGAGGTGCTTGTAGACGGTCACCGCGACCGGGCTCAGTGTGCCGGTGATATCGGTGGCCGCGATGCGCGCGGTATGCGACCAGTCGCTGAAGAAGTGCTTGCGCTGCCGGAACTCGACGCGGCTATCGGTGTAGCGGGTCGCGATCAGATTCGCCACGAACTGGTCCCGATCGATCGATCTGCTCAGCGCCTCGACATAGTCGAGATAGGTGAAGCAATCCACTCGCCGCAGGTCGATGACCAGCTGTTCGGGCTGGTCCGCCGAGCCGATGAGCATATCCGCGCCATACGGTGTCCCGAGCAAGCGACTCGACAGCCGTTCGATCAGCTCACCCTTGCTCGCACCGGGCGCGGTAGCCCGCAGCGCCAGCAACTCATCGATCTTCCCGGTGGTGACATCATCGGTGACCGGTGCCCCGGCCGCGGCGGGCACAGTCGGCATGGCAATCCCGACGAATGCCGAGATGATGAGCAGTGCGCGGGCGATGCTGCGCAAAATGCCGCCAGCCGGGTCCGGGTGCGGGGTCATTTCTGCCACGTTAGTCGGCGTCCCGCGTTCTTCGGTCGCCGAACTCGAAAACGCCGTGGTGGCTTCATGATCCGCTGGTGATTCCGTCGCGAACCCTTCATTCCGAGTCGAACAGTTCGGACACGGGATGATCACGATGTTGCCGTTTCGTTATGCAAACGGTGCTCCGGTGGACGGATATTGCCTGGTCGAGCGCGAATCGACCGGACTTACAAATGCAAGCTCGTCGCGGTGTCCCGCGGGCGCCGCACTCGGCGCGACGATTCCCGGCAAGTGTGGCAGGCTCACTGATCGAGGCCGGGGTGCAGAGGTTGCTACTCGCACAACGGTCGGCGTAACCACGGGAGACCCCAGCTCCGGCTGGGGTCTTCGTGTGTCGGCGGCATGTTCGTCCTCGAACGGCGCTCATTGATGCCTATTCCGCATTGATGTGAGCTCAGTAACGGTATCTGTTAAGCATCAGTTACCGACGTAAAAGTTCGTTACGGCCGACCCGCTGCGTTTGTTGGCGCGGAACCTTCGTGTAACGATACTTTCAATCGCGAACGAACAAATCATCCCGAAGTGTTCACCCACGGTAGATACGGTCCCCATCGTCGCACCGGATTTGTCTCCTTCGGTGTGTTCGCATGCGGGTCGAATTGCCGGTCGTGGCTGTCTCGCGCATTTCTGCGCGAAAAATGAGGAATGGTGCACGTGAGTGAGTTCTGGAGTCTGAGTTCGTCGGCAGCTTTGGTCAGCGTCGGCATCTCATTGTATGGCGTCGTCGCATATCTGGTTGGAATCATGGACGGCGGCACGCGACCGCGTATGGCGTCGTGGGTGGCCTGGTGTACTGCCAATACCGTATTCGCGGTAGTCGCATATCTCGAGGGCGCATATCTCGCCGCCGGTATCAATGCCGCGTCGGCAAGTATGAATGCCGCTGTTATCGCCCTCGGTTTGCGGCGCGGTACGAGTCTGCGGCCCAGCGACAATATCGATTGGGCCTGTCTGCTCTCATCCATCGCATGTGTGCTGGTCACGGTGGAGATTTCGGAGAAGACGTTCGGTGCGCTGGTGGCCATCTGTGCCAATCTCATCGCCACCGTCCCGACGCTGCGGCACGCCTGGTCGAAGCCTCAGGAAGAAACCTGGCAAATGTTCGCCGCGAATGCCTTCGCCGGTGCGCTCGGTGTGCTCGGGGTACTGTTGGCGAGCGGATATCAATTAGCCACCGTCGCTGGTCCGCTGATTACCACTTTCGGAAATGTCGCATTGGTATCGCTCACCGTCGGCCGCGGGCGGATCATCGAAGAAACTGTTGTGCCCGTGAGAGTTGGTTAGCCGACAATGCGATCGATAATCTCCAATATCGGCGACTGTTTCACCGATCCCGGTGAATTGACCCCGGGACAGGCGCGCCGGGCGCTGGCCATCCACAATATCTGTTCACCGAGCTGTCGCATCCTGCAGCAAGCAAAATCGACTCCGGCTGCCCCGTCGACGCATTTGGTGGCCGGGGAGGGCATGACTGCGCAATATGCGACCGTAGAATTGATCGGATACGGCGAAGTATCCACCGGATATCTACACTGAGTCCTCCAGCAATAATCCGGTTTCCGGGTCGTACCAGCGGCGGGCCTGCGGCGGCACGTGCAGGTTCAGCGCATCGCCCTGGTCGGCCCGGAAGTTCGGTGGTGTCTGAACTTTGACGGTCTGTCCGCTGACCTCGGTGGTCAACAGGGTGGACGAGCCGAGCGGCTCCAGTACCTGGAGTTGCGCGCGCACCGAATCGGTGCCGGCTTCATCGCCGACGACAATGGCCTCGGGCCGGATGCCCAGAGCGAGCTTCTTACCGTTGAACGATGCGAGCGTGGCGGGAGCCGGCAGCGACTGCCCGCCGAGATCGATACTCGGTCCGTCGTCGCCGACATCGACGATCCCGGTCAGGAAGTTCATCGGCGGGCTGCCGAGGAAGCCGCCGACGAATTCGGTTGCCGGACTGTCGTATACCGCTGTCGGCGAACCGCACTGGACGATCACCCCGTCGCGCATGACCGCGACGCGATCGCCGAGCGACAGTGCCTCGACCTGGTCGTGGGTGACATAGATCGTGGTGGTGCCGAGCTCGCCGACCAGCTTCTTCAACTCGGCGCGGAACGACAGCCGCAGCAGCGCGTCGAGATTGGACAGCGGCTCGTCCATGAGCAGCACATCGGCATCCATGACGATCGCGCGTGCCACCGCGACGCGTTGGCGTTGGCCACCGGACAACTTCGCCGGATACCGATCCAGGTACGGCGTGAGTTGCAGCAGATCCGCGGCCCAGGCCACTTTGCGCCGGATCTCCACGGCGGGCACGCCGTGCACTCGCAGCCCGAAGCCGATATTGTCGGCGACCTTCTTGTTGGGGAAGACGGCATACGACTGGAACACCATCGACAGATTGCGTCGCCGCGGCTCGAGGTAGGTGACATCCTTGCCGCCGATCACGATCTGCCCCGAATCGGGCAGTTCCAGCCCGGCGATCATCCGCAACAGCGTCGTCTTACCGCAGCCGGACGGCCCGAGCAGCACCATGAACTCGCCATCGGCGACCTCGAGCGTGACCTGGTCGGTGGCGCGCACCGTGCCGCCCGGGTAGGTCTTCACCAGATCCCGCAGAATCACCTCGGCCATGTGCGGTACACCTCTGTCATCCCTACCTCTGTCATCTCAGCGTCGTCCCCCACATATTCACCAGATAGCGCCGCATCACGAAGATGAAGACCAGTGCCGGAATGATCAGCGCGAACCCGCCGGCGAACCGGTACGGCGTGGACGCCTCACCGAGCGTGGTGAGCACCTGCGCGGGCAGGGTGCGGTGTCCGAGCGTCACGATTGTCGCGCCGAGGATCTCGTTCCACGACAACACGAACGTGAAGATCGACGATGCCGCGAGACCGGGAAGCGCCAGCGGCACGACGACTTTGCGTGCCGCCTGCCAGCGGGTACAGCCGAAGACGCGCGCCGCCTCCTCGAGGTCTGCCGGTACCGCTACGAAAATGCTCGCCGTAATGAGCACGGTGGTCGGCAGTGCGAGTGTGGTGTGCACGAGCGTTACGGCGAATACCGTGTCGTAGACATCCAGCCGCAGGAACATCGTGGCCAGTGGCACCGAGAGCACCACGATCGGCAGCGCCCGCACAAACAGGATAAATATCTGGTAGGTGTCCTTGCCGCGGAAGGTATTGCGGGCCAGGGCATATCCGGCGGGTGCACCGATGACCAGCGACCACAGCACCGTGTAGAGCCCGACCAGCACCGAGTTGCCCAGTGCCGGAATGGTTCCGGTCGCGCGGAAGAACGAGTGCAGCGTCTCGGTGGAGAATTCGCTGGGCAACAATGGCTTCGGGTACTTGTTCAACGCCTCGCGCGAGGACACCGCGGCGAGTCCGATCAGCAGGATCGGCAGCGCCATGAACAGCGTCACCGCGATACATGCCACCTGTACCCCGATTGCGCGCCAGCGACGGCGGCGCAGCGGTGCGCGATCGATCGGCGGCAGCGTCGTCGGCTCACTCATCGCGACCCCTCCGGTGCCCTGATCGTCCGCAGATAGAACACCGCGGTACCGAGCGAGATGGCAAGCACCACAAGCGAAACCGCGCTCGCCACCGCCGGATTCTGCAGATTCGAGTACCACTCGTAGGTCTCGCCGACCAAGAGCGGAAAGTCGCGCCCGGTGAGTGCCTGCGCGACGGCGAAGGCCTGCAGCGCGAGGATGGTGCGCAGGATCAGCGCGACCTGCAGACTCGGCCCGAGTTGCGGCAGCGTCACATGCCGCAGCCGCTGCCAGAAGTTGGCGCCGAATACCTGCGCGGCCTCGTCGTAATCCCGTGGAATCAGCTGCACGCCCGCCACCACGATGACGAAGACCAGCGAGGTCGCCCGCCAGATCTCGGCGATCACCACCGCGAGCAGCATGGTGCCGGTGTGCTGATAGTTCAACCACTGCACGCCGTCCTCGGACAGCCCGAGCCAGACCAGCAGTGAGTTCAGGTATCCGCGATTGCCGAAGATCGACAACCACACCAGGCCGGCGGCCAGTTCGGAGATCGCCAACGGCACACACCACAGGTAGAAGTGGCCACTCGCGAACCGCGGCCGCGCCTGCATCAGCAGCGCCATGCCGACCGCGAGCACCAACTGGATCGGCACCACGATCACGATCAACAACAGCGTATTACGCAGTGATGTAAGGAAATACGGGTCGTCGAACAAACGCCGCCAGTGCGCGAGCGTGAAGCCGTGATCGTCGCCGAACGCGTCGAAGATCGCCCGCACCAATGGCCACCCGAACAGCGCGGCCAGCAGCACGATCGAAGGCAGCAGCAGAATCCACGGGGAACCGAGTCGCGCGCGCATACCTACCCCACCCCGCAGCGGTCGGCGACGGGATCCGGTGCCCAGCACGGCACCTTCAGTTCGTCGAGTATGCCCTGCAGCACCCGGGCCTGCTGATCGAGTGTGGATCGAATATCGGCTCCGTCCAACACAATCGAGCGGAAGCTGTCTTTGAACACCTTGCTCACCTCACCCTCGCGCTGACCGAGACCGACCGGCGGCAGTGACAGGATCGCGCCCGACGCCTGCTGCTGTCGGTGCACGGCATCGGCTTCGAGCTTGACCGCCGGAGGCAGATCCTCGGGGATGGCGGTGTCGACCGACGGGAAGAAGCCGTTGGAGCGCAGCAGTTCGATCTGGGTTTCCGGCTTGGTCAGCGCGCTGATGGTGCGCTGCGCGAGTTCGGCATCGGTGCTGCCCTTGGGAATCGCGAGCCCGGCGACCACGGCCATATAGCCGAGACCGTGTTTGCCGCGCGGTGCGGGCAGCATGCGCCAGTCCTGCGGGTCGTGCTCGGGCGCGTGTACGAGGCGGACGACGTGATCCCAGGCCATGCGCACCTCGCCACCGGCCAGTGGTTCCTGCATGAAGTCGTAATTCGTACTCGACTGTGCGCAGTTGGCCCACAGTTCGCGGAAGTACTGCCAGGCGGTCACGGCCTCGGCCGAGCGGAAGGTGGTGATCTGACCGCCCGTGAACGACGGCAGCAGGTAGCCCTGTGTGAAGCGATGCAGCAGTCCCTTCGGACCGGCGGGCAGTCCGAGCATCGGTCGGTTGCCATTGGCGCGGCGCGCGGCGATCGCCCAGTCGAGGAACTGGTCGTAGGTCAGTGCGGTGGCATCCGCGCCTGACGGCAGGTGTTGCAGTGCGTCGGCGTGCGCGGCGAGTACATAACTCGCGGTTGCCCAGGGGATATACCACGTCCGGTCGGTGCCGGACCTGGCAAGCTGCAGGTAGGCGTCGGGCCAGCCGCGATTGCCGAGGTCGGCGAGCAGGCCGGTGAGATCCTCGAGGTAGCCGTCGGCCAGCGGTGCGATATCGCCGTGCAGCCCACCGAGCAGACCGATCTGCGTCGAGCCCGCTCCGACCTGGCTGCGTACCTGACTCGCGAACGGACTCTCTTCGATGGTCACATAGCTGACGCCGGGTGCGGTCTTGCCGAGCAGATTGCGGAACCGCTCGGCCTCGTCGGCGGGGCGGAATTGGGTGGAGAGGAAGACCATGCCGCCACTTCCGGTAGTGGCGAAGCCGGTGCACGCGGCAGTGAGCGCGAGGGTACCGATGCCCGCCGCGCCGAGGAATGCCCGACGCGTCAGTCCGGATGTCGGCATATGTGGCTCCCGAGGCAGGATTGGGGCCGGGCGAGCCGATACCAAACCATCATGCCCAGATACAAACAGATGCACGCGCACAATCGAGCGTGCAACTTCCCGTGACTGAGAATAAAACCCGAGTTGTGTTGCGGCACAAATAAAAAGGAAGCTACCCCTCTCAAAAAACTTATGAGAATCTTTGGATAACGAATTCTTTACGCACCGCCCCGCCGGATGGCCGCGCCCCCTATGCTCGGGGCTTTCACGAGTGATAGACGCTGCGATAGATGAAGAAACGGATAGCCGCATGACCGCCAGGACCGACCTAGAACACGAACTACGCGGCCCGCTGGCGGCAACCGGGCTGATCACCGAGCAGGAGGCCGCCGAACTGCTCGAGATGTTCCGCTCGGCCAAACGACTCGAGACGGCGGCGCTCATCGACGCTATCGATGAGATGGTCGGCGCGCTGCCCCGGCCGTTCCGAGCGGTGACGAAAAAGATCATGTTCGGGAGTCGGCTCGGCTGATGAGTGATCTGGTAACCGGTGCCCAGATCGTCCTACTGTCACGGACCTTGCATGCCCCCGTGGAGCGACTGGCGCATCTGGAGCGGTTGGGCAGTGAGAATCTGCACGAACTCCAGGAACGGCTGGCGGGACTGATCTTCGACCAGCACAACGAGACGTTCGAGCGGATCAGCAAACTGGTGCCGATCATTCCGCTGCGCATCTCGATGCCGCTGGTGCAGCGCCTCGTCCCGCCGATGATGACGGGCCGGGCCGCGGGCGCGGTCGGTGTCGATCACCCGAAAAAGGCAGCCGAGACGGTTGCCATGCTCGCGCCACCGTATGTGGCGGACTGTGCGCCGTATATGGACCCGCGCACCGTCGGCCAACTCGCCGGGGTGGCGCCGCCGGAACCCATCGTGCGGATTCTCAACGAGATGTTGGCCCGCAAGGACTACATCACCGCGGGGCCGTTCCTCGACGCCTTCGCCACACCGACCCTGGTCGCGGCCTTCGAGCAGGCCGTACTCGATGACGAGGGTCTGATCTACTCCGCCGCGTACGCCTATTCGGTGGCGGGCGTGAGCACCATCCTGCGCCAAATGCTGACCGGGCCGCGGCAGCGGATGCCGCGGATGTTGCACACCGTGGTCATCGGGTCGACCGGGCTGCAGTTGGCCGCGCTGTCGACATTCGCGCGCTGTGAGACCGAACTGACCGCGTCGATCGGCGATGTGCTGCTCAGCATCGGCTCCACCGAAATGATCGGCAATCTCATCGCGACCTATTTGCGGGCCGGTGCGGCGCCGGAGCTGTTGACCTTCATCGGACGGCTCAGTCCCTGGGCTCTCGGCGCCTTGGCCGCGAATCCGATCGTCGCGAACGACGCGGCATTGGCCGGACTCGTCGGCAGCCTGGAAGGCCGCATCGAGTCCGACCTGTGGCGTGGACTCTTCAGCCTGATGTCCCATGCCGACGCCGGGATCCAGCGACGCATGGTGGCCCTGCTCGCGCAGATGAACGATGCGATGGTCTCCGCCCTGCCCGGCATCGCCACCGACGCCCACTTCTGGCCGCTGCTGCTGGACCTGGTCGCCGCCGCGGACACACCGGTCCGCGGCCGCTTCGAAGCGATGTGGTCGAACCTGCCGCCGGAGCGCCGCATCGACCTGGAGCACCGCATCAGGGAACTCGGCCTGAACATCCGCCTGGCACCGGTGACCACCACAACGCTTTCGATAGACGAGGTGTTCTACCGCCGCCGCCAGATGCGCCGCCGCTACAACGCGGCACAGAGTTGGGACTGAGTGCGCACGGCGCGAGCATTGCTCTAGCTGCGAGATTGCTCGCGCGACGGTGGCCGGAAATCCCGATTCGGGCAGGTTGGGTCAGGGGCTGACGAAATCTGCTGTCTATCTGACCGATCCGGTCGGGGCTACCGACAAAGCCTGGATTCCGGCGTTCAATTTCGAGCACATCGCGTACTACGCGACCTTTCGAAAACGCCTGGAAGGTAAGACAAATGACCGAGTTCGTGACATTCGAGGAGGGGCGGATCGCCTGCGATGTCGTCGGGGACGGACCGCTGGTGGTGCTTTCCCACGGCATCGGAACTTCCCGGCACGACTATCGTCATCTCGTACCGCGACTGGCCGCCGCGGGCTATCGGGTGGTGAATGCCGACCTGCGTGGACATGGCGAATCCAGCCCCGGCTGGCCGTCGGTGACCGGGAAGGCGGCCATCAGCCGGACCGATGTCGCGGGCGATCTGCTCAGTGTGATTCGGTATTTCGGCGGCCCCGCGGTGGTAGTCGGCCACTCCCTGTCCGGCGGTGCGGCGACCATTGCCGCGGCCGAGGCACCCGAACTGGTCAGTGCCATTGTCGAGATCAACCCGTTCACCAGGAGGCAGCGACTGGATGTCGGCGCTCTGTGGGCGGTGCCGCGGTACCGGCACGGGGTGGTGCGGTTGCTGGGCGCGCTGCTGCTCGGGTCGCCGCGGCTGTGGCGCAGATACCTCGATATCGCCTATCCGACCAAGCCCGAGGACTTTCCGAGCTACCTCGACGGCGTGTTCACCACCTTGCGGGAACCCGGCCGGTGGCGCGAGGTCCGCAAGACCGGCAAGACCACCCCGGCCGATGCCGAGGTGGCGCTGTCGCAGGTGCACCGGCCGACGCTGGTGATCATGGGCGCCGAGGATCCCGATTTCCCGGACCCGAAGGCCGAGGCCATGTCGATCGTCGCGGCCATGCCCATGGGCATCGGCAAGGTGGCCGTCATCGAGCACGGCGGGCACTATCCGCACGCACAGTTCGGTGACCGTGTCGCCGAATTGATCATTCCCTTTCTCGGACGGCATGCCGCCGGTGTGGTCGCGCCGGCCCGGCACGCGGGGTGATCGGTCTGCACATTGCCGGGACAGTCCTGGGCGTGTGCGGTGATGATAGGGATGTGTCGACGCCTCGCACGGTTGTCCTCGTGGTCTACGACGGCATCCAGCTGATCGAATTGGCGGGTCCGATGGACATCTTCGGTGCCGTCAACGCCGTCGTCGGCGCGCCGGCCTACCGGGTGGTGACGGCATCGCCGCGCGCCGGTGCCGTCACCGTCGACGGCGGGTTGACGATGAATGTCGAACATTCCCTGCCGGAACTCGCGGCCGGTGCGGACGAAATCGACACCTTGATGGTGATCGGAGGCAACGGTGCCTTCGTCCCATCGGTATCCGCCGACGTGGTGCGCGAGCTCCCGGCCATCGCTCGGCGATCGCGGCGGGTGACGTCGGTATGCGCAGGCTCGCTATTGCTGGCCGGGGCCGGATTGCTCGACGGTTATCGCGCGACAACGCATTGGGGCGCATGTGCGGTGATGGCCGAGCGCTTCCCGCGGGTGCTGGTCGAACCGGACCGGATCTACGTCAACGATGGCAACCGGTGGACCTCGGCCGGGGTCACCGCGAGCATTGATCTCGCGCTCGCCCTGGTCGAGGCGGATCACGGTACCGAGGTGGCGCAGTTGATCGCCCGGTGGTTCGTCGTCTTCACCCGCAGGCCTGGGGGCCAAGCGCAATTCAGCGCTCAACTACGTGCGCAACCGGCGCGTACCCCGGCGATCCGGGCCGTACAGCAATGGCTGCCCGACCATCTGGACGAAGACCTGGGTGTGGCCGCGCTTGCGGCGCGGGCCGGGCTGAGCGAGCGCGCCTTCGCTCGTGCATTCCGCGCCGAAACCGGCAGTACCCCAGCGGCTTTCGTGGAGAATCTGCGCATCGAGGCGGCCCGGCGACTGCTCGAGACGACAGATCTGACGGTGGTCGCGATCGCCAAGGTGGTCGGCTACAAGCACGGCGAGACGCTGCACCGGGTCTTCTCCCGACAGCTGGCCACCACACCCGATCGCTACCGACAGCATTTCGCGATTTCCGGTTCCGGTCCGGATACAGACGATGTCAGCTTCCGGGAAAGCCGGGCGGCAGCGGCTGGAAGTCTGCCTTGAACTTCGGCCCCGGCGGCAGACCACGCAGCACTGCGCTGGTCCAGGCCACCGCGGGCGGCCAGCCGGTGACGGCATTGACAATGTGTTCGGGGACGGGAACGGTGTAGAAGCGCAGATCCGCGCCCCGCTCCCAATAGCTTTGGACAGTCGGCAACACCACCGATGGCGGGATCAGTTCGTCCCACAGGCCGTGCCACCACAGTATCGGCGTATCCGGAAGGTACTTGCCCAAGCTGTTGTCCCGCAACACCCGAAGGATCTCCGGGGATGACTCCAGCGACTTGCCGGGCTGATAGTAGGCACTGATGGGTCGATAGACGCCGGTGAGCGCAATGGTTGCATAGCAACGACTTTCGACATCCGCGAGGATCTGCTGCCCGTCAGCCGTCAGCAGTTCGGCGGGATCGAAGACATCCGGATACTCCCGGGCCAGACTCGCGAAGCCGAGCCACATGGTGAAGTTGCTCGTGCCGGTGAGTCCGGGTTCATATCGGGTCGCGTACCCGGCCTCCGCCACCAGATCGCCGGGTGTGCCGCCGACGGTGGTGCCGAGCAACCGCACGTCGGGTGCGTAGCTCGCGCGCAGCTCGGCCGCGCGCATGGAACCGGAACCGCCGCCCGAATATCCGTATAGCGCGATGCCGGAATCGGTCAGTCGGAGGGCCGGATCGTTCTTCACCGCGCGCAGGCTGTCGAGGACCATCTTGCCCTCCGCATAGGTGTTGAAGGTATTGAACTTTCCGTCGAAGTCGGGCACGTTGATCGCGAAACCCTGTGCCAACCAATAGATCACCAGCGCCGACTCCTTCATGGTGCCGGTCTGCAAGGTATGCGAGGGATTGCAGGCCGAATCGGTGGAGTCGATCGCCTCTTGGAAGGACAGCACCGGCCGGGGGCTGCCCTGCCACGGGATGCCCGGCACCACAACAGTTGTCGCGGTCACGATCGGATTGTCGTGCACATCGTTCGAGCGGAACAGCAGTTGCTTGGTGTAGACCGGGAACGGAATGCCGAGCACCCGCGTCTGCACTTCGCGGCTGCGCACGATCTGCCCTGGCTGATACGAATTCAGAGCCGCGGGATCGTCGTACCACGGGTCCTGATCCGGTGACGGGATCGGCAGCAGATCGTAGATCTGCGGCTCGGTCGGCAACTGCGGCAGTTGATTCTGATCCGGCGGGAAGGTCGGCGGGAAGACCGGATCGGCGGCTGCCACCCCGCCACTGCCCACCGTCAGACCTGCCGCCACCGTCAGGCCCGCTGCCGCCGCCAGCACCGCGAGCCGCCGCCGAGATCGCTTCATCGCATCCTCCGAATCTCCCTTGATCCGCCAGCCGATCCTGGGGTCGGCTTGCTGGATTCAGCTCACCGCAATCGGCCGCGCCGGGCTATCGGCATGATGCAGAGCTTGGACTTCGGGTTTTGTGCATGTGCACGAGCCGAGCCCGGCCGGGGTGTCGAACGCGGCATCGCCCCGCGGGGTCATCGGAGTACCCGTTGAACCTTCAAATAAAACGCATTGAATGTGCCGCTAAATAACGGTACATTCTTCCGCGACATGACTGCTCACTGGAAGGCCTGGTCATGATCGCAGTTCGGGGACCAGTCGAGTTGTCGGCGCTCGCGGATGCACTGCACGCCGAGGATGTCGGTTATCGCAGATCGCTGCGCGCGCGCCAAGTGCAGATGATCGCGATCGGCGGGGTGATCGGCACCGGGTTATTTCTCGGTGCCGGTGGCCGGCTCGCCAGCGCCGGACCGGGATTGTTCCTGGTGTATGCCGTATGCGGCGTATTCGTCTTCTTCATCCTGCGCGCGCTCGGCGAACTCGTGCTGCATCGGCCATCCGCCGGATCGTTCGTCTCCTATGCGCGCGAGTTCTACGGGGAGAAGCTGGCTTTCGCCGTCGGATGGACCTACTTCTTCCACTGGTGCATGACGGGGATCGTCGATATCACCGCCATCGCCACCTATGCGCACTACTGGGGCGTGCTCGAGGTCGTCCCGCACTGGGTGATCGCGCTCATCGCCCTGATCGCGGTGGTGAGTACCAATCTGATCTCGGTGCGCTGGTTCGGCGAACTGGAATTCTGGGTCGCGCTGGTCAAAGTCGTTGCCCTGGTCGGCTTTCTGATCATCGGCACGATCTTCCTGGCCGGCCGCTTCAAGATTCAGGGTGCGCCGACCGGTATCGGGGTGGTCACCGGGCACGGCGGACTTTTCCCGACCGGCCTGCTGCCGCTGGTCACCGTGACCACCGGTGTTGTATTTGCCTATGCCGCAGTCGAACTGGTCGGTATCGCGGCCGGTGAGGCGGAGCATCCGGAGACGACCATGCCGCGGTCGATCAACTCGGTCATCGCCCGTATCGGACTGTTCTATGTCGGTTCGCTGGTACTGCTCGGACTGCTTTTGCCCTATACGGTCTTTCGGGCCGGTGAGAGTCCGTTCGTCACGTTCTTCGCGAAGATCGGCGTGCCGGCGGCAGGTTCGATCATGAACCTGATCGTGCTCACGGCTGCCTTCTCGAGTCTCAATGCCGGGTTGTACTCGACCGGGCGGATTCTGCGTTCGATGTCGATGAACGGCAGCGCGCCCGGTGTGGCCTCACGCATGTCGCGCAGCGGTGTACCCTACGTCGGCATTCTGGCCACCGGTGCCATCGCCCTGGTCGGGGTCGGACTCGATGCGGTGGTGCCGGACAAGGCCTTCGAGATCGTGCTGAACGCATCCGCACTCGGCACCATTGTGTCGTGGACCGCGGTCCTGCTCTGTCACCTCAGACTCTGGCGCGAATGGCGCCGCGGTTTGGCCTGGCGCCCGGCCTCCCGCCTGCCCGGCGCCCCTTACACCGATGTGGCGACCCTGCTCTTTCTGGCCACGGTCGTAATCCTGATGGCCTGTAGCGGCGATATGGTCCAGCGCATCGCCGTACTCGCCATGCTCGTCATCCTGGGGCCGGCCCTGATCGGCGGCTGGTTCCTGGCTCGCCGAAAAGTATTGCGAATAGCCCGCATCCGCCAACATCACACCGGCCAATTCGCCGTAGTGGCCGAGCGTCCACCGCTCGGTCCATCCGCCGAGCCGGAAGTGATCATCGAGACCGCCAAGGCCCGCTACGTCAACCCGGACTCGTTCTAGGAGCCGAAGCACGTCGGGTGCTCATCCGACGATTCGTGCGACAGCAGCTGCTCGCGATCGCAGCGATGGGCGGGCAATTGTCATTATTCCTCGATCGGGATGTCTTCCGTCGTCGGGATCGACCGGTTGCCAGCGCTGGAAAGTGCTGGGATACCGACACTTCCGCCCAGTAGCTGGCCACTTGTAACCCTTGGTTCTCGATGACCATATGTGCCGTTACGGTGTCCTGCGCGCGTCGAGCCGCGCGAATATTCCGCGACCGCGCGGGGCGAACAAGTGGTGAACAGCTGCGGTCGGAGTGGATACGAAAAGCCAACGGGCTCTGATGGTTTCGCTGTGCGCTGTTCACCGATCGGAGGGGGGTCGTTCAACGCGCGTCGTTAGCGTTGATGGTCATAGCCGGAGACTGTTGAGCAGCTCCGAGGGTCTATCGGCTTCGATGCTCGTCTTGCCATGCCGTGCCTGTGTTTGGGGTGCGCGGAAACGAATCAGGTTGTGGTAGTGAACAACTGGAGATCGGATTACTGGGATCCGGATCGATGGCAGTTGCCCGCGGTGCTGCGGCGGTGTCGTACGTGGATACGCGCGACGCGGCGGCGGCGCTGGACGGTCGCCGTCCTGCTCACAGTCTTCGTTTTGGTTGTCTTCCCGGGCCTGCTCGGTGCCACGGCCTCGGCCACGGCCGAAAGCGGCACCCGCTCCGCCGGGTCGTCGGTCGGCAGCGCGCTCGGCTGGACCCATGTCGCCGATTCCTCGGGGGTCGAGGCCGCCAGCTATGTGTTCGCCACCGACCACGGTGGTGTGCTCAATCCGGGAAGTACCGCGATATCCCTGGTGATCGGCCTGGAGTTCGCGGGCTGGAAAATCATTGTGATCACGGCGATCTGGCTTATCGGCTACGCCCTGAGTTTCGAGTGGCTGAACATCTTCTCGAAGGCTCTGCTCGGGGTGGCGCACAGCCTGACCGGGCAGATCGCGACGCCGATCATGTTGGTGACCGCCGCGACGATCGGTGCGTTCTTCGTCGCGTGGTTCGTCGTACGCGGCTTCTACTCCAAAGCCACCCTGCAAATGGCAACCATGATCATGGTTGGGTTGCTGGGGCCGATATTCCTGGCCGAACCACTGGCCGATGTGCTGTCGTCGAACGGTCTGCTGGCGCAGGGCCGCGATCTCGGCATTTCGGTGGCGGCCGGATTGAACGGCAATAACAATGTCGATCCGTCCCACATGGTCGCGACCATGCAGGGCACGCTGACCGACAACTTCGCCCGTCGTCCACTGCAAGTCTGGAACTTCGGGCATGTGGTCGACGAACGGACATCATGCCGTGCCGCGTGGTCGGCCGGTGTCACGGCGGGCAGCGAGGACCGGGTGAAGCGGGGCATCGGTTCCTGCGGGGACAGCGCGGCCAAGGAATCGATGGAGAACCCGAATTTCGAGCAGATCGGCACCGGCCTGTTGCTGCTGCTGGCCGGGGCCATCCTGCTCGCCTTCGGGGCTGTGCTCGCGATCAAGGTGATCCGGGCCGCACTCGACACGATCTACCACGGGTTGATGTCGATCTTCGGTTTCGCCGCAGGCGGATTCGTCTACGGACCGACTCAGACGTTCCTGATCCGCAATATCGTCGACAGCTTCGTCGCCGCGGCACGCATGACCGCCTACACCATCTTTCTCGGCGTGTATGTGCTGATCCTGGGGGACCTGTTCAAGCTCGCCGGCGATCAGGTGATGGTGGTGTTCATCATCGGCGCGATCTTCGAAATCGTAGCGATCCTTCAGCTCAAACGCCTCAGTCACAGTCTGGACCGCGGCAATGAGTGGATCGCGAACCGGTTCGCACTGGCCGTGCAGGGCAGCGGTGGTGGCGGACGCGGTTCGGGTGGCAGCGCGACCGCCCTCGGTATGGGCGTGGCCGGGGCGGGGCATTCCATGCGCATGGGCATGCTGCCTGCTCTCGCCGCCTTCAGCACCGTCAGCAATTCGCCTGCGACCGAATGGTTGTGGGGACGGACCCGTTCACCGTTGCGGCCGTTCTCCCGCACCGAGCGGAGTGCCCAGTTGGGTCAGTGGGGGTTTTGGGGTGCGCCAGGAATGGGTGGGCCCAGGGGTTCCTACGCCCAGGCATACGTGCACCGGCCCGTATTCGGGCGGGCCGCCCGGGAGGCCGCGATTGCCGCGCCGGGCGGTGGCATCAATACCGTTCGCGGCGCGGCTGCGGCGCTGCAGGGTTTGGAGGATATCGGCGGGAAGATCAGCGATGCACCGGCTGCGCTGCTCGCCGCCGGATTCACCGACGAGAACATCGTGTTCAACGCCATTCGCTCGTGGTCGATTGTCGACGGCAATTCCAAGGACTGGACGATGGCCAACAACCATCTCGGCCACGTGGTCGCCGCGGTCCAACGCGTCCAGGACTCGTCGCTTCGCCTCATTGCGGGTGGCAGCGATCCCGGTGAGGTCGCAGCGGATCTCGCCACCCTGCAGGCCGCCGCATTCCGATACCGGCGCTCGGTCCCTCAAGGCGTCACTCTCGATCAGGGCGCAGCCAACGGAGCAGAGCAGCGATTCGTCGATGCATACCTGAACGCACCTACAGCGGAAGTGGCCCAGGATCTCCAACGAGTCGCCAATGGCGCTGCCGCGACCGGTCCGTTGGCTGGTACTCAATTCGACCAACTGGCCGCCCAGCGCATGATGGGGGCGATCGGAAGCAGGCAGGCGGACCGTGTGCTGGACAGCGTCAACGACGCATTGCGTGATCCGACGAACCAACAGTTGCTCCGCGTGGCTCGTGGCAACATCTCCGACGCGACCCTTACCGACCAGGCGTTGAGTGGAGCCAAACGAACCGCGACGAATACACCGACGCCTCCGGCGCCCAACAGTCCGCCGCGGCCCGGCTGGGCTCGGCCGATGGCCCAGGTCGGCCGTCGGCTCAACTGAACTGGTGCGCTATCCGGTCAACGCATCCCGGCTCATCGGCCACGACCTGTGCAGATCTTCTTGCCGATGGCCCAACGAGTGGTGCCGGTGGGGCGCAGGTCGTAGTGGCGTGGATGTTCAGCTGCCGAATGTTTTGTGTCGCTTCACCGTCGACCGCCGGGTGCGTATCGCACATGGATAATCTGCCGACTTTCCCGCCGGGCGATCACAGGGTACGGCGTTGGATCTGGTCGCCAGCGGGTCCTGAGTCTTCGCTATCCGGTGCGGCCGGTAGTCCTTCGCTCGCCCGAAGCTTTTCCGCCATGGTGGCGAGCAGATTCTGCGAGTCCTCGGAAAGGTCGAAAGCTCGGCTCGATAGCCGGCGCAGGTGATAGCCCTGGAGCTGCGACAGCAGTTCCAGGTCGTGGTCGATTTTGGCGGCGTAGACATCGTCGAAGAAGTAGTCCGGTTTGACCTTGAAGAATTTGGCCAGGGCGGCCATGGTCTCGTTGGACGGGTTGGTTCGCTGGCCCGATCGCAGCTGGGACAGATAGGGTTTCGAGATCGGGTGCCCGGAGTTCGTCAACGCGTCGGCGACCTCCGCATTGGTATGCGATCGGCGGCCCGGGGGATGCACGGTTTCGAATAGCTTGTTCAACCGCTCGGCGAAATCAGCCATCTGAGGTGCCCATCTTCTTCGCTGTCCTGGTGAACCGGTCGTCGGTTCGATGTGCGCTGTCGACGAAAACCGCTCCAGTCCATCGGGTCCGAAGTCGAATCGCAAGTGTGTTCGGTTGAGTACCCGGGATTGCCCGGTAGGAAACGGATCGAAACATCGGCCTCGCAGGTTACCGTGCCCGGTCACGGACCACTCGGGCGACGTCGGCCCGCTCGACACCATCGGACTCGATCCGGCCACCTCGGCCGCGCAACTCGATGTGCAACCGTCGACGAGGATGGTCGAGCGACTCGGCGCCGCGGACTTACAGCACTCGATCCGGTGCGACGGAACGGATCGGTCCGCTTAGCATGGAAGCCACGTACCGGCATGGCAAGGGGGAGCGGCAGGGTGGCAGACGCGTCGGACCATGAACGCGCACGCGAGCAGACCTTGAGCTGGTTGGTCGCGGCGGTTCGGCGCGGCGACTACAGTGAGGCCGCGCAATGGCTGGAAACCCTTGCGGCCGTGGATGATCGGTTCGAGATCAGTGGTCCGCGCACGGTGGCTCGCTGGCATCAGCGCGCCAAGCTGTACCGGCAGGCGGGACGGGTGCCCGATCCGCTCACGGTCGAGGGTGCGGCCGCGGACTACCGCGGGATGTTCGGCGCGCTGCTGAAACACTCCTTCGACGGCATCGCGGTGAATGCCCGTGGTTCCCAATGGTTTCTGGAGGTCAGCGATTCGTTCTGCGAACTCACCGGATACCGGCGCGAACAGCTGATCGGCTGGACGGCCGTGGATCTCGGACTGGTCGCCGACGATGCCATCCGCGCCGAAATCGTACGGCGCACCGGTGTGGGACTCGAGGGTGTCTACCGAAGAACCTTGCGGCGCAAGGACGGTGCGGTCCGGATCGTCGAATTCTCACAACAACTGCTGCCCGGCGATGAATTGGTGATATCGATTATCCGCGATATCACCGATCGGCCGCACCCGGACGAGATCGCGGCCGATTCGGATAGGTGATCCCCTGCTCAGAGCTCGTTCAGGCCGATGTGCCCGTCCTGCAGTGCGCGCGCCGGCAGTGCGGCCTCGGTCGGTGCCGGTCGCCCGGCGGCATGGTTTTGTCGCGGATGCGCGAATGCGAAACCGGCCGGAGCGGTTCGTCCTCGCTCCGGCCGGTTCGTCACTTGCGGGGAGTTATTCTCGGTTGAACCGCTCCCGGACCGCGTCCATGCGCGCACGCAACTCCTCCGGGACGATCAAGCCACGATCCATCAGCGTGTGGGCGGTCACGACGACCGATCGGGTATGTACCGGAAAGTCGTGGTAGATCGTCTCACCGAGGGCATCCTCGGCATGGCGGCGTTCCAGATTGTCCAATGCGCCGCGCCAGGACAGGCATTCGCACGTCGCCTGCATGCTCGACTCCCAGGGGTCGGGCCTGCGATCGAGTTCGGGGAGCGCGTGCTCGCGCCGCGATTCGGGATCCAGGGTGTGCAGAAGCATCTCGTAGGGACTGGTTGTCACTGCCCACTCCTTCCCGAGGCGGCCTCGACCTGGTCCGGCGGTGCCTGCGCGGTCCAGTCGACCTGCGGCACCGCCACGCCGATCATCGTGTCCCGGGTGACAATGGCCGCCAGCTGCTCCTCGGTCCAGCCCTCGGTGCCCGCCGGGCGCATCGGCATCACCATGAACCGGGACTTCTGGTTCGAATCGTGCACCCGGACCTCGACCTCGGGCGGAATGTGCAGGCCGAATTCGGCGAGTACCTCCCGGGGCCAACGCACCAGGCGCCGACGGTAATTGGGGGTGCGGTACCAGTCCGGAGACATACCGAGTACCGGCCGCGGATAGCACGAACACAGCGTGCAGACGATCACGTTGTGCACCTCGGGCGTGTTCTCCAGCACGTAGAAGTAGGTGTAGTCGCTCGGCGTACCGGATCCGGTCGGGTCACGCCAGTCGATGCCGACCTCCTTGCATGTTTCGGTCCCGTCGGCGAGTAGGCGCGCCTTGAACTCGGGATCCGTCCACGCCCTCGCGACCAGTTTCGATCCGCCGTGCGGGCCGACCGATTCGGCCCATTCGGAGAATCGTCGATGGTCTTCTTGCGAAAAGAGGCCTTTTTCGATGGCGAGCTCGCGAACCGCCGTCTCCAGAATCTCGAACTCGCTGATCTCTGAGCTCGTCTGGATCGGCGCGTGCGCCCCGTGATCGTGGGTCTGACTCACTTGGCATCCTCCTCTGCGGGCTCGAGCCAGCGCTCGGAGACCTCTGTCTCCAGGGTGTCGACGTCGAAGCCGGTGTATTTGGGCCACAGATCTGTCTGACGGAACCGCACGACGTAGAACGGTTCGAAGCGACCGTCGTCACGTCCCCATGCCTCGTCTTCCGGAATCACCCACTCGGGCCGGTATTCGACGACGACACCCGTGCGGCCGCGCGTATATGACTGAGTGCGGGTGTGGAACATCGACGTCGCGTCGCGCACCGTGACGCGATCGCCGATCTGGTACTTCCTGGTCATTGCCGCGCCTCCATCCGTGCGCGCACCTCGTCCAATTTCGCGGACAACTCGTCCGGGGTGATCAACCCCTTGTTGATCAATACCTTCGCCGCGACGGTCGCCCAGCGCGCGTAGTAGGGCAGACCGAAGTACAGGGTCGCGCCGAGGTCGTTCTCGGCCCGTCGGCGTTCTTCGGAATTCCACACACCACGCCAGCCGAGGCATTCGCACGTGACATAGGTGTTCATCTCCCAGGGTTCTTCGACCTTTTCCCGGTATTCGATCGGCGCATCCGGCTGTCCGCCCACGTCGTGCAGGACGTGTCGGAGGGCGGTAAATAATTCGTTCGATATCTCGTACGGCGAGTCCAGCGGTTTGCGGAACGCGGGAGCGAGATCTGCTACGCGGGTTTGAACTTCGTCGAATCGGTTCGGTGCACTCATGAGGTCTCCGTAGTGACGGATCCGATGTTCCCCCGGCCGGGTGATCGCATACGGCGTACATCCGGCTGCGGGGCGGCGAGCCCCTATCCAATTGCGTTGATCCGACTATCAAGGGTACACGTCAAGATCGTTCCATTGCCGCCGTCGCCGCCCGTCGTGTCACCCGAAAGGCCGCTGTGACCTGCATGGACGCCTGCATCGGCCGCGCGACGACAGGCTGCACTCGGCTAAGCGCATACCCCGCGGGGTATGCTTGGCTATTCGATCGAAGCGAGTCGAGGAGAAGGTCTCATGGTTGGTGACGAGGAGAGCATCGCCCAGGTGCTCAACCGCTTGCGCCGCGCACACGGACAGCTCGCGGGCGTGATTTCGATGATCGAACAGGGCCGGGACTGCAAGGATGTGGTCACCCAACTCGCCGCGGTATCCCGCGCGCTCGACCGCGCGGGCTTCAAGATCGTCGCCAGCGGGCTGCGCGACTGCCTGACTCGGGAAACGGCCGATGGTTCGGAACCGATGACCGTCGACGAACTCGAGAAGCTCTTCCTGGCGCTGGCCTGACCCGAAGGGGCCGTGGCGAACTCGTGTCGCGGCCTTCGGCGCGGCAGCACCGGTCACGATCGTGGCGGCTGCGGCGAGTTGCCGGGCAGGCGGTGTGCGGGGCGGGTGTTCCTACTCGGTGCCGTGGGGTGCTGGTTCTGCGGGGTGGCCCTCCAATTCGGCTGCGGCTCTAGAGATTTCAGCTGCGTCGGCGGGTGGGACGCCCAATGTGACGAGGCAGGCGCGAGCCGCTGCCACGGCCGGATCGGCCGCCGTCCAGGTTTCGTCGTTACGAGCCTCGAGCAGGGCCAGTACCAGGCCGGTGAGGGCGCGCGAAAGCACTTCCGGGGGCAGGTGGTCGGAGAAGACGCCGAGTTGCTGGCCGTGGCGCAGCATCGCCGTCCCGTGCTCGTGTACCGGTGCCAGCCGTTCCTCGATCCGTGCCCCGAGGTTCGTTGCGGTGAGTCGCAGCAGCAGGCGGTACTTGTCGCCGACACGCCAGAGGGCCATCGTGCACCTGGCCGAGGTGATCGCGACCGGTTCGTCGGTGTCGAGTGCGCGGAGGGTGCGGGCGAGGTCCTCCGACGCCAGGTCGAGGATGCCGTCTATCAGCGCGTCGCGGGTGGGGAAGTGACCGTAGAGAGTTCGGCGCACGACACCGGCGGCCTGCGCGATCTCCTCCATGCTCGCGGCGGGATTGCGGGCCAGCTCACCGGCGGCGACGTCGAGAATTCGCCGCCGATTGGCCTGTGCCCGGGTGCCCGGCGTCATTGGTGCGGTCATGGTTCTGGTCGCGGTCATGTGAGTCCCTTCACGTTGCAGGCTCTCACAGTTGCACGGTGTTGTGCAAATCCCCTAAGTTGCACATGAACGTGCAATTGCACATCGGCGTGCAACTAACGAGAGGAATGCAAGTGTCTTTGCTAGTCACCGAACCGGTCGAACCGGGCACCGTCTACGGCCGACGATGGGCCGCGCTGGCAGTGCTGTGCCTGAGCGTTCTGATCGGCGTCATGACCAACACCTCGCTGATCGTCGCCGCCCCCGATATGACCATCGATCTGGGCTTGTCCAGCCAGGACCTGCAATGGATCATCGACGCCTACACCATCCCCTATGCCGCGCTGATGCTGCTCATGGGCGCGATCGGTGACAAATACAGCCGCCGCGGCATGCTGCTGCTCGGCCTCGGCATCTTCGCCGGCGGCGCGGTGCTCGGCTCGGCGGTCGACAGCGCCGACTGGGTGATCGCCGCCCGCGCGATCATGGGCGTCGCGGCGGCGATGATCATGCCAGCCACGCTCTCGCTGCTCGTCGCGACATTCCCGAAACGGGAACGCGCCGTGGCGATTACGATCTGGACCGCGACCACCGGTCTCGCGATCGCCGTCGGCCCGCTGGTGGCGGGCTGGCTCCTCGAGGACAACGGCTGGGCATCGACCTTCCTCATCAACGTGCCCATCGCGATCGTCTCCGCCGTCGCGGCCCTGGTACTGGTCCCGCCGTCACGGGCGCGCACCACACAGCGGCTGGACCTGCTGGGCGGCGGCTTGTCCGTGCTCGCCGTGGCCGCGCTCGTCTACATGATCATCGAAGGTCCCCGCAACAGTTGGCACACCTCCGCGGTGGTCGCGGGCATCGTGGGCGCCATTGCCGCGGCCGGGTTCATCAGCTGGGAATTGCGTCATCCCAACCCGATGCTCGATGTCCGCAAGTTCGGCAACCGTGCGTTCGCCGGTGCGAATCTCGCTGTGCTGCTGTTCTTCTTGGCCGCTTTCGGTTCGATCTACTACGTCACGCAGCATCTGCAGTTCGTGCTCGGATACGACGCGCTGGAGACGGGTGTGCGGCTGCTGCCGTTGGCGGGCGCTGTGTTCGTCGGCTCGGCGATCACCGGCGTGCTGACGCCGCGCCTCGGACTGCGCGCCATGGTCGTGGCGGGCATGCTGCTCGGCATTGTCGCCCTCGTGGTTCTGACCCGGGTCGACGCCGAATCCGGCTACGCCGCGTTCGCCTGGCCGCTGGTGCTGATGGGTCTCGCCATCGGCCTGAGCGTCTCACCGGCCACCGACACGATCATGGACGCCTTCCCGGAACGTCTGCTCGGCGTTGGTGGCGCGGTCAACGACACGTCCGTCGAATTGGGAGGCACGTTGGGGATCGCCATCCTCGGCTCGCTGTTGGCGACTGCGTACGGCGATGAGATCGGTCCCGTCGTCAACGGTCATCTGCCCGCGGAAGCCGCTGACGTGGCACAGGATTCCATCGGCGGCGCGCTCGTAGTCGCCCAGCGGATCGACGCCGCCGGCATGCACGAACAGGCTGCCCGACTGGTGTCCGCCGCGGATGCCGCCTTCGCCCACGCGGTTTCGCATACCAGTCTGATCGCCGCGATCGTGCTGACGGTAGGCACGCTCGGCGTTGCGGTGCTGCTTCCCGGGCCGCGGCGACGGTCCACCGTTGTGCCCGCTTCGAATGCGGTCGAAGAACCGGTGGTGGTCGGCTGACCGTGCCCGGCCGGCCGAGGGGCCGGACGCCGGTTCCGATGTCGGGCCCGACCAGCTGGAGCGGAGGGGTGCGCGGGTTGCTGACCATTGCTGCGTTTATGATGAAATCGTCAGTTACTGTGTTATCGTACCAGTGTTGTGCGCGATCGCTTTGCTGATGTGTCAATTGGTGTATCGGTGAGAGGACCCGTATGTCCCGGTATCTATTCGCCCTCGGTCAGGTCGTAGCACGTCGCCGCTGGTGGGTGCTGGCGCTGTGGATCGCTGTGCTGGTCGGTGCGATCGTCTTCGCCGCCGGTACCGGTGGCAAGACCAACGACAACTTCACCGTTCCCGGCACCGAGTCGCAGGATGCTGTGTCATTGCTGCAGCAGCGGATGCCAGCGTTCAGTGGTGCGCAGATGCAGGTTGTTTTCGCCACCCCCGGCCTGGCCAAGGTGACCGACCAGCAGGTGACCGCTGAGATCGAGAAGGTCATGGCGGGGTTGAAGGGACTGTCGCAAGTCGCGGCGGTTGTCGATCCGTTCCAGGCGCAGGCGGTTTCGCCGAATCAGCGGGTGGCCCTGGGCAGCGCGCAGTTCTCGGTGTCCGCGGGGGAGGTCGGCGAGCAGACCCTCGACGATGTGGATCGCATCGCCGATTCGGCGCGCGATGCCGGTCTCACGGTGGAATTCTCCGGTGCGGTATACCCGGGCTTCACGGCCGAGATCCCGCATACCCCAGAGGTTCTCGGCATCGTCGCGGCATTCGTCGTGCTGCTGATCACCTTCGGCGCGGTTGTCGCCGCAGGCCTGCCCATCATTACCGCGTTGATCGGGGTGGGCATCGGGCTCGCCGGGATTCTGGGCGTGGCCGCTTTCGTCGACGTCGCCTCGGCGGCGACGTCGCTGGCCTTGATGCTCGGTCTGTCCTGTGGCATCGACTACGCGCTGTTCATCCTGTCGCGGCATCGGCACCAGATGGTGTTGGGAATGGCTGCGGCCGAGTCGATTCCGCTGGCCGTCGGGACCGCGGGCAGTTCGGTCGTGTTCGCGGCGGTAACCGTGATCATCGCACTGTGCGGTCTGGCGGTGGCGGGCATCCCCTTCCTCACCGTCATGGGGCTGACGGCGGCGGGTGCGGTGCTGGTCGCCATGCTGGTGGCACTGACGCTGCTGCCCGCGCTACTCGGCTTCGCCGGCGATATGGTCGCCAGATTCATTTCGCCGCCGCTGCATCCGGGAAAGCCGGAGGCGGTCGCGCGCATCGCCGCCTACGAGCCGGAGCGCACATTCGGGCACGCGTGGGGCCGATTCGTCACCCGATTCCGGGTCCCGATGCTGGTTCTCGGTATCGCGATTCTCGCCCTCCTGGCCGTCCCCGCCACGCGCATGGACCTCGGACTGCCCAGTGGTGCAACGCAATCGGAGTCGAGTACCGCCCGGAAGGCATACGGCATCGTCAGCGACTCGTTCGGTCCGGGATTCAACGGCCCCCTGCTGGTGGTGACCGACCTGTCGGCTGCTACCGGCCCGGATGCCGGACAGACACTGATGGGTCGACTGCGACAGGAGTCCGATGTCGCCGCCGTCCAGCCCGCCGGCTCCGACAACGGATTGCTGCTGATCCAGGTGATCCCGAAGACCGGTCCCAACGACTCCGCGACGACCGATCTGGTGAACCGGCTGCGTGACGATCGCGACCGCATCGAAAGCGGCACCGGCGCTACATATCTGGTCGGCGGTACCACGGCGGCGAATATCGACACCTCGAATCAGCTTGCCGAGGCGCTGCCGATCTTCCTCGCGGTCGTCGTGGGTCTGGCGCTGGTATTGCTCACGATCGCGTTCCGCACGATTCTCGTACCGTTGTCGTCGATCGTCGGCTTCATCCTGTCGGTCTTCGCCGCCCTCGGCGCGCAGGTCGCGGTATTCCAATGGGGTTGGGGTGCAAATCTTTTCGATATCACCAAGGCGCAGACGCTGAGCTTCCTGCCGATCATCACACTGGCCATCATCTTCGGCCTTTCCAGTGACTATCAGATCTTCGTCGTCTCCCGGATCAAGGAGGAATACACACGCACCGGCGAGGCGATCAGTTCGGTGCAGAACGGTGTCGCCCACTCCGCGCGCGTCGTCACCGCCGCGGCCCTGATCATGTTCGCGGTGTTCGTCGCCTTCACCACCACCGACAACCCGATCGTCAAACCCTTGGCGTTCACCCTGGCGGTCGGTGTGCTGCTCGATGCCTTCATCGTCCGGCTGACGCTGGTGCCCGCGGTCATGGCCATCATCGGCAACCGCATGTGGTACCACCCGCGCTGGTTCGCGCGCTACGTCCCCGACCTCGACATCGAGGGCGTCGAACTCGAACACCGATTCGCCCACGACGCCGAAGCCGAAGTGCCACACGGCATTACCGGAGCATCATGACGCCCGTTCGCCGACGGCCGCGAAGCGAATTGCTCCGCTAACCGAGCAGCACATGCTCGTTGGTCACGAAGTAGGAGGACCTGGCCAGGTCGATGAAGTTCTGCTCGTCCTGAGTCAGGCGGTCGTTGGCCTCGACCCCGGCCGGTGTGGCGAATGCCGCGATCACGGCTTGTTCCGAGGGGAACCAGACCTCGACGATGCCATCGAATGCCTCGCCGGTGCCCCGCGCGGCGGCGAGCAGCAGGTTCTGCGTCGGATCCGCCGTATGGCTCTGGACGTAGCGATAGCCACCGAGCACCGTGATCTGCTCGACGGCAAGGGGGCCGTGGTGATTCAACCAGTAGTCATAGAACTGAGCGGGCGACAGATCCGCCCGGCGTCGAATGGCGCACACCAACTTCACCGGATCGGATGGCGTCCCCGCATCCGCCTCGGGCGCGTGAGATGCCAGGATGGCGCCGAGTCCCGCCGCCGTCGTACCGGCCATGAAGGCACGCCTCGAACCCGCGCGCTCCCGTGTGTTCGCTTCCAACTCCGCTCCTCCCTGCGGTAAGCCGCAGGTTTTCGACCAGGCGTTCTACGACGCTTCTGATCATTTGATCAATTATGATGAGACTAACGGTGGCGCGGCGATGACGCAATGATCACATATGACCAATTGGTCAACTGAGGTCCACACTCGGCAATGCCCGCTCAGCCGCGAGCGACCGGAGCCGCATCAGGCGCTGTCGAACGACTATTCGCGTTGCGGGTGCCGAGATCCACGGCATCGAGACCGTCACCACTGTCGAAGATTTTCGGTGTATGTCGGCCGAACGACCGACTGGATGTCGGCCACGCGGCGAGGCCGGGCGGTAGATTATCGGCTGTGCAGTCGGACGCGGCGAAGATAGCCGACCTACTCGATCGGGTGCTGGCGATCGTGGCGACCGAGCCGCAGGATCTGAGCTGGCAGTCGCGGTACGCGGAGCACGGGGAAATCGTCGACGATCTGACCGATCACGCCGCACGGTTGCGGCAGGGGGATTCGAGTCGGTTGTCCGACCTCCGATACCTCTTCGCACCGACCGGGCCGCTGTGTGAAATCGCGGCCAGCAGTGGATGGTTGGTGAGCTACACGGAGCTGGGGAACCGATTCGATCAGCTGGCCGCGCCGCTTGATCCATTCATCCATTGAATGGAATGTCGGTAGTGGCGCGCACCGCAGGCGCATCATTCTCGGATCGAGAACCATTCCGTGGCGCTACACCGCCGTGGCTATTCGCTGTCGCGATCCGGCGCCGTCGTGGAGTCATACGTCTCGTACCTGCGTCGCAAAATCGATACCACGGAGCCCAAGCTGATCCGCACGATTCGCGGTGTCGGCTATATCATGCGCCGACCTCGATCGGACACTGTGCCGCCGCAATCCTGATGGCCAGCTCGGAATCTCTTGGGAATCAGCTTGATCGGCTTGAGCCCACTTCCGCACCAGACCTACCGTTCGTTCGGCGGAGTGCTCGCTTCGCAGAATGGAAAGGGAATACCGAAAAGTGTCAAGAAATGCCGTCGCGATCCATGCGATCGCCGCCTTGGCGGTGCTGGGTACCGCGCTATCGAGCAGTGGGTGTAGCAGCGATGAACCCGCCTCGACTACCACCACTTCGACGACTCCAGCGGCCGGCGGGAACCAGCCCGCCGATCCGATGGCCGAGTTCCGGGCCTGCATGCAACGCAAGGGGGTGAGCATCCCTGCCATGCCGCCGGGCGGCCCCAGTGCACCGGTTCCCAATTCGGCGTCTTCATCCGGACTGCAATCGGCGTTGCCGACACCGACTCCGCCCGCAATGTCGCAGGAGCAAAAGCAGGCCGCTCAGGAATGCTCTTCGCTGGCTCCCGCGCCACCGACCAAATAGCGAAAGAGGTCTGGCGGCAACTCTTTTCGGTGCTGCCGCCGGACCAGCCAACTGGTCATCGTTCTTATCGAATATCGTTCGCGTGTCGGGTATTTCGTCGTTGCGAGGTCCTTGCGCAACTCGAAAAATCTGCCCGGCTGGTCGCCCGACGACGACGGTACCGCCGAGTGTGCGGGGGACGGCCTCGCCGAACTCGGATGCCGACTGGACGTTTCCCGGGAGCGAATGCGGCTCGTCCCATCGGAAAGCCTTGCTAAACTGCGACAACGTGGTTTATCTAAGCCACGTGTGAGTTGTCTGCGAATCCCTGGTTTCGGTCTGCTCGACCTTGTCGGACATGTGCAAGGCGAGCAGGCTGCGTTATCGAATGGCGATCGATCGACGAAGGGAAAACCATGGCTGCGATCACGTCGAAAACAAATGCCACACGCCTGCGGCGTTATGTCGCGAAAGCGTCCGTGGTCTGCGCGATAGTCGCAGTGCCGATGGGTATTTCGGCGCTCGCGAGCGCCGAGCCGCAACCCGGCCAGCAGCAAGAACAAATCCAACCCGGACCCGGCCAGCAGAACCCGGGCACCGATCAGCCGGGCCAGGACAATCGAGGCCCGGACCAGCAGGGTGGTGACCGCCGCGGGCGGCATGGATATGTGGTGCCCGAGGGCTACAACGACAATCCGTCGGCGCCGGGGTGGCCGGGTGGCGGTGAGCCGCCGACGTGGTGGTGGCAGGTGCTGCGCGCATTCGGACTCGCCTGACGCGTACCGCCGCGACATCGCCGAGCGTGCACAGCAGGGCCAGCGTAAGCACCTTCGATTCTAAAAGCAAGAGTATTGCGTTAACTATGTTGGTTGCGGCCGTGCTGCGGCGTGCCGAGCCGGCCCGGCCGCTATCGGGTCAGGCCTCGCAGCAGCGTGTCGACGATCTGTGTGATCTGGAGGTCGTCGACGGGTTGGCGTACCAGCAGGGCTCGGAAATGCAGTGGGGCGATGAGCATTTCGAGGGCAACCCAGGGGTTGGTCTCGGGGGCGAGTTCGTTGCGAGCGACGGCGCGGTCGATCATGACGCTTGCCGCGTGGTATCGGGTTTTCCAGAACTCGGCGCGACCACTGCCGATGGCGGGATCGTCGTCGGCGACAGCCATCGCCCTGGCCAGGGCGATGCCGAGTGGCGTGGCCAGGTAGGCCGCGGTCGCTTGGGCCAGTGCGATCATGTCGCCGCGCAGCGATCCGGTGTCGGGGATCGGCAGCTGCTCCTGACTGCGGTCCAGTAGCGCATCGAGCATCACGTTCTCGGTCGTGCCCCAACGTCGTTGGATCGATGTCGCGTGGACGCCGGCTCGTCGAGCGATTTCGCTCATCGTCACCCCGCCGGGGCCGAGTTCGGCCAGGGCCTCCAGGGCTGCCTGTAGTACCGCGGTGCGAACTCGCGTGGACCGGCCGCCGGGGCGGCGTCGCACTTCGTTCCGAAACTCGTCCTGACCCACCGATAGCACGATAATGCATGCCTATTGCGTTAACGTTGCGCGCTGCGTGCCGTGCCTGGCCGACATCCACAACGACCCGGCCCTCCCGCGCAGGACGCCCGCACCTCGGGGCGCAACCGCCGGACGGGTCAGCCGGCCGGCGGTTCGGCGCAGGTCTGCTCAACCTGCTTGTCATCCATCTGGTTTCGGACCTCGTTATGGGCCGCGTGCTCAGGTTGTCGCTGCGGCGGTGCCGTGCTGGAATAACAACGTAGAGGTGCTGCACCGGGCCCCGCTTTCCGCTGAGCGCAGAAGAATTGCCGCTGTGCGCAGGACCGTCCGTGACCGCGATCGTGGACGGCGCCGGCCGAAGCCGCCGTGCCGCCCCGGACGGTGCGCTCGACAGGCACATCACTACCAGGAGTGGAGCGGATGACCGACACGATCAATCTCATCGAGTCTCTGACAACGGATTCGGTCCTACCGCACGAACGCACCGATTATTGGGCCGCGGTGCTCGAGTCTCACCAGCGCCGAATTTTCGGATACGCCTTCCCTCGCGGAGACTTCTACGGCCGCACCGTGCTGCGACGTACCGGCAACTACCAGATTATCCGATCCAGGTCCGACGCCGTGGTCTATTACCGCACCCCCGGGCAGGTGCGCGTCGACTCCGATGACGACTATCGTTTGCTGCTGCCCGTCACCGGGCGCATGGCTATCTGGCAGGACGGTCAGCATGTGCCGCTGCTGCCAGGTATCGGCTGTTTGGTAACTATCGACCAACCGTTTGCCTACGCCCAAGCCGACGACACCGAGGGGATGGTCATGACCATCCCGCGGCGTGAGATCGATCACCGCCTCGATCGCGCCTCGCCGCCCGCACAGCTCTGGGACTTCACCACGGGACTCGGACGAGTTGTCACCGACATGGCCACTTCTTTGGTCGCCGAGCGCGACTCTCTGGGCCACCGCCAATTCGATGCCGTATCCGCCCGGTTGGTCGATCTGCTGTGCATGCACATCCTCGGTGACCACCCCACCGAATCCAGTCACCTCGAGGATCTGGAATCCACCATCCGGCACTATGTCCGCACGCACGCCCACGACCCCGAACTGACCGGCACCACCGTCGCCCAGGCTCTGGGCTGGTCCTTGCGTCGGATCCAGGTCGCCCTGCAGCGGGCCGGTACGACACCGCGTGAGCTCATCAAGGAAGAACGCCTGCAGCTGGCCTACTTGCGACTGCAGGACCCCGCGTACCGCGATCGGAACATCACCACTGTCGCAGTCGAACTCGGCTTCAGCTCCGCCAGCGCGTTCAGTACCGCCTTCCGACATCGTTTCGGCACCAGTCCCCGCGATATCCGGCACGCCTGAGCACACGGAGCCCACTGCGGCACAACACCTTCCGACGCCCACACGGCCAGGCCAGGCCAGGTCGACCGACCATCGCGCCGCGTCTTTTGCAACCATCGTGCAACGGGCGTTTACCTGTGGCTTTTCGGCATCCGATGGACCGGCGTGTGGTGCTGCCTCGGCTCGTACACCAGGGCAGGTATTCACCGATTAGATAGTCGTAGCCCCGCGGCCTTCCCCGGGTAAGGAGTGGCGGCGTGTGTCGCGGGGCTGGTTCGCGATCTTGGTCGGGTTAGTCTTCACATCGAGCCGCGGGCAGCGCCGGCCCTGGGTGTTTTCACATCCGGTGCTGTTCGGAGCAGCCCTGAGCGTGGATCAGTGGTCGCCGGCAAATCAGTTCCGGACATAAGCGCACCGATGTCGACTCGCTAACGGGAGGATGCGTGAACTGGGAGGCGTGGCAACGGAGTTGGGATCGGCAGCAGGAGCTGTACCTGCCCGATCGCGAGGAGCGGTTCCGGGTGATGCTCGAGGTCGTCGAGGCGACGGGCGGCAAGTCACCGTGGGTACTCGACTTGGCGTGTGGGACCGGCAGCATCACCACCCGGTTGTTTGCCAGGCTGCCCGAGGCGATGTCGGTTGCGGTGGACAGGGATCCCACGTTGCTCGCGATGGCGCGGGGATCGTTCGACGGCGATTCCCGTATTGCGTTCGTGGTCGCCGATCTGGAGGAACCGGGGTGGACGCTGGAACTGCCTGCCGAGCCGTTCGATGCCGTGCTGACCGCGACGGCCACACATTGGATGCAACCAGCCACGTTGGCCCGGTTGTACGCGGACCTGGCGACATTGGTGCGCCCGGGTGGGGTGTTCGTCAATGCGGATCACGTGCCCGATCCCGAGACCCCGAAGCTCAACGCCGTCGACGAGATCATCCAGCGCAGCCACCAGGAGCATGCGCGGGCCGAGGGCGCACGCGATTGGGACGAATGGTGGGCCGACGTCGCCGATGAACCCCGGCTCGCCGCCGAATACGCAGCCAGCCGTGCGATTTTCGACAGCAGGGTCCGGGGCGTACCCCAGCCGCTTGCCTGGCACCGCGCTCGGCTGCGCGAGGCCGGATTCGCCGAGACCGGAGTGGCGTGGCGATCCATCACCGACGCGGTGATCGTCGCTATCCGGTGACCGTCGCGGCTGCCTGAGTCGGCGATCGCGTGCACGTCGGCGATAGGTCGCGACCATCGAGGGCCGTGCGGGGAGATCCATCGTCACGACCACGTGCGCGCTCGCCCACCCGCCGCGTCACCGTGGCTGGTCCGGACAGCGCGGTATGCGGTAATCGAGGATGTCGTGGATCCGGCCCGGTTCGCGGCGTCGACTGTTCGGACCGGCGGGCTGTCACGGGCGCGCTCGGGTTATCGGTTTCGGTCGGCGGGGGATGGTTGCGGGCTGCCGCGCAGGATGCGGACGGCTTCGGCGTTGATGGCCTGCTGCAGTTGGGCATTCGGGATGTTGTCGATCACGCGGATCCGGAAGCAACGGCGCCTGACCGCGGCTTGGGCCGTGATGTGGGCGCCGCATGTGCTGATACTCCTGCCGCTGTAGGCCGCCGATCAGATCACGGCCCTGGCGGTGGGGACCATGCTGCTCGGCAAGCCCTCGGTACTCATCGCCGTCGCGATTTCATGGCTGTGGGTCCGCAGGCGATAACCGACGGCAGATTGCACGTCACATATTCACCCCGCGTTCAGCCGGGGCGAGTAATCCGAAGTCATGGTGACCCAGCCCGACCGGGTGATGCGGTCCAACGTGCTGGAGCGCGATTGGACCATCGATATTGTGCGGGTCTGCTCGATCACGGTGGTGGTTGTCGTGCACTGGATATCGATCAGGGTCGCCGTGGTCGATGGCGCCGTCCGCGGCGACCAGGCGCTGCACGGGTGACCGATCTGGGCAGTGACCTGGCCGCTGCAGGTGATGCCGATGTTCTTCCTTGCGGGCGGATTCACCAACACCCTGATCGTCGACCGATACCGTGCCCGAGGCCGGACCTACGGGGACTACCTCGGGTTGCGGGTGCGGCGGCTGACCACCCCGATGATCGCGCTGATCGCCTTCATCGTCGCACTCGAAATCGGCCTCGACGCATTCTCCGAACCGGCCGCCGCGGCGACCGCCGATATCGTCGCCAGCCCGCTGTGGTTTCTCGCGGTCTACCTGATCGCGGCCATGGTCGGGCCGTTTGCCGTTCGCGCACACGATGTTTCGGCATTGCTGGCGCCGGTGGTGTTGCTGGGCTGCTCACTCGCGGTTGACGTGCTGCGCTTCGGCGGGGTGGACCGGTTCGCCGAATGGAATCTGATATTCGTCTGGCTGTTCTGCCATCAGCTCGGAATCGGCTACGCCCGTGGGACATTGGACCGCATCGGGGACGGCGGTGTGCTGCTGATAGCGGCGGCCGGAATCGGCCTGCTGATCGTGATGGTCGTGCCGGGACCGTACTTTCCGACCATGTTCGGGCTGGCCGATGCCCCGGTCTCCAATCTCGCACCGCCGACGACGGCGATGTCGATTCTCGCGGTGACGCAGTTCGCGGCGCTCGTGCTGGTATCCCGGCGGCTCACCGGATGGGCCCCGCGCGGTCGTGCCCGCCGCGTGATCACCACCGTGGCGACACAGTTGATGAGCATCTACCTCTGGCATGTACCGGCAATGGCCATCGTGACAGGGGCGGCGTTGGCGGTTCCGGTGTTGCTGCCCGACGATCCCGGCACCTGGTGGGCCGCCCGCCCGCTGTGGATCGTCGCGGCCGCGGTCGTACTGTTCGGATTCGTCCAGATCAGCGGTCGGTGGGACGCGTTCTGCGCCCGATACGCGGCCCGCACCGCAACACTTCCGGTTCTTGCAGGCTCAGTTCTGGCGACGGCGGGTATCTTCGCGCTCTGGCGCTACGGCCTTTCGCCACATGGCATAGCCGGTCTCGCCGCGCTCACTGTCGTCCTCGCCGCCGCACTACTCACCACGACCCGACGAATCACCCCGCCCGCTGATGACCGCCCGTCATCCGCGCGAACCGGATGACGACTTTCGGATGCGCGAACCGACGAGTTTTCGTCCGCGCCGAGCTAGAGCGACGTACCTTCCGTCGCCATCACCACACCGGCGGGCGGTTCGGACGGCATGGGCAGTGGGACTCAGTTGGCGGCCAGGCCACGGGCTACTTCGCGCCGATGCCGTCGCGGAAGAAGTCGCTGAGCTGCTCGCCGAACGGCTTGGCGGTCTGGGTGTTGTAGTCGTTCCAGCCTTCTTGCTGTGCCTGCTGTAGGTAGTCGGGCAGCGGACGGTGCAGTTCTTCGCTGACGGCTCGGTCGTGCAGCCGGCTCATCGCATCGCGCAGGCTCCCGCCCGCCGCGGCGGTGTTGTCCAGTTCGAGTTCACCGCCGCGGGTCGAGTAGTCGTAGAGTTCGTACTCCTCCTCGCGCGACGAGTCGATCTCCGCGGAGCCCTGCGCCCAGTGCGAGTAGCGGACGAACTTCGCGTCGGCGGTCCGCACGGCCACCACATGGCCGGGTGCGTCGCGGTCGAACAGCACCGCGGCTTCCTCGATGGAGTGTTCGTCGGTGGTGTGCACGATCCAGGGCCGCCCCGGCGCGTGCGGGTCGCGGCAGATCGCGGCGATGTCGTGTCTGCTTGCCAGATGGGTGTAGCGGTCGTCGCCGCGCCAGCCGTTGCCGCCCGCGCCGATGGTCAGGAGCAGTGGGGCGAGGTCGATGCTGGAGGTCAGCTGGGTGCGGGTGCCGGCCGCCGGAGTGAGGTCACCGCGCGGGTCGTAGACGTACAGCGGCACCCTGATGGCCTCGTCATAGGCTCCGCCGCCCTTGCCGTGCAGGCCGTGGGAGCCGGCGTAGTCACCGTGATCGGAGGTGAACACCACCACGGTATTGGCCGCCACCTCCGGACGGGTCGCCAGTTCGGTCAGCACCCGGCCGATCTGGATGTCCACCTGCTGCTGGAACCACAGGTAGAGATTGAGCAGTTCGATCCACTCCTGGTCGGCGTCGGGGGTGCCGTACGGGGCGACGCCGAAGGTCGCCGCCGACACCTGCACCAAGGCCAGCTGCAGCCGAGGCTTGCGCGAGAGTTGTTCGAGGGTCTCGTGATTGGCGGGCAGGGTGTCGATCCAGCGTGGAATGTTGTTGAACGCCAGGGTGCGCCGGGTCCAGCGCGGCCACCACTGGACATCGTGTGGGTTGACCAGCGACACCGTCGTGCACCAGGGGCCTTGGCCCGCATCGGTATCGAACCAGTCGACGAACTGGTCGACGATCCGGCCGTCCATCTGCAGGCCCTGCTCGGGCGTGCCGTTGGGCGAAGGGTAGGTGCCGCCGTCGAAGCCGTGCCGTGCCAACCCGCCCGGCGTCGTGTCGGCTTCGTGGCCCAAATGCCATTTGCCCCACCACGAGGTGCGATAGCCCTGTTCGCGCAGCATCGAGCCCCAGGTCGGAAAGCCCGGCGACAGCTGCGAGGTCGAGGTCGACAGACAGCCGGTCTGGTGTGAGTACAGGCCGGTCACCAGCGCGCCGCGGGAGGGCGTGCAGTCGTTGGCGGCGGTGTAGTGCTGTTCGAACGAGACCGACTTGGACCGCAATCCGGCGATGTTCGGCAGGATGGTGTCGAGCACGGGCTGGTCCGGGAACCACATGGGGGCCCGCATCTCGTCGACGATGACGACGAGAATGTTCGGCTTGTCGGGGTGGATGTCCATGCGCGGCCCGGCGGATGCGCTCGGGCTCCCGGTGGTCATGGCGGCGGTCGCCATGGCGGCGGTCGCCGCCGCTCCGCTACCGAAGAACCCACGCCTGCTGATCGACACTGTGCCCTACTGCCTTTCGCTCGTGATCGGGTCGCCATCGGAGAAGGCGGTGCGAAACGGTTTGTCGAAGCGAGCCGGCTGCTCCGAGGCGACGCGGCTGCGCCGTGGTCCTGACACTAAATGTTATTGCATCATGAGTGCAACTTTTTCTGCGGCTTGTTAGGGTGATTCGCGATGGACGGACGCACCGCTCGGGCGGCAAGGAATCGCCAGGCGGTGCTCGATGCCGTGCTGGCGCTCACGGAAGAAGGCAATCTGCAGCCGACCGCACGGGCCGTGGCCGAGCGAGCCGGGGTCGCGACCAGGTCTGTGTTCCATCACTTCACCGATCTCGAGTCGCTGTATGCCGACGCCGCCCAGACACAAATCGAGCGACATTGGGTCCGCCTGCTCCGACCGGTGACCGGCGATCCGGGGCAGCGCATCCAGACCCTGGTCGAGCTGCGAGCCGAACTGTACGAGCGCATTTCGGGCACCCGCCGCGCCGCCGTACTGCGCGAGCACGAATCCGCCGTCCTCGCCGAGCGTTTGCACGAAAGCCGCGTCGCCCTGCGCGCCCACCTGCGCGTCAACCTCCCCGAACTCGAGCGCCTCGACCGCCCCGTCCGCGAGGCCGCCTACGCCGCCGCCACATGGGAGACCTGGGACGTATTGCGCCGCCATCAAGGCCTCTCCGCGGCGGCCGCCCGAGCAGCCGTCGGCGCTACCCTTACCGCCCTGCTCGCCCCCGCGCCGACCGTCATCGACGGAAACCGAAAGTTTCGCGCCGAGTAGCCATCGGCCGCACGACGAACTTCGCGACCTCCGGCTACTCGAGCCAGGCCCAATGGCCGACGCCGGCCAGTGTCTCGATGCGGGAAGGTCTGCCGGGTGTCCTCGCCCCCACCGCCCACGCCCGACTGGTGGCAGTCGGGCGTGGGCGGATCGTAGTGTCGGCGTTCGTGGTCGATACCGGATCGGTCGGGTGCGGTCGACCGGTCAGATCACCGCGACCTGCGACTGCTCCTCATGTTGTTCGGCGAGCCGCTTGGGTCGGGTCTTGGGACCGAAGAGTGCGAGCACGATCGCGCCCACGATCCAGGTGCCGGCGATGAAGAAGAACACGCTCTGATAGCCGGACCGGTTGTACAGCGCCGCGACGATCAGCGGGCCGGCGGCATTCGACAGCCGTCCCAAGCCGTAGGAAATGCCCGTGCCCAGCGAACGGCTGCGGTTGTCGAACAGTTCGGGGGAGTAGGCGTAGCCCAGCGCGGTATAGCCGCGCTCGACCAGGTTCACGAGGAAGCCGAAGACGACGATCAAGACCGGATTGAAGGTGAGGCCGTAGAACAGGCCGCACAGCGCGATGATCGTGCCGAAGGCCACCAGGCACCATTTGCGCTCGAAGCGATCGGTGACAAGGGACGCCAGGTAGGAGCCCAGCGGTGCGCCGACCGTGGTGAGGGCCACGTAGAAGACCGACTTCTCCACGCTGAAGCCTTCTTTGGCCAGCAGGGTGGGTGCCCAGCTCGAATAACCGAAGAAGCCGATGGTCTGCGTCACCCACAGCACCGTGAGCAACAGCGTCGGTGCGAGGTAGCGCTTCTGTAGCAGCAGCCGCAGCGAGGCCTTGGCAGGCTCGACCTCGCTGGCCGGCGGCACAGGTTCGGGAAGTGGTCCCTTCTCCGCGGCGACCACGGACTCGATTTCGCGGAGAACGGCGTCCGCGGCGTGGTAGTCGCCGCGGCTTTCGTACCAGCGCGGTGACTCCTTGATGTGCCGAATGAAGAACACGAAGGCGATTCCGAGGGAACCCCAGACGAATACCAGCCGCCACGACCAATCCGTCAGCGGTACGACCGCACTGGCGATGAGGTTTGTCGCCGGAGTTCCGCAGATGCCGATGACGATGGCATATGCCTGGTATTTGCCGCGGACGGCGGCCGGGTACATCTCGTTGACGTAGATCACCGCGACGACGGTCATCGCGGACAGTCCCGCCGAGGTCAGAATTCGGAATACGCCGAGCGATGCGATATCCCAGGAGAATGCCGTGGCAAAGGAAAAGATCCCGAAGAACAGAGTGGTCAGAGTGAGGGCTCGTTTACGGCCCCATCGGTCGGCGATTCCACTGGCGATTACGGAGCCGAAGAACATGCCGATGAACGACAGCGAGGTGACGTAAGCCACCTGGTTGACGGTGATGCCCCACAGGTGGATGAGTTTCGGTGCCGTGGTCGCGAAGCTGTTGATGTCCGCGAACTCGAAGAAGTAGGCGAAGGAGACGGCCAGCAGGGTGACCTTGTGGAACCGAGAGATGGGCAGTCGGTTCAGTCGGTTCACCGCATTGGAGTGCTGCATGGGATGGCCCTTGTCGAAGAGGTGGAACAGGTGGATCAGCAGGCTTCGCCGGGCCAGTACAGCCGCATGGGGTTGTCAACGAGCAGTTTGTGTTGTTGTTCGGCGGTCACCGCCACCGTGCGCACGTAGTCGACCAGCAAACCGTCGTCGGGCATGTGGTCCTTCAGGTTGGGGTGGGGCCAGTCGGTCCCCCACAGCACTCGGTCCGGGAACTCTTCGACGACTCGCCGCCCGAAGGGGACGACGTCGGTGTACGCGTGCTGTTGGCCATCGAGGGCCGGTGGCCCGGTGACGGTGAGGCGTTCGGGACACGTCACCTTCACCCACACGTCGTTGTGCTCGACGAACCGCAGGAAGCGGGTGAACTGTGGGCCGTCGACCGGTTGGGTGACGTCGGGTCGTCCCAGGTGATCCACCACCAGTGGGGCGGGGAGCGCACCGAAGAAATCTTCCAGTTCCGGCAAATCGCCGCTTTCGAAGTAGAGGACGATGTGCCAGCCCAGCGGCGCGATCCGCGCGGCGATGGCAGCCAGATCGTCTTTGGGTGAGGCGTCGACCAGACGCTTCAGGAAGTTGAACCGCACACCCCGTACGCCCGCCGCGTCGAGCCTGCGCAGCTCGGCCTCGGTGATGTCGGGACGGATCGTGGCGATACCCCGTGCCATGCCGCCGGACGACTCGACGGTGTCCAGCATCGCGCTGTTGTCCGCTCCGTGGCAGGTTGCCTGGACGACGACGCAGCGGCTGACGCCCAGGTGATCGTGGAGCGCGCGAAGTTGGTCCTTGCTCGCGTCACAGGGTGTGTACTTGCGCTCCGGGGCGAAGGGGAACTGGGCCTGCGGGCCGAATACGTGGCAATGGGCGTCGACAGCCCCCGGCGGTAGTCGAAACGTGGGACGGGACGGGTTGCAGTACCAGTCGAGCCATCCGGGGGTCTTGGGCGAGCGGCTGCTGCCGGCGGCAGCCGTGCCGTCGCTCGCGTGAAGAAGGGCGGACAACCTTGTCCCTTTCGTCCAGTGGAGCACATCACAGTAAACATGACGCTACATTGACCGAGATATAGCACACAATAGTTCTCGCAAAATTGTTAACAATCTGGTCGCGGAGGTCGACGGCGACGACTTCGCGACGCCTGCATCCCGAGCTCGGCTGGTGCCCTGGTTGGACGCACACCCGTCCTGTGGAGCCGAGTCGTCCACGACTCGCGAGTCCTGGGCTCTCCCGGGGCAGGATCGGACATTCATGTCTGCGCAAACCGGGATCCGGTGTGCGGAGCGGGGAGCTGCCCGATGTGTGCGAATGCGTCTGGCCCAATGCTCGCTCCGGACGGTCGATCTGCAGGTCCCGACGTCATTTCTGCTTCCCACCGGCGGTGAGTCGGCCGCACGCGGACGGACATACGCTATGCACCGTTCACGCAGTGCACCACAGGATTTATGTCGTCGAAGGCTACCGTCGGCTGCCTGCAGTCGGTCGAAGGAAGTCGTCATGACCAGATACGCGCATTTCGTCGGAAGCCTGCCCGAGGCCCTGATGACCAGCGATCGAGAAGTCCTCGGATGGTTCATCGACCAGAGCGACGGCTGGCCGCTCTCCGCGGTGCCGCGCGACCTCGATGCGGACTGGGTCGTCGCGTATCTGCGTGCTCTCGAGGAACGCGACGCCTTCGACATCGTCCGTGCCGGCGACTACGCCGACTACAGCGATATGCGCAGCTACGGCGTGCGGCCCGGCCACATCCTCGAACCACGCGATGTGGCGATGGGCCGCGTCGAGCGGATCGGTGCGATCGTCTCGGAGTTCGAGGCGCTGCAGCGCAGTCGTCCGGAGTTGGCGGATAAGCGAGTGCAGATCAGCCAGCCCAGCCCGTTGGATCTGGCCCTGTTCGTTTTCGCCGGCGCCGCCGTCTCGCTCGGCCTCCCCGTTGGGCCTGCGGTCCGCAACGCCGGTGTGGTCGCCACGGCTCTTCGGCATCTGCCCGTATTCACAGACGCGGTACTGCAGGAGATGTCCGAGGTGACCGCCCGGTACGGCGATCGCGTTGTGTGGCAGGTGGAGTCACCGATCGCAACTCTCGGCATGGTCAAGGCCGAGCAATTGCGGGTGCAATGGTCATTGGGGCCCCTGCTGGCACGCCAGCTCGGCGGATTTCTCGTCCGTACCAACGAGATCGGCGCGGCGACAACCCTGCACCTGTGCTACGGCGACTACGAGCACAAGAACCTGCTGACCCCCCGGGGCTTGGCGCCAGCGGTGAACCTGCTCGGTCACCTCTCCCGGCTGCTGCGTCAACGCGGGGTGCCGCTGCCGGTCGTGCATGTTCCGTGCGCCTACGGTGCCGATCCGGCACCGTTGGATCCGGCGTTCTACCGCTCGCTGCGGCGTCTGGATCCCGGCTGGCAATTGATCGCCGGTGTCGTGTCTCCCGATGAGGTGGACGACAGCATCCGCGCGCTGACACTGTTCGAGCAGGCATCGGGCCGTGCCGCATACGGCGTCGCCACCGCGTGCGGGCTCGGCCGCCGAACCGTCGACGAGGCTCGGTCCGCCGCCGCAGCCACGGTTACCACAGCACGCGCCGACGCGGTGCATTCGCTGACCAAGCGGTCTGGGTAGCGCAACGTCTGATTTGCTTGGGGGCGTGAGGGTTACAGACAGCGGTAAGCGGACCTGGTACCTGCGACGCAGATTCCTGCCGTGGCGACGGCTTGTTCAACCGTTCAATATCGGGATCGAGGGCACGTACTTCCGATACGAGGTGCCTGTCGGAGCCCCGCCGCCCTCGGGGCCGCACGCGGTTCAGCAACTCACCCCGCGCGCTGCCCGCCGCGAACGACGGCGGGATGATCGAGAGCGCAAGCTGGACCGGCTCGAAGGCTGGCAATGGCTGTACTGGTTTCCAGTGCTGCTCCTGATCCTCGCGCTCGTCGGTGTCATCGGCCAGGCACTCGAGCTGCTGATGTTCTTGGTCTTTCTGGCGCTGTGCGTATGCGCGTCGGTGGAGTTGATGGTGCAGTCGATCGTGGCGACGCTCCTGGCGGTGCCGAGGATGCTCGGCGCGGTTCGTTCCCGAGTCGATGTGTATACCGAAAACGGCAACCGACTGGCCTCGCTTACCGTGCTGTACGTGCCCGGCCACTGGCGGGCCAAGCGGCTCATGGTCGCGCTGGCCGAATTGCGACGCGCCGCGAGTCGGCCGTTCGACCCCGTCCATGACCCCCGAGCTGTCGAGTTGCTCCAGCGATATCGGGCCGAGCTCATCCGCCACGAAAGCCTCTGGACCACACCGGTTCCCGCGAATGCCAGTTCCTCGTCGAGCGACGTACGGCAGCAGATCGGGTAGCCGGATTTCGGACTAGGCCGATCCACCTCGGCAGTGCTCCGACATGGTTCGAGAGCTCAGAGGGTGCGCCCTCCGCGCCGTCGAGCCTCCGACCACGCGAGGCGTTGACCGCTTCGATCAACGAGGCCGAGAGCGCGTGCCGCCGAGCGTTGGACCGATGCGCGTGCAATGCTCACGATCGCCTTCTCCGCGGGGACCTGTGTGCCGCGCAGCTTCGGCGCGATTATCACCGCGATGGTGATCGTGGGCATCTCGGCGCGATCGGACGCTTCGCCGACCGGTGACCCGTTCATTGCGGCGCCCATTCCGACCCCAATATTTGCGGGCACCTGCTAGCGGGTGCCGGTACACCCAAGCGACTTGCATTCAGGGATGGGCTATTCCGCGGCAGTCCGAAGAGGCAGCGTCCAGGCATGATGTGCGTGTCGGCGCGGGGGATGTATCGACAGCGGGTACGGTCTCTATCCGCAAGCGATGAAGTTGTGTCACCGCGGACCTGTACCAGAGGCTGTGCAGGAGGGCTCACGCAATGTCGCAGCGTGTTTTGCTGCTCTGCAGCGCCGAGAACGGTCTTACCCGACGCGCGGCCGCCGCGCTGTGCAGGGCGGGACGGGTGGTTCGAACCGAAGTTGTCGCCGGTTCCGGTGCGATGGATGCCGCGGTCGCTCCCGCGGATTTCGATCTCATCATCTGCCCGTATCTGAAATCCGCTGTCCCCGAACACATCACCAGCCGCTGGACAACGCTGACCATCCATCCCGGTCCGGTCGGCGATCGTGGTCCGCACTCGCTGGATTGGGCGATAGCGAATGCCGAACCGAGGTGGGGCGTCACGGCGCTCACCGCGGTTTCGGAGATGGACGCGGGCCCGGTCTGGGCTTTTCGCACTTTCCCACTGCCCCACGGTTGCACCAAGAGCGCCATATACAACACAGTCGTCGCCGATGCTGCTGTGGAATGCATTCTCGAAGCCGCCGACAAGGCATCCGATCCCCGATACATACCGGTTGATCAAGTGGGTGCGCCGCGAGAAATTCGCGGCGCGCGCCCCAGGTCGGCGATGCGGCAATCCGACCGGGCCATCGACTGGGCCGGTGACGCCCACACGATCGCGCGCCGGATCAACGCCGCGGACGGTTCTCCGGGCGTGCTCACTACGCTGCACAGTCATCCCGTATACCTGCACGACGCCCATCCCGGGACGCGCATCGGCCGAATCGGCGAGCCTGGGACTATCGTCAGTCGCGCGTACCACCGCATCGAAATAGCTTGTGGCACAGACACACTCTGGATCGGACACCTCCGCGCGAAAACGGCGTCGGACGGCTGCAAAGGCCCCGCGACCAATGTGCTGCGCCGGATGCGCTACCCGATCCTGACCGTTCCGCAAAACACCGCTGCCACCTACCGTGACATCCACTACCGCCGCGAAGGCAGCAGCCCGATTGCGACCATCACCATCGACGCCTACAACGGCGCATTCGACACCAGTTTCTGCCTGCGTCTGGCCGACGCGATCCGTTTCGCGGGACGGCAAGGCACGGACGTGCTCGTAGTGCGCGGAACCGAAAGCAATCCGCACTGGTGCAACGGGATCCACCTCGGGGCCATCGAACATGCGGTCGACCCGGCCCGCGAAGGCTGGGCGAATATCACCGCGATCAATGCCGTGTGTCGCGCATTGCTGGAGTGCGCCTCGCAGGTCACCGTTGCCGCTCTCACCGGCTCGGCGGGTGCCGGCGGGGCGATGCTCGCCCTGGCCGCCGATGTTGTCGTGGCCCGACAGCGTGTCTTGCTGAATCCGCACTATGCGACGCTCGGACTCACCGGTTCCGAGCTACACACCTATACCCTGCCGCATCGGGTGGGGTCTGATCGTGCCCGTGCGCTGCTTACCGATTGTCCGAGCCTCGATACCGTCGAGGCGCACCGTGCGAATCTCATCGATCGTGTCGGCCCCGACCGCGAATTCGATTGCTGGCTCGACGACCTCGCCCGGGAGTACTGCCGCCCGACCGTGTGGGCTGCGGCCATGCGGGCCAAGCGGGCCCGGCTGAATATCGACCTGCCTCCCGGCCGTATAGACGCGATCCTGACCGAGGAACTGGCGCAGATGTCGGCTGATCTTTTCGGCGACCGCTACGGATTCGCGGCACGACGGCATGCCTTCCTCCGCAAAATCCCGAAACCCGCCTCGGTTCGAGTCCACCGCGAGGTCTGACGCCCGCGTTCAGCGCGTACCCTACCCAGTGGGGATCGCTCAGCTGGAACGAGTCGGTGCGGCGATGCCATGGCAGGATTAGTGCTTTCGGCGATCGAGGATGAACGTGTGACGTCGCTCGGTGCGGGTACGACCGAGGTGATGGCGGACCGCATCCGCGTTGCGCGAGTGGGTGAGTGATTATGAAGACGAGATCGCCGGAGACGGTGACATGCCGGGGATGTCAGTGCTGGTGGCCACTGAGCGCGCACAATGTCTGCCATTGTTCCCAATGCCATCAGACGTTCACCGGTGACAAGGCTGCGACGCGGCACTTGGTTGTGGACTATCGCCACAAACCGCATGTCATCTGTCGAACACCGGAGAGCGTCGGCCTTGTTGATGCCGGACGCGATTACCCCTGCTGGGGCTTGCCGCAGAATTAGCGACCACTCCGGCGGCTGGAAGACCGTCCCGAACGCGGACCATTCTCACCGGGATTCGCGCATTGAGTTGTGAAATGCTTTGCGCGCCAGCAGTATTGGGAAGCCGTAACGCAGCCGGGCAACTACAGGCGGTTCAGTCGTGCGAAACGGCGACCGGACGCGATGCTCGGGCTGACCGAGGACTTCGCAAAGGCATCACCGACGCCGCCTGGCAGCACCGCCTCCGCGGGGTGACCTGACCCGGTGCGTCGGCCGGTGTATTCGATCATCAGCCATCCCAGCCCTGCGCGATAGAGCAGGGTCGGTGCCCCGACGACCCGCTGGGCGAGGCGCGGTGGCCTTCGTGTCAGGGGTTGGTTTCGTGCGTGATTCGGGTCAGCGCCCGACATCTGGTTCATCGGTCTGAAGTCCCGCGCTTGGGCTCGTTCGAAGACTGCTGTTCAAGGCCGAATTAGTTTGAGAGCAGCCAGGGGCCGGTGATCGTCAATTGTCAAGTACCCTGCTTGCCAGCGAGCACGGTCAGGTGGGTATATCGCTGTGGATCACGCGGAGATTGGGGTTGCCAGGATCTCGCCCGATGCACTTCATGTGAGTGGCGGATCGTCCGAGCCGCCCATCGCGCGGATTCGGAACGCGCCGGGCGTCTCGTTCGTGCGCTGCCGGAAGAATCGGGTGAAAGTGCGAGCATCGGGCAGGCCGACCCGGGCTCCTACGACGGCCAAGGGCAGATCGGTATGCACCAGGAGGCGTTTGGCCTCCAATATGATGCGGTCGTCGATGTAATGCTTGGCGCCACGACCGGTGGCGTTCACGGTCGCGCGGGTGAGGGTGCGCACGCTGTAGCCAAGGCGGCGGGCGTAGTCCTGAACCCGGTGGACGCGGGCAAAATCTCGCTCCACTGCGGCGCGGAAGTGGGCAAATACCTCGCCTCCGGCGGGGCGGCCGTCCGGTTCGTCGTGCATGTGGGCCAGTCGCAGGATCAGCGCTGTGAGTAGATGCCGGGTGATTTCGACATGCACGGCGTGCGGTACATCGGTGCGGCGCAGATATTCGGCGGCCAGTAGTGCCAATGTCGTATCGAGTGCCTCCCGGTCTGCCGGGGCAGGACGCAGCGGCTGCGGAGGACCGGGCAGGTCGGCCTGCACGGAGGCCACGGTCGCGGAGTCGAGGAACCCAGGCGGGAAGAACACCACAGTGCCGCTGGCGGTTTCCAAATCCCGGCGGAATTCGTGAGTCTGTCCGGGCCGCACCCACAGCCAGTCACCAGGCTCCAACACGCAGTCGGTGAGATCTACCGAATGCCGAAGCTGTCCGGTCTCCAGCGCGATCAGGTGGTGAAACCGCGGTCGTGTCGGCCGATAGGGGTTCACTCCGTGCACGGCCGCGCGCTCGCGAAGTTGCTGGAAATCGCAGATCTCAATCCCCTGTGGTGTACCGAGCGAGGGATAGAAGGGGACCTCGACCACTCGGTGGGGTCCGTTGCGATTATGTCCGTTTTTGCCCATAGCCTGTCTTAAGACTAACCAATTCGTGCTGGTCAGCCCCCTACCGTTGAGATATCGGAGCGACAGTCTATCCGAGATTGTCACAGCATTCCGCTTGCGAAGGAGGTGCGGCGTGCGACTGATTGTCGGCATGACCGGTGCGACCGGTGCGATCCTCGGTCTCCGGCTGCTGGAGAACCTGGCGAGGCTGCCTGAAGTCGAAACTCATCTGGTGCTCAGCCGCTGGGCCCGCGTGACCATTGAAAGCGAGACCGGGCACAGCGCCCGCGAGGTGAGCGCGCTCGCCGATGTGGTGCACAACCCGGAGGATCAGGGCGCGACCATTTCTTCCGGTTCGTTCCGCACTGACGGCATGGTGATCGTGCCGTGCTCGATGAAGACTCTGGCAGGCATCCGCACCGGATATGCCGAGGGTCTGGTGCCACGCGCGGCAGACGTGATCCTCAAGGAACGCCGGCCGCTGGTGCTGGTGCCACGGGAGACACCGCTGTCGGATATCCATCTGGAGAACATGCTGGCACTCTCGCGTATGGGCGCGCGAATTGTGCCGCCGATGCCTGCCTTCTACAACCACCCGCGAACCGTCGACGACATCGTCGATCACGTGGTCGCACGGGTGCTCGATCAATTCGATCTGCCCGCACCCGCCGCGCGGCGGTGGGCAGGACTGCGCGCCGAACGCGCTGCCCGGCAACCGGTTCCGGCCGGTCGCTGACACCTACAGGGACTCACTGGAAGAGATCGGAAAGGAACTCGACGAGATGGCACACGACGACCTACGCAGCTTCTTGGATTGCCTGGAGAAGGAAGGGCAACTGTTGCGGATCACCGAGGAGGTGTCGCCCGAACCGGATGTGGCAGCTGCCGCGAATGCGGCCTGTCGGCTCGGCGACAACGCTCCCGCATTGTATTTCGACAACATCACCGGATTCACCGACGCGCGCATCGCCATGAACGTGCACGGCTCCTGGGCCAATCACGCTCTGGCGCTGGGACTTCCGAAGAACTCAGGGACCCGGGAGCAGGTCGAGGAATTCATCGGGCGCTGGGCGAAGTTCCCTGTGCGGCCCGAATGGCGGGACAACCCTCCCTGGGCGGAGAACTCAATGGAGGGCGAGGGCGTCGACATCTTTCAAGTGCTGCCGCTGGTGCGGCTCAATGACGGCGACGGCGGGTTCTACCTGGACAAGGCCGCGGTTGTATCCAGGGATCCCGAGGACCCGGAGAACAGCGACAAGCAGAACGTGGGTATCTACCGCATCGAGGTGAAAGGCAAGCGCAAGCTGGCCATGCAGCCGGTGCCGATGCACGATATCGCGTTGCAGTTGCGTAAGGCCGAAGAGGTCGGCGAGGACCTGCCAGTAGCCATCACCCTGGGCAATGAGCCGGTGATCTCGATCGTCGCGTCCACCCCGATGCGATACGACGAGAACGAATACGAGTTGGCTGGCGCGCTGCGTGGCGCTCCTGCGCCGATCGCCGAAGCGCCGTTGACGGGACTGCCGGTGCCGTGGGGATCGGAGGTCGTCATCGAGGGGGTGATCGAGGGACGCAAGCGTGAAATCGAGGGCCCCTTCGGCGAATTCACCGGCCACTACTCAGGTGGCCGCAATATGACAGTCATCCGGATCGACCGGATTTCCTACCGCACGGACCCAATCTTCGAGCACCTTTACATCGGTATGCCATGGACTGAGGTGGACTACCTGATCGCCGCCAATACCTGTGTGCCGATCTATCAGCAGCTCAAAAAGGAGTTCCCGGAGGTGCAGGCGGTCAACGCCATGTACACGCACGGTCTGGTGGTGATCGTGTCGACGGAGAAGCGTTACGGTGGCTTCGCCAAGTCTGTCGGCCTGCGAGTGCTCACCCTCCCACACGGATTGGGTTATGCGGCAACGGTGATCGTCGTCGACGAGGATATCGACCCGTTCAACCTCCCGCAGGTGTTGTGGGCGCTGTCGGTCAAGATGAACCCTCGCGAGGACCTGGTGGTGGTGCCGAATCTGCCGGTGCTGGAGTTGGCTCCGCAGGCGCAGTCCCCGGGCATCGTCGACAAGTTGATCATCGATGCCACGACACCGGTGGCGCCAGACAATCGCGGCAATTACAGCACTCAGGTACACGATCTGCCCGAGGTCACCGAATGGGTGCAGCGCCTGCAGCAGATTGCCGGAAAGTGAACCAGCAGAAGGGAATTAAGACCATGACCAATCAGACTATCTGCCCACGTTGCGCATTCGAGGACATCGAGCACATCTTCTCATCGCCAGCACCCGGGAAATGGAATGTACTTCAGTGCCCGCAGTGTCTGTACATGTGGCGCACAAGTGAGCCTGCCCGTCGCACCGACCGTGACGCCTACCCGACCGAATTCATGATAACCGTCGAGGACATCCGGAATGCTTCCGAGGTCCCCGCGGTCCCTCCGTTGCGAACGAGGGCGTAGACAAATGGCTCAGTATCCACTCGACATCCTGGGTGAACTTACCGAATGCAATACACTCACGCTGGCCTACGCGGATGACAACGGGCCACAGGCATGCGCGGTCTTCTACGCCACTGCAGAGACCGGGACGTTGATCTTCGCAAGCTCGCGGCGGACCCGACACGGTCGAGCCATGGCAGTGCAAACGTCTGTCTCTGTTGCGTTCACAATTCAGCAGGACGGGCTGGCATGGACGGACATCCGTGGCGTACAGGGCACTGGCACCTGCTTGGCCGTGCCCGACAACCAGCGGGCGAGGGTCCAAGCCGCTTACCTCGGCCGGTTCGAGTTCGTTGCGCGGAACCCGAAGCTGACACAACAGCTGGACTCCGGTGACTTATGGGAGATCACGCCGAATTGGCTACGCCTGATCGACAATTCACGGGGGTTCGGTCACAAGACCGAATGGGCCGCAGATTGTCGAACCGATACCGCATCGAAGCCCGCAGCAGCGCTTCGTCGCTGAGCGCGCCGAGTTCGCTGGGCCGCTGGCTCATCGACTACGCCGAGACTGTTGCAGACCCGCAGCATCTCCCCGCCCGTGTACCGCAAGTATCTGGGGCTATATCCGCAATGACATCACCCCATTCTGCGGTGAAGACGCTCCGATCGATGCGGTGACTCAGGACAGCGACGCGGCGTGGATCGTATTCCTGGAGCAAGGACAAGGGTAACGGGCCCAAGACGATCAAGAACAAGCACGGATTTCTCTCGGCCGGACGGCGTGCGGCCGTTGCGCGGCGCCCGGTCGCGCTGCTGCCGTTCAATCCGTGCAGCGGCATGCGGCTGCCCCCGGGTAACGGAAGCGAGATCGACATCTTCGACAACGAGTGGTGCGAGTCGCTCGAGGAACTGATCATCGAACGGTGGCGTCCGCACGCCGAGTTCGGTCTGGTGTCGTTAGCGCGGCCCTCAGAGATAGGTGCCCTGCTCGTGCGCGATGTTCACCCGGTCACTGGCTTACCGATATCTGAGCCCTTTCACCCGCAAAGCGCTCTGGCGTGGTGCCGACCCGGAGGAGTTGATCGCCCGTTACCCCGCGGCGCTGAAGCCCCTGCGGCACAAGCACCTGACTCCGTACACGCTGCGGCATACAGGCATCTCCTGGAAATTACAGGACGGCGTACCGATCTTCGTGGTCTCCCGCGACGCCGGGCACGAATCGGTCACCGTCACCGACCGCATCTACGGCCACAACGACCGCCGCGCCAGCGAATCGGCGGCACAGGCGCTGCGCCAGATCGGAAAAGTCGTGGCGGCCTTCGACTGCAGCGTGCCGATGCTCGCCACCGTGAGTGGTGCCACCCGGGACCGGCGATATCGCGATCTCGCTCGCCCAACTCCTGCCCACCGCGGAACTGATGGTCGTCACGACACCTCAGCAGACGGCGGCCCGGATCGCCGAACGAGCGGCGCCGGGCTGGGCGCAGTCCGCCATCCCGCTTCGCCGTCACCGATCACGGATCGATCAGTCGATCGTTCCGGCCTGGCGCATCGGATCGGGAACGGATGGTTGCGGTTCTCCGCTGAGTTTCCGGAGTGTGGCGGTGCAGGCGTGAAGCTCGTCGAGCGACACTCCAGCGGCCTCGGCGCGAAAGAACGATTGCAGCTGGCACAACGATTCCTGTTGTGCGGCAAGGCCTCGGGGGGTCACTTCGAGTCTGGTGACTCGACGGTCGGTAGATGACACCGCCCGCTGCAGCAGCCCGGCGGCGACGAGCTTCTCGACATCTGACGTAATCGTGCTCGGTAGCACGTTGAGGTATTCGATCAATAGCCCAGGGCGGTCGAGACCGGCATAGACGAGAAAGATGATGCCGAGGGCGCGTTCGGAGATCTCGTTGCTTCGCGCTACCGGCACAGTCAGGTTCGAGATCATCCGCCGGATGTCCGTCACGGCACCAAGGAGCTCGACGATATCTCTCTCGCTGGCAGCGCCAATGGTGTCGGTCACGTCTCAAACATACTCCACAATCTTAAATGTTCATTATCTGAACTATATTGAGGGTGTGGCGGATGAAGGCGTCAGCATGGTCTGGATCGCTGGTTAGCAGCGCGACCAGTTCGACATCCTCGCATCCAACCGCAGCCCCGCCGCGTCCACTCCGTGGATCGAGACAGGACGACACCGCTACCTGCCGAGACCGCAGTGCTCGTACCGGCACGGGAGACCGACATGGCATGCCAGTCGAGGTCGGCAGCATTCAGCGGTGGCCACGCGCCGGCACCACCCTGAGATCCTCGGACTTCAACCGCGGCAGCCGCACTACCTCTGCGCACCAGTGCCACTGACAGGCGAAGCCCGTGCTCAATAATATGAATATATAGTCATCCATGATGATGTCATCAAAATGGTTACTGCGGGCAGCGAACGGGAGAAGGTAGGTATGCCGGAACGCACCAACATACTGATCACAGGAGCCAGCTCGGGTTTGGGAGCGCAGATGGCTCGCGAATTCGCCGCCCGCGGAAGAAATCTCGCGTTGTGCGCGCGCCGCGTCGAACGACTCGAGCGGTTGCGGACCGACCTGCTGCGGTCTCATCCCGGCATCACCGTGACGGTCGCCGAGCTGGATGTGAACGACCACGACCAGGTATTTACGGTGTTTCATGAATTCGAGCGCGAGCTGGACGGCCTGGATCGGGTGATCGTCAACGCGGGCATGGGTAAGGGGCAGCCGATCGGCACCGGTCGTTTCGATGCCAATCTGCGGACCGCGAACACAAATTTCCTTGCGGCGCTAGCGCAGTGCGAAGCAGCGATGGAAATCTTCCGCGCTCAGAACCGCGGCCACCTCGTGATGATCTCGTCGATCAGTGCGTTGCGCGGGCTGCCGGGTTTCATGTCGATCTACTCTGCCACCAAGGCCGGCGCCGCAGTCCTGGCCGAGGCCATCCGCGCCGACGTTCTCACCTCACCCATCGCCGTCACCACCCTGTATCCCGGCTTCATCGAGTCGGAGCTGAGTGCTCGGGTCGGAAAGACGCCTCTGACGGTCTCCACCGAGAGCGGCGTGCGCGCCATGGTGAAAGCCATCGAACATGAGGCCGCCGAGGCGAAAGTTCCTGCCTGGCCATGGATTCCCATCGGCTTCGCGCTGCGTCACTTGCCGTTGCGCCTGGTCGCGAAGATGAGCTGACGACGGCGCCCGACGCTACTCGGAGTAGCCGGTCGCCGAGTGATCCGGTGGTGTGGTTCCGATTTCGGCGCTCAATGCGTCCCGTCGTATGCGACACGTTCCCATTGTTCATGATCGCGATCGATTCTGATATTTTCCTCAGATACGATTCTTATCACGGATTCGATTGGAAAGAGGGAACCGATGGCGGCACAGCCCGTGGTACGCAACCGCATCGACCGGCGTCGGGAGCGCACTCGCAGCGCACTGTTGGGTGCGGCGCGGAAGTTCTTGTCGGAGGGGCGTTCCGCGGTGAGTATTCAGGAGATCACCGACGCGGCCGATGTCGGGTTCGGGTCCTTCTACAACCACTTCACGTCCAAGGAAGAGCTTTTCGACGAGGCCGTCCGCTCGGTATTGCAGGTCTACAGCGAGATGCGCGATGCCATCGTGGCGCTGTATGAGGATCCGGCGGAGGTGTTCGCGGTGAGCTTCCGCATGACCGGCCGCCTGCAGCGTCAAATCCCCGAAGGTGTTCGCGTACTTCTGAATTCCGGCATGTCGGTGCTTCTGCGCGACGACGGCCTGGCCCCGCGCGCCCGCCGCGACATCATCGCTGCCCAGGAGGCAGGGCGGTTCGAGGCCATGGATCCGGACATGGCCATCATGGCCGCGGGTGGCGCACTGATGGGGCTGCTGCAAATGCTCGACGCGCGACCGGATGCCAACGCCGATGCGCTCACCGACGAGATGGCGTTCCATGTGCTGCGGATGTTCGGGATGAATAAACGGGCAGCGCAGAAGCTGAGCACTAACCTGCTGCCGCCACAGCCTCAGCTCTGACTTCCCGGCGTTCGGCCGCTGTTGCCCGAACGCCGGGAATGATACTCAGTTCGCGCCGCTGGCGCTCAGGTCGAGTGCGATGTCGACGATCATGTCTTCTTGTCCGCCGACCAGGCCGCGGCGTCCGGCCTCGGTCAATAGTGTGCGCACGTCCGTCGCCGTGGGCGACCTCCACCGCGTCGACTCCCGCGGCATCCAGCGCCGCCGCGACGGCGGCAACGTTTTTCGGCGTGATGCGGTGGCGCAATGCGTGCATACCATCGCGCAGCGTCACATCCTGCAAGAAGACTTCCGGCATTACACACTCTCCGGGATCGGCACCGAAACCGGTGCTGCGGCCAGGCGTTCGGCGACGCGCAGTGCGACCGAGGTCATGATGTCGAGATTTCCGGCATAGGACGGCAGATAGTGCGCCGCGCCTTCGACTTCGAGGATCTCACCGGCGCGCGCGCGGACTCCACGTCGTCGGGACCGATCAGGTCGCGCACCGGAGGAACTGGGACACCGAGGATGGCGGCACCTTCCAGGCGCTGGGTGGTGGTCTGCACGCCCATGGTCGTAGTCATCGAGCCCCCTCGAGGTGGCGGTCCGGGCTATCCAGTACCGGCAGTATCGAATCCGATGTTGTCGGGGCCGAACGAGCCGGCAGGGCGACCGAACCGCTGAGCTGCCGGAAGAGTTCGGCGATCAGTGGACCGCTACCGCCGGCCGCGGCGATTCCGAAAACGAACCTGTCGGGGCGGAGCAGCAGCACACCTCCGGTGCCGACGCCGGCCTTGGTGAACCAGCGGGTCAGTGCGCCGGTGTGGTCCTCGATGTCGGCATAGTCCGCGCCGGTGGTGCGGCCCTCGCCCGGTGAGCCTTGTGGTCGCCCGCCGATCGGGTACACGGTGACGAAACGCGTGCCCAGCGCCCGCAAGGCGGCCAGGTCTTCGGCGCCGAGCTCGATGCGGGGGTCAACGCCATAGCCGATCAACGGCGTCGACGCGGTACGCCTGCTCGGCCGATCGCTGTCCACCGACGCCGGGAGAGCGATTCCGGACCCGGTGTGGGCGCTTTGTCAGCCGCCACGGAATAGGCCCGCCGGCTCCGACGGCACTGCACGACCCAGCCGAACCGCAGTGTTGACCGCATCGTTGCGAGCTGCCGCCATAGTGTGGAGGGCCGGGCGCACCGACTCGCCGCTGGTCGGTCCGTTCCAGGCGCCGCGATCACCCCTCAATTCCGCCGATGCCGGTCCGGATCGTCGGGTCTGCGCCGCGTCGATCGAGCTGGACCGGATCAAGCGGCTGTCGAGGCTGAGCGAGACCACGGTCAACGATGTCGTTCTCACGGCGTGCTCCGCCGCGCTGCGCCGGTATCTGCTCGACATCGATGGTCTGCCCGCGAGCCCGTTGGTGATCGGATGCCCAACCTCCATCGCTCCGCCGGCGGGATCGTCGGCCAGCTCGGTGGGCATCATGTTCGTCGACTCAGCCACCGACCGGGCCGATCCCGGCGTCCGGCTGTCGGTGATCTCCCGGTCGACGAGAGCGGCGAAATCCCATCTGGCGACCCTGCCGCACGAGGCCCTGGTGAGCCACTCGATCCTCGCCATGGCACCGCACACGCTCCGGCAACTCGTCCCCGGCGCGGTCGGACGCCTCGCGCCGATGTTCAACTTGATCGTCTCGAATGTCCCGGGCCCGGACCGGCCCTGCTACCTCGCCGGAGCACGGATGGTCGGGCTGTACCCGCTGTCACTGGTGTTCAAAGGCGAGGCGCTCAACATCACCGCGGTGTCCTACGACGGGCGGATGCACCTGGGATTCACCGCAAGCGGAACTGCGCTCCCCATGGTCCATCGCTTTGCTCGCTATCTCGAAGACTCGATCAACGAACTCGAAAACCACTACACCGCAGTAATTCCCGATCGACCTCGTCCCGCGTGAATGAACCTCCGAGCCCGTCGTCTGATCGACGGTGGTGTCATTCGGTGCGGATGACGGCGACTGAGCGCTCGACCGTGTAGGCGTGGGCCGCGGTGAGCACTCGGGCCTGATCGTCGATGACGGCCGAGACCCCTGGTGAGGCGAGCAACTCCGTCAGGTGGTCGCGGCTGCTCGCGCCGATCACGAGCGCACCGTGGTACCGGCGGTGGGTCGGATTGTCATGGGAGACACCGGGAGTCAGGTGGGCCAGTGGGGTGTACGGCAGAAATGTGTACGTCCTGAGATCGCGGGCGCCCGCCGTGTACAGGGCCGGACCGAGTTCCTCGTGGATGAAGCGGCGGAAGGCACGGCCACTCACACCCCGGCGTCGCCGCAGCAGAACGGCAGTCCGATGCGCCACGGCATCATCGTGGCCAGTGGTCCACCACCGTCCACCGCGCGGGCCGGTCAGGTGGCCGAGGACTCGCTGGAAAACGTTCTGCTCGTCGAGGAAGACACCCGGCATGTGCATCGGCGTGGTCAAGGCCGCGACGGTCAGACTACGCAGCCGCACCTCGGCGAACCCGTCCACTCGCCACGTCGGAGCAGTCAGAGTCCCGACCCGTGGCGTCACCGGCCAGTATCCGTGGTCGGCGGTTGAGAACTGACGCTGGATGTACTCGCGGATGTACGGATGCCGCCCGACGACTTCGGCATGCGGCCCGGCCCAGTAGGCCGTGGCGATCTCGCGCGGCATGTCGTCGCGCAACGACACCGGATACAACGCGGAGCTCGTATGCAGGAAACCTGTCATCGTCGAGCCTCCTTATCGGCCAGGTCCAGCACCTCGGCGAATCGGCCACCGCGCGTCAACGTCCGCTCGCTCAGCGGAGACCAGATCCCGCGCAATACCTCGAGCGCTCGCCACCTCGCCGGAAACACCAGCGTATCGGTGCCCGTCACCATCGCCGCAGCCATCGCTGCTCCATAAGGTTGTAGGTGTTCAGGGCCGGACGCTCTGGATGCCCAGGGCGGCGGGGTGTGGCTGATCGCTGCTTGCCGTTGGGTGG
>NZ_JBFAWD010000013.1:0-225863 GCF_040680135.1 Nocardia sp. NPDC052112 | reverse complement strand
TGGGTTTTACCGTATTCGAGCCTTCGGGACGTTGGGCTGGTGCGGCGGTTACTACCGATCCGCGCATTGTTGAATACGCCCGTGAGGTGAAAGAGCGAGTGTGGGCTGAAGCTATCCCGCTGAAGGATTACGCGACCGGTGACCAGTTCACTTCATGAGGCTAAGGAAGCTCTCGGGGCTCGGCTTCGAGAGCTTCGCCTCGAGTCGGGCATGACCGGTACAGATCTTGCCAACCGTGCAGGATGGCATCAAACCAAAGTCTCTAAAATCGAGTACGGGAAGACCAAACCTACCGAGGCAGATATTAGGGTGTGGTGTTCTCATACTGGCTCTGAGAACCAAGTGCCGGATCTTATCGCTACAGTGCGGAATATCGAGTCCGCATATCTCGAGTGGCGACGTGTACTCGGAACAGGTGTGAGACGGCGACAACAAGCCTCGGTCAAAATGGAGGCAGAAACCGGATTCATGCGATGGTATGAGCCATTCTTGATCCCTGGGCTACTCCAAACCGCTGACTATGCGGAAGAAATCATCAAGAACGTCATCCGGTTCTATCGGATCGCTGACGACTTGGATGAGGCGGTATCCAAGCGTCTCGAACGTCAGCAGATTCTCTATCGCCGCAATCATAGGTTCCATTTCGTGATAGCTGAACAAGCTCTCTACACCACGGTCGGCAACGATGATGTCATGATCGGGCAACTCGACCGGCTATTAGCCGTGGCCGGAATGCCTAGAGTCACGTTCGGCATCGTCTCTGCTGGAACTGTCTACCGAGTGCCGATCTCCAACTTCATTATGTTCGACAACCGGAGGGTCATGGTCGAGAACATTTCGGCTGAGGTGACGATTACTCAACCGCGAGAGATTGCACTATATGGTCGAGCGTTCGATGCGTTGGCCGGTCAATCCGTGACCGGCGACGCTGCACGGAGCCTAATCCGCAACGCACTGGAGACACGGTCTGGATAGCAGGGCTTGGAGTATCCAGAGCGCGGTGTCCATGAGTCGGGTTCCGAGCGATCAGGTGTGGGCGCCGCGGATGTGGTCGACGATGGCGAGTGGGTCGGTCGGGGCAGCGTTGCCGCGCCAGGCGACGTGTTGGTCCGGTCGGATCAGGACGAGGTCGCGTTCGTAGAGCGCATGGGCGTGGTCGTCGCGGATATCGACCACGTCGAGGGGAACGCCGCGCCGAACTGCGGCGTCCACGAGTCCGCTGATGTCGCGGTCGGCGAAGCGCAGGAGGGTGAAACCGCGGCCGAACAGGTCGAAGATCGCGCGGTCGTCGCCGAGGTAGACGCTCGGCGGCCTGGCGCCGGGCCAGGTGCTCGGTACATAGTCGTCCATCCGCTGCGGCGGAGCGTGCCCCTCGGGATCTCGGCAGACGATGGGGGAGTCGTCATAGCGGTAGTCGAGTTCGATGCCGAGGGCTTCGTTCTCCAGATTGCCCAGGTCGCTGATCTCGCGGCCGAGTTCGCGCCGGGTGTGTTCGCCGAACCAGCGTTCGCTGTGCATGGCGGTCCAGTCGTTGGTCATGATGGCGACACGGACCGCGGTGTGTCGCGCCGCCGCCGTGCGGTTGCGCAGCGCTACGGTGCGCCGTTCCTGCGCGTAGGCCGTGAGCAGGCCCGGTGCGCCCCAGCCCTGCAACTGCGCGGCGAGGACCCAGCCGAGTCCGACCGCATCACCGACGCCGGTGTTCATGCCGTAGCCGCCGGTGGGGGTGACCTGATGGACGGCATCGCCCGCGAGCCAGACACGGCCGCGGCCGAAGGAGTCGGCGACGGTCAGGCGCGGGGTCCAGGCATTGGCGACCAGGATCTCGATATCGAAGCGTCGGCCGAGTCGTTCGAAGACGAACTCGCGCGGGTCGATCTTCTCGGCGTCGGTGCCGATGCCCAAGGGCGCGTGCATGGTGAAGGTGTCGCGGTCGTTCTGCGAGATGACGGTCCACCCCTCGGGGGACTGGAGGTGCCATACGGTGCCGAAGCGGGTGCGGATCTCGGTGTCTGTCGTCGTGAAGTGCACAAGGTAGAACCGCCCGTCCATGGGGCGTTGCCCGTTGGCGCGGTATGCGCGGATCGAGCTCTTGACGATTCTTCCCAGGCCGAGTTCTCTGACGAGCCTGCCGCGGAGATCTATCTCGTCGAGTCCGATACCGAGCTGCTGGCGGGTGCGGCTGCCCGCGCCATCGCATCCCACGAGGTACTGCGCGCGGACGGTATGCGATTGCCCGGCCTCCCCGGATATCAAATGAGCGGTGACACCATCGGCGTCCTCGGTGAAATCGTCCAGTGCCCAGCCGTAGTGGACGTGGGCGTTCGCTCGGGTTTCGAGCTGTTCCCGCAAGGCCGGTTCGAGTATCACCTGGGATACGCGCATGCCGGGTTCCAGCGGGAGGGTGCCGTCATTGCGTTCGCGGATGAGCCGGAATTGTTCGGCGACGCTGGGGTATTCGAAGCGGGCCAGCTCCCAGCCGACCGCATTGGTAGCCCAGGTGACCCTGGTCCGGGTGCCGTCCGGAATCGCGACCTTGCGCAGTTCGTCGGCGACGCCCAGCCGTCGGTACAGCTCCATGCTGCGGCCATTGGTGATGTCCATTTTCGGATGCCGGGTGCTCGTGGCATTGCGTTCCACGAGGACGGTGTCGACGCCGTGGCGGTCGAGTTCGAGCGCGAGCGTGAGACCTACCGGCCCGGCCCCGACCACCAGTACTGCGGTTGTTTCGGCAGGGGTCATCGCGCCGTCCTTTCACTCCGATGTGCCACGCACCACCTTGAACACTGCTGTTCAATTCATGTCAACAATGATCTGTTTGGATCGCTGTTGACTCATCCGACACGGGGTCGTAGCGTGGTGTCGAACGCCAGGAAGGGGCTGCCGGTGAATGCCACCGAGAAGCGGATCAATGCGGCTGCGATGCGGCTTTTCGCCGAGCGGGGCAGCACGGATCTGACGATCAGCGAGCTGGCCACCGAGGCGGGCGTCGCTCGGGGCACGCTGTATCGCAATGTCGAATCGATCGAGCGGCTTTTCGACCGGGTGCGCGAGCAACTCGCCTTCGATATCCACGACGCGAACGTCCGGGTTATGGACGCCCACGGCGATATCGATCCGCCGCTGCGATTGGCGATCGGGATCCGCTTGCTGGTGCGCCGCGCCCATGAGAACCCCGCTATGGGGCGATTCATGGTCCGTTTCGGTCTGACCGACGAGTCGCTGCGCGAAGTGCTCGGCGGCCCGCCGATGCGCGATATCGAGCAGGGCATAGCGAGCGGCCGCTACACCGTCTCGCCGGGTATGGCCCTGAGCATCGCCGCCATGGTCACGGGCGCAGTGGTCAGCGCGATGTGGATGGTGCTCGAAGGCCATCAGGCCTGGCGCGATGCCGGAGCCGGTGCCGCCGAACTGGTGCTGTGCGCGTTGGGGGTGCCGCGCGAAGAGGCCCGCGAGATGGTCGGCGTGCCGCTGCCGGATCTTCCCGGGCTCCGACCGGGGGATTTGCATTCGAACTGATCGCAAACCTGTTCCGCGGGAGTGGAATACGGTTGTCATTCGCGCCCGCGCGACCGAACTCGGTCGCGCACCCGGCTTACCGCTGATCATGAGTTCATTCCATGCGACGTACGGAGCAACAGAGGACGAGGCGCGTCGGTTGGTCCGCGAGGCCGGCCGAAGCGACCGACTTCGACGCGGGCCGAATCCAATTGGCGGATATGTTCGGCGGCGGAATCGATCTTTCGGAGCTGCCGCTGGATCGGCCGATCCCGGAAACACTACTGCCGGACATCGACTCGGTGCATCGCCGTCGCGGCCGAGTGGAGATTTTCACCAAGCTGGCCGCATCGGGGCGCACGCTGCGCGAGCTGATCGTCGCGGCGAAGGACACCGGACACTGGGCGGCCGCCGGAACACCGGAACAACTGGCCGATGCCATCGAAGAGCGTTACCGCGCAGGCGTTCTCGATGTCATCTCCTTGGGCGGGCTGGCCGATTCGTGAACTCGGGACTTCGTGACCAATGGACTTCTGCCCGAATTGCGCCGCCGGGGCATCGTCGGAAATGACTATGCCGGTGCCACTTTCCGCGAAAATCTGGAACTGCCACCACTACCCGCGCGCTGAGTGCGCCGCGGGTCCGGCACGGAGTCAGGTCGGCGTCGAGGCGGAACCGTTGGCCGATGGCGCCTGCACGATCGTCAGCAGCGAACGTTTGCGCAGGGTGAACCCCAGCGTCTCGTACAGGCTGATCGCCGTCGAATTATGCCCGCACCGGATCGTCGAGCGGGTGCAGTCGGGTATTGATGTCGATGGTCGACTCGGTGGTCATCGCGCACTCCTCCGCAACAGGTCCGACCGGGGAACGTTAGCGAGGCGCACGAATATCGACACCGGTTCTGCTCGGCGGAATTTCTATCCGGGTTTCGCCGATTGCCTTCGCTCGCAGGGTATTTCCCAGCGATCGAGCTGATCTCAACCGGCCGATGGTCTACCGGGGAATGGCGGTCTGTCGACTTGCGCCTGCCGACGAATCACCGAGATCGGTATCGCCGCAACGGCTTCGGAGATGGCGATCCCCATAAGATATGAAACACATACTATCTTGATATAGGATAGTAACCATGAGTGCAGATAGTTACCGTCGGACAACCAACACCATCAACAAGGTCATCGTCGGCCTGCAGCGGATAGGCATCGCGTTCGGTCCTATGCAGTTGCTGACGGTCGCGGGACGGCGCAGCGGACAGTTGCGCACCTTTCCGATCGCGGTGAACAAGCTCGACAGCGGTCGCTTCATCTTCCAGGCCTTCCCCAGGGCGGCGTGGGTCGCGAACGCGCGGGCGGCGGATATCGTCACGTTGACGCGCGGCCGAAAGTCGTCGACAGCGCGCCTGGTCGAGGTTCCGGTAGCTGAGCGCTCGCCACTGCTGCACGAATTGGTGGCGACGAGCCCGAAGAGCGTCGGCAAGCGTTTCGTCACCACCGGACTCGCCGATGCGGCCACCCCGGATGGGGTGGCCGCATCGGCACATCGAATCGCGGTCTTCCGCGTCGTTCCGGTCTGACAGCGCGAACCGCCCACCTCGGCGACCGTGTCCGCCCCTCGTCTACGTATGATACGAAAGTCGTATAAACGTAGGCGAGGTGGCGGGCGATGAGTTCGGTAGCAGGTCGTACTTCGACGCGCGGCCGTCGGCGATTGACCGCTGACGTGCGGGAAGCGCTGCGTGAGTTGAATATTCAGCTGTCGCTGCTCAATCGCCGGTTCGGTGGCCGGGTCGAACTCAAGGACGTCGACTGGACGTGCCTGGATCTGATCAACCGACACGGTCCCATGACCCCGACGGCACTGGCGCGCCGCGCCGGATTGCACCCCGCGACCATGACGGGAATCCTGGATCGTCTGCAGAAGGGCGGCTGGATCGTCCGCGAACGCGACCCGGATTCCGCGGATCGTCGCGCGGTTACCCTGCACGCGGTGCGCGAACGCAATGCCGAACTGTTCGAACTGTTCTCCGGCATGAACAATCGCATGGATGAGCTCTGCTCCCGCTACTCCGAAGCCGAACTCGAGGTGATCGCCGATTTCCTCCGGCGCACCGGCGTGGCGGGCCAAGAATCCGCCCAGGAACTGGCGCAAGGCTGACCATCGCCGTCGCGCCGGGAAAGTTGAACTTGACGTCAGAATCGAATACGGTGTCGAGCTATATTGCCACGGTAGACGAGGTGACCATGGACACACGCAATCTGCTGGACGAGTGGCGGGGACTGGGGAGCCGCCAGGTCGCGACGAATGGGATCGAGTTGCGGGTCGTCGAACACGGCGATGGTCCCATCGTGGTGTTCTGTCATGGCTTTCCCGAACTGGGGTTCTCCTGGCGGCATCAGGTTTTCGCGCTCGCCGAGGCCGGCTTTCGGACGCTGACGCCGGATATGCGCGGCTACGGTGGCAGTTCTCGGCCGAGCCGGATCGAGGACTACGACATGGCCACGCTGTGCGGTGATCTGGTCGGTCTGCTCGATGCGGCCGGTGTCGAGGACGCGATCTTCGTCGGCCATGACTGGGGCGCATCGGTGGTGTGGCAGTTCGCTCTTCGGCATCCGGATCGGGTGCGGGCCGTTGCGGGGCTGAGTGTTCCGGCCACACCGCGGTCGGCAGCGCCGCCGTTGCCGATACTGCGGTCCCGGCTCGGCGACGACTTCTATATGTGCTGGTTCCAGGAACCAGGCCGCGCGGATGCGGAGCTCGCCTCGGATGTGCGCCGCACGCTGCTGCGCGACGATGTGGTCAGTGCTCGGGATCTGTTGAACGGCAACGGTTCCGAGATGGCCGCTCCGGCCTGGCTGAGCGAGGACGAACTCGGCTACTACATAGAAGTTTTCACGACCACCGGCTTCACCGGCGGACTCAATTACTACCGCAACCTCGACCGCAACTGGGAAATGAGCGCACACCTGGCCGAGGCGAAGATCCACCAGCCGGCGCTGTTCATCGCCGGATCGGAGGATGCCGTCATCCGGTTCACCCCGACCGCCAAGATGGCGGCCGTACTGTCGGACCTGCGGGCGTCCATTGTCCTGGACGGGGCGGGACACTGGATTCAACAGGAGCGCGCCGCCGAAGTCAGCGCCGCGCTGATCGACTTCGCCCGCGGCATCGGCTGAAGGGCCTACATCGCGGCTTCGATCGCCTGCCGATAGCGAGCCGACAGCGTGTGCGGGAATCCGAGGTCACCTTCGATTACCCGGATCGCCAAGGGTGCGGCGAGCGCACGCAGGCGCGCGCACCCGGCTTCGCCGATCGCTTCGTACGGATAGACCGAGAGTTCATCGGTCCGGCGCTCGATCGCGGCACGTCGCGCCGATCCGTGCTCGCTCAGCGCGACAGCATCGTCGGCCAGCCAACCCCGCTCGCGAAGCCGCCGCACACCGGCGGTCCAGTCGGCTTCGCTCCAGGATCGGCTGGCGCGCAATACTTCCGGTGGTACCTCGCCGGTCGCACTGTGCGTGATCAATGCCTCGATACCGTCCAGCCCCTCGGTAAGCAATAGCGCGACGTGCCCGTCGCCGCGATACTCCCGCAGCAGGGTCTGCGCGTGCCACAGCACCAGGTGTGGTTCGTCGGGCCACGCCAGCGCCGCATGCGCTGCGAACAGTGGACGCCCCTGCGGGCGCTCGCACGCACGTTCGGCGGCGCGGCGGGCGAGTTCGGCGGCTGCACGAACCTCGGGGCCACCGATGTCATCGCCCCACGCCTGCCGAAGCGACCGATCGACGGCGGCCAGCCGAGCATGGAAAATATCTGCGGGAGTGGCGATTTCCCATGCGGCCGGGATGACGGCCCGCACCGGGTCCGGATTGAAATTGAAGAAGGTGGCGATGGTGACCTCGGCGGGCACCGGCCCGAATGCCGCGGACCGGGACGCGAAATACATCATGCGCGGATCCGTAATGCCCAACTCGCGGTAGACATCCGGGCCGTGCGGGGTGAAGTAGATCATTCCGTGAATCGGCTCCAGCGCGCGGAACGCGAGGTGGGCACTGTGCGGGGTGACGGCAGTCAACGGCATTGCTCCGGTATCTGCTTGTGGTCGTGGATCAAATCTCGAAGTACCGGCGCGGATTGCGCACCAGGATCGCGTCGATATCGTCGTCGGTGAGCCCACCCGCGATCAGCGCCGGGATCACGTCCTCGCTGATGTGGCGGTAGTTCCACCGCGGCGCCACCTGAGCCTTGGCGACGGGGTCGAACCAGTCGATGTGGCAGGCGGCATCGTGCGCGATGACGATCTTGTCCAGGTAGCCGCGCCGCACCAGTTCGACAATGGTGTTGATCCGATCCTCGAACGGCAGCAGGACGTCGAGCCCGAATCGATCCATGCCGAGCAGCGATCCCGCGTCGGCGAGCTCGGTGAGGTAGTCGACATCGGTGGTGTCGCCGGAGTGGCCGATCACCACCCGGCTCAGATCCGCGCCCTCCTCGGCCAGCACCCGCTGCGCCACCAGCCCGGATCGGGTGTGCGGGTTGGTGTGCACGGTGATGGGCGCACCCGTTTGCGCCGATGCCTGCCCGACCGCGCGCATGACCCGCTCGACGCCGGGTGTCAGTCCCTGTTCCTCGATGGCGCATTTGAGGAATCCCGCGCGCACGCCGGTATCCGCAATGCCCTCGGTGAGGTCCTTGACGAACATTTCCACCATGGGCTCCGGCCGATCGAACAGCAAACCCGGCCCGGTGTAGTGGAATTGGAAGGGCACGTCGTTGTAGGTGTAGATGCCGGTGGCGACGATGATCCGCAAATCCGTTCTGGCCGCGATCTTCTCGATGCGCGGCAGATAGCGGCCCAGCCCGAGCACGGTCGGGTCGAGGATGGTGTCGATGCCGAGGGATTTCAATTCGTCGAGCTGTTCGACGGCGTCGTCGACCTTGGCGTCCTCGTCCCAGTCGGCGTAGTTCTGCCGGAATTCCTCGCCGAGTACGAAGACGTGCTCGTGTACCAGGACGCGGCCGAGTTCGGCGGAGTCGACGGTTCCGGTCGCGGTGGGGATTGCGGTCAACGGGATGCCTTGTCTGTGAAGAGGTTCGGATCGAGAGCGCGCTTGAGGATCTTGCCGGTGGCGCCCTTGGGTAGCTGGTCGGTGAAGGCGAAGCGATGCGGCACCTTGTACGCGGACAGCCGCTCCTTGGCCCAGGACCGCAGATCCGCCGGATCGAGTTCGACCCCGGGGGCAGCGGCGACGACCGCGCCGACCTCCTCGCCGTAGTGGTCGTCCGGAATACCGACCACCGCGACCTCGACGATGTCGGGATGCTGGTACAGCACTTCCTCGACCTCGCGCGGATAGACGTTGTAGCCGCCCCGGATGATGAGATCCTTTGCGCGGTCGACGATGTAGACATAGCCGTCGGCGTCGACACGGCCCAGATCGCCGCTCTTCAACCAGCCGTCCGACAGATCGGCGGCAGTGGCATCGGGCAGGTTCCAGTACCCCTTCATGATGCTCGGTCCGCGCAGGAAGATCTCGCCGACGGTATCGGCGGGCAGCACGTTGCCGTCGGGATCGCGAACCTCGATCGACGTCCCCGGCAGGGCCGCGCCGACCGATCCGACCCGCTGGTCGCGATCGAGCGGGTTGTAGGTCGCCGCACCGGTGGATTCGGTGAGTCCGTAGCCCTCGAGAATGGTGCAGCCGAAGCGGTTCGAGAATGCGCGGATCACCTCACCGGGCAGTGACGCCCCGCCGGATGCGGCCAGCCGGAGGCTCGCGAAGTCCGCCGCACCGTAGTCGCCGGCGGCGTGCAGCATGGCATTCCACATGGTCGGCACCCCGGCGACGTGGGTGAGCCGCCGATCGCGGATCATCGCGATCATGGCCTTCGGGTCGAAAGGGGTCACCATGGCGAAGGATGCGCCCGCGTGTAGTGCGGTGAGCAGGCACACGGCCTGCCCGTAGACATGGAACAGCGGCAGTCCGGTGCCGAAGCGATCGTCCGGGCCGAGTCGCAGCTGATCGGTGAAGATCCGGGCGGTCTCGGTCAGATTGGCGACGGTGAGTTCGACGCCCTTCGGTTTGCCGGTGGTTCCGGAGGTGTAGAGCAGTACCGCGGTGTCGTCCGCGCGGCGACGCACGGGTTCGGCCACCGGCTGGGTCGGGTCGGCATGCGCGCCCGGCGCGAGTACGAGGAAGGGCAGATCCCGCTCGGCGGCCGCCGCCTGGGCGGCCTCCTGCGCGCCGTGCCATGCGATGACGATCCGTGCGCCGGAATCATCCAGTAGATAGCCGATTTCCGGCGCGGTGGCCATGGTGTTCACGGTGATGGCGACGGCGCCGAGCAGCTGCGCGCCCAGATATGCGACGACGAATTCCGCGACGGTGGGCGCGACCAGCAGCACGCGGTCGCCGGTGGCGATACCGGATTCGCGCAGCATGCCGCCGTAAGCCGCGCTGCGCCGGGCCAATTCGCCGTAGGAGAGCTGCGCGTCCGCGGTGAGCAGCGCGATGGCCTCGGGGCGTTCGGTGGCGTGCCGCCAGCAGCGGTCGGCGACATTGGTCGGCTGGTCCGATGCGGTAGGGGAAGCCGGATTCGCAGGCATGGCATGCTCCAGATTCATGAGGGACGAGAACTGATGTGACCCAGGCCACGTCAGTGGATCGGAACGCTACTTGAATTTGGCGTCATGTTCAATAGATGTTGTGCCGATCCCGGTTGACTCCGGCGTCGTACGCTGGCGGAAGCGGTATGCGCTGTTACGATCCACCACGTCAGCGAGCCGGACGACAGCGAGTGAGGCAGTGAACGCCCAGGAAGCCACCGAGGACCAGCCAGGTCGGACGCCCCCGCGGAGTAAGCGCGGCATACGCACCAGGTCCGCACTGGTGACGGCGGCGCGCGAGGTGTTCGAACGCGACGGCTTCCTCGATGCCAGGATCAGCGATATCTCCAAGGCTGCCGGGGTCGCCTCCGGATCGTTCTACACCTACTTCGACAGCAAGGAAGAGATCTTCGCCGCGGTCGTCGAGCAGGTGCGCGAGGAAATGCTGCACCCGCACATTCGGGAGCGGGTCGGCATCGACGATCCGCGCGAGCTGATCGCCGCCGCCAATCGCGAGTATCTGCTCTCGTATCGGCGCAATGCGCGGCTGATGGCCGTGCTCGAGCAGGTGTCGAAGATCGACGAGAAGTTCCGGGTGCTGCGCTTCGAACGCGCCGTGGCATTCGTCGAGCGCAATGCCGAGATGATCCGGAATCTGCAGGATCAGGGTCTGGTGGACGCCGAGTTGGATCCCGACGTCACCTCGCTGGCCTTGTCGAGCATGGTGAGCCGCATGGCGTACTTCGTCTTCGTCGAGGGGCGCAAGGTCTCCTTCGAAAAGCTGGTGAAGACACTGAATCAGTTGTGGTTCAACGCCCTTCAGCTGAAGCAAGCCGACTGAGCCGGCGCCGGCCGGGTGGCCGGCGCCGCATCGCGATCGTATGTGTGACCCGTCTCACGTGAGGCACGGCAACATCTGAACTTGACGTCGGAATCAAGTTCGGTGAGTCTGGGTCACGCAGGTCAGGCATCAGGAGAGGCTTACGTAATGGGTCGTTTCGACGGAAAGACGGCGATTGTCACCGGAGCCAGCCGCGGTATCGGGCTGGCCATCGCGCAGCGGCTGGTGGCCGACGGTGCGCGGGTCTGTGTGACCGCCCGCAAGAAGGACGCGCTGGACGCGGTGGTCGCCGAACTCGGCGGACCCGAGCGCGCCATCGCCGTCGCGGGACGAGCCGATGACGTCGAACATCAGACCGAGGCGATCGAGCGCACGCTGCAGACCTTCGGTTCGGTCGACTTCCTGGTCAACAATGCCGGGATCAACCCGGTGTTCGGGCCGATGGTCGAGCTCGATCTGGCGGCGGCCCGTAAAGTCTTCGAGGTGAACTGCCTGGCGGCGATCTCCTGGGTACAGCAGGCGCACAAGGCGTGGCTGGGCGAGCACGGTGGCTCGGTGGTCAACCTCGCGTCGGTGGCCGGAATCAAGCCCGCACCCGGCATCGGGTTCTACGGCGCGACCAAGGCGATGCTGGTGCATATCACTCAGGAACTGGCCGTCGAACTCGGCCCATCGATCCGGGTGAACGCGATCGCGCCCGCCGTGGTGAAGACCCAGTTCGCCACCGCGCTCTACGACGGTCGCGAGGAGCAGGTCGCCCAGGCGTATCCGCTCAAGCGGCTCGGCGTACCCGAGGATATCGGCAGCGTCGCCGCCTTCCTGCTCTCCGATGACGCGGCGTGGCTGACCGGCCAGCTGATCGTCGTCGACGGGGGCGTCACCCTCACCGGAGGCGTGGCATGAAGGGTTGGCGGGTAACGGAATTGGGCGAACCGGCACAGGTGCTGCGGCTGGTCGAACTGGCCGAGCCCGAACCCGGTCCGAACCAGGTGGTGGTGCGGACCCGCGCCGCGGCGGCGAACTTCCCGGATGTATTGATGTGCCGGGGCGAGTACCAGATCAAGCCGGAACTCCCGTTCACGCCCGGGGTGGAACTGTGCGGTGTGGTGGTCGCGGTCGGTGCCGACGTCGACGGCATCGCGATCGGTGACCGAGTGCTCGGTGGTGCGGCGCTGCCGTGGGGTGGATTCGCGGAACTGGCGGTCATGGATGCCGCCGATGTCTTTCCCGCCCCGTCGGCGCTCGACGACGCCGAGGCAGCCGCCTTCTTCATCGGCTACCAGACGGGCTGGTTCGGACTGCATCGGCGCGCCGGTTTGCGGGCGGGGGAGACGCTGCTGGTCCACGCGGCGGCCGGTGGTGTCGGTAGTGCGGCAGTGCAATTGGGCAAGGCGGCCGGGGCCACGGTGATCGGGGTGGTCGGCAGTGCGGCCAAGGCCGAGGTGGCGCGGGCACTCGGCGCCGATATCGTGGTGGACCGCAGCGCGCAGGATTTCGTCTCGGTCGTGCGGGATGCGACCGGCGGTCGAGGTGCGGATGTGGTGTACGACCCGGTGGGCGGTGAGGTGTATCAGCGGTCCACCAAATGCATCGCCTTCGAGGGCCGCATCCTGGTCGTCGGATTCGCGGGCGGGCAGATCCAGTCCACCGCATTGAATCACGCTCTGGTGAAGAACTATTCGATCCTCGGTCTGCACTGGGGCCTGTACCGCGGCAGGGATCCGCGGGCGGTACGCGACTGCCATCTGGAGTTGACCGGGCTGGCCGAGCGGGGTGCGGTGAAACCGCTGATCGGCGAACGGCTGCCACTGGATGACGTGGCCGCCGGACTGCAGCGCCTCGCCGACGGTAAGACCGTCGGCCGGGTGGTCTTCGAACCGTGAACAGTGCCAATCCAATTCGACAAGGGAGAACCGTAATGAGCAGTGAGACAGCCCGTACCGCTATCGTGACCGGTGCCGCCCGCGGCATCGGTGCGGCCGCCGCCAAGCGGCTGGCGGCGGACGGATTCGCGGTCGCCGTCCTCGACCTCGACGAGGCGGCCTGCAAAACCGTTGTCGCCGAGATCGAATCGGCCGGTGGTCGCGCACTCGCGGTGGGCGCGAATGTCGCCGACGAGCAGGCCGTCGCCGCGGCGGTCGAGCGGGTCGCCGCCGAACTGGGCGCGCCGACCGTGCTGGTGAACAATGCGGGCATCATCCGCGACAACATGCTGTACAAGATGACCGTCGACGACTGGGACGCGGTCATGGGCGTGCATCTGCGCGGCTCCTTCCTGATGAGCCGCGCGGCACAGAAGTACATGACCGAGGCGAAATGGGGCCGCATCATCAACCTCTCCAGCACTTCGGCGCTCGGCAATCGCGGTCAGGCAAACTACTCCGCGGCCAAGGCCGGCTTGCAGGGATTCACCAAGACGCTCGCGATCGAACTCGGCAAATTCGGCGTGACCGTGAACGCCATCGCGCCGGGCTTCATCGAAACCGAGATGACCGTCGCAACCGCTGAGCGCATGGGTGTTTCGTTCGAGGACTTCAGCAAGACCCTGGTCGCGCAGATTCCGGTGGGACGCGTCGGCAAGCCCGAGGATATCGCGCACACGGTGTCGTTCTTCGTCAGCGAGGGCGCGTCGTATGTCACCGGTCAGGTGCTCTATGTCGCCGGCGCGCCGACGGTCTGAGGTGCGAACATGAAGGTATTCAACGGAATAGGCGAACTCGAGCAGGCCGTCGGCACCCATCTCGGCTACAGCGAATGGCATACCGTGACCCAGGAGCAGATCGATCTGTTCGCGGAGGCGACCGGTGACCGGCAGTGGATTCACGTCGATCCGGAGCTGGCCGCGCAGGGACCGTTCGGCACCACCATCGCCCACGGCTATCTGACCCTGTCGCTCGTGCCGATGCTGGTCTGGCAGGTGTATCGCGTCGACGGGGTGAAGATGGGAATCAACTACGGCAGCAACAAGGTGCGCTTTCCCTCGCCGGTGCCATCGGGTAGTCGCGTGCGGGCGGGAGTGGAACTGGTGAAGCTCGAGCCGACCAAAGCGGGGGTCCAGGTGACGGCTCTGGTGACCATCGAGCGCGAGGGCGGCGACAAGCCAGCCTGTATCGCCGAAGCGCTGTCGGTGCTCGTGCCCTGATGGTTACCGTCGGACACCCTGTGCCCGGCGGTAACTTCCCGACATGGATATACGAAACGGCCTGTCTCCCTGGTGATATCGGGAGACAGGCCGCTTCGTCTCAGAAACCGGCTTCGGCGGCGATCCGAGCGGCGGTCTGGATGAGTCCGTCGACCAGATCGGTAGTCGGGATGCCCGCGGCCGCGCGGTTGCGGGGATCGTCGAGGGTGCGGCGGAACACACCCTCGGCAATGATCGCGAGTTTCCACAGGCCGAGTGCATGCCAGAAGCCGAGTGCCCGCCGATCTCGTCCGGTGATCGCGAGGTACTCCTCGACCAGTTCGGCGCGGGACGGAAAACCTGGGAGCTGGCACATTTCCGTGCCCGGAATGGCCGCTTCGCCGGGCATCGGCCAGTAGGCCAGCAGGCTGCCGATATCGGCCAGCGGATCGCCGAGGGTGCACAGTTCCCAGTCGAGTACGGCGGCGATCGCACCCGTCTCCGGTGTGGTGATCACATTGCGGAGGTTGTAATCGCCATGCACGAGCGCGAGTTCGCGCTGTTCGGGAATGGCGGCCCTGAGCCGTTCGGTGAGGCGGTCCACCAGCGGCAGGTCCCGTGTTTTCGACTTCTCCCACTGTGCCGACCACCGTTTGAGCTGTCGCTCCGCATACGGTTTGTGACTGGCGAGGTCGGTCAGACCGGTGGCTGCCAGATCGACTGCGTGGATGCGGGCCAGGGTCCGCACCAGTGACAGTCCGGCGCTGTGGCGCAGGTCGGTGCTGAGTCCCTCGGCGGGCTCGACGCCATCGATGACCAATCCGTCGACGAATTCCATGAGCACGAGCGCGATGTCCCCCTCATGTCGGACATCGTGCACGCGCGGCACCGGGACATCGGTAGGCGCCAGGGCCGACATGACGCGGGCCTCCCGTGCGACATCGTGCGCGGACGCCAGCAGGTGGCCGAGCGGCGGACGCCGCAGTACCCAACGCCGCCCGTCCGCATCGGTGATCAGGAACGTCAGATTGGACTGGCCGATCCCCACCCGAACGGCGCGCACCGGCGTGGTACACGCCGAACCGAGCGAGGACACCCAGTCCGCGAACGCGGTCGCATCGATATCGAAGCCGGTCGCGTCCGCGGTGGGCTGAATGAGCCCGTTACTTGTCTGCATTCGTCGCTATCCGTCCTACGCCCCGCCGCCTGCGGTGGCCCTGAACCTACCGAGTTCGGCGCGCGCGATGGCGCGTTTGTGTACTTCGTCCGGTCCGTCGGCCAGCCGCAGTGTGCGCAGGTGCGCGTACATGCTGGCGAGTGGGAAGTCGTCGGTGACACCGGCACCGCCGTGTACCTGGATCGCCCGGTCCACGATCCGCAGCGCCATCTCCGGTGCGGCGATCTTGATCGCGGCGATCTCGATCTGTGCCGCCTTATTGCCGACGGTATCCATCATCCAGGCGGCCTTGAGCGTCAGCAGCCGCGCCTGCTCGATATCGATGCGGGCCTCGGCGATCCAATCCTGGATATTGGCGCGCTCGCTCAGCTTCTGCCCGAAGGTGATTCGCGATTCGGCGCGGGCGCACATCAGCTCCAGCGCGCGTTCGGCCATACCGATGGCGCGCATGCAGTGGTGGATGCGGCCCGGACCGAGCCGGGCCTGGCTGATGGCGAAACCCTCACCCTCGCCCTTCAATACGTCGGTGACGGGGACTCGCACATCGGTGAAATCGATCTCGGCGTGGCCCTCGCGGTCGGCGTAGCCGAAGACCGGCAGATTGCGCATGACGGTGACACCGGGTGCGTCGATGGGCACGACCATCATCGACTGCTGCCGGTGCTTGGGTGCGTCCGGATCGGTCTTGCCCATGACGATGAGCACCTTGCAGTTCTTGTGTAATGCGTTGGAGGCGAACCACTTGCGGCCGTTGAGCACATAGTGGTCGCCGTCGCGTGTCATGCGCAGCTGAATATTGGTGGCGTCGGAGCTGGCGACGGCGGGCTCGGTCATGGCGAACGCGGAGCGGATGGTGCCGTTCAGCAGCGGTTCCAGCCAACGCTCCTTGTGCTCCTGGGTGCCGAAGAGGGTGAACACCTCCATATTGCCGGTGTCGGGTGCCGAACAGTTGCACGCCTCCGGTGCCAGATGCGCACTGCGGCCCATGATCTCGGCCAGCGGGGCGTATTCCAGATTGGTCAGGCCCGGACCCCATTCGGGATGCGGATGGAAGAGGTTCCACAGGCCGCGCGCGCGGGCCTCGGTCTTGAGGTCCTCGACGATCTGCGGATGGTGGTGCGGATCGCCGGAGGCCGCCATCTGCTTCTCGTACTCCGACTCGGCCGGGTATACGCATTCGTCCATGAAGGCGCGCAGATCGCGTTGATACTGCTGGGTGCGCTCGGACGTGGTGAACAGGTCCATCGGGGGCTCCGATCGTCGGTGCGAGCTGTCGAAAGCGACTGCGCCGCAGGGTGGGGGGATCAGCTGGGGGTTCGTAGCGCGGGCCACAATTCGGCCGCAGTCGATGCGGCATCGCGGTGCACGATGCCGCCCAGTCCGAGTAGTTCGGCCGCGGTGATGTTCTGCTCGAGATCGTCGACCATGATGGTCTGCTCGGGCGCGACACCGAGCCGTTCGCAGCCGATGAGGTACGCCCGCCGGGATGGCTTGCGGGCACCTATCTCCGCCGAGATGGTCACCGCGTCGAACATGGCTGGCAGGTCGAAGCCCGCATAGCAGTCGTCGCCCAGCGAATTCGACAGCAGGCCGACGCGATAGCCCGCCGCGCGGACCTGCGCGACGAGTTCGATCATTTCCGGGTCGGGATGCAGTCGGGACTGGATGCGATCCATCAGGCCCTCATCGGCGATATCGACCCCGTGCGCGCGCAGCCGCCGCGCGAACCCGGCCTCGAACGCGCGCTGACCGATTCGCCCCTCCTCGTGATCCACCAGCAGCGCACTGCTTTCCGGATCGCGGGCGAGCAGGCGCAGCGGTAGCCGCGGGTCGCCCAGTTCCGCGCCGAATTCGGTGAAGGCGGCGAGTACGGCCGTGGTGAGCACGCCGCCGAAATCGAACAGGACAGCGCTGCGTCGATTTCCGACGGGTCCATTCCCGACAGGCCCGTTCACGACAGCGACCTCCGGTAACGCTGCATGCCCGCGATCCACCGGTCGTGATCGGAAACCTTGCGGTGCAGGAATTCTCGGACTTCCGCATGCGGCAGCACGAGGAAACGTTCGGCCTCGACGGCCTCGAGCACCCGATCGGCCACATCGAGGGGAGCCAGTACCGCCCCAGCTCCGGTGACGGCTCGGGTGGCCAGGTCACCGTCGGATCCGCCGTCCGTGCCGAGTCCGGTGAGCAGCGCGGTATCGACACCCATCGGGCACAGGCAGCTGACCCGTACGCCGCGGTCCCCGTAGGTCACCGCCAGCCATTCGGCGAAACCGACGGCCGCGTGCTTGGAGACGGTGTAGGTGGCCGAACCGATCTGGGTGAGCAGTCCCGCCGCCGAGGCGGTGCTCACGAAGTAGCCGCTGCCGCGCTCGAGCCAGCCGGGGACGAGCAGCCGCGCCGCCCGTACGTGGGCCAGGGTGTTGACCTCCAGTGCTTGCTCCCACTGTGTATCGGTGGCGTCCAGGCCCGGTCCGCCGCCCACACCGGCGTTCGCGAAGAACATATCGACGGGGCCGAATTCGGCTGTGGCCGTGTCGATGAGCTTGCGCAGATCGGATTCGGATGCGGCGTCACCGGCCTGTCCGGACACCGCGCCGGGAAATGCCTCGGCGAGTCGCCGCGTTGTCGCCGCGAGCCGGTCCGCGTCACGGTCGGTGATCAGGACCCGGGCTCCGTGCTCGAGCAGGCGTTGTGCGATGGCCGCACCGATGCCGCCCGCGGCGCCGGTCACGATCGCGACCGTGTTCTGCACGTGCATCAGTCCTCCTCGGCATTCAGCCGGACCAGCATCTTGCCGGTATTGGCACCGCGCAGCAGGCCGAGAAAGGCATCGATGGCAGTGTCGATACCCGTCAGCACCGTGGTGGGGACGTGGAGACTGCCGTCGCGCACCCAGTCCGCCGCGAGCGCGGCGTACTCCGGTGCGAGGTCACCGTGGTCGGTGACGATGAAGCCACGCAACGACAGTCGGCGCACCACCGCCAGCGCGAGATTCCTCGGGCCGGGCGGCGGGGTTTCGGCGTTGTACCCGGCGACGGCTCCGCACAGGGCGATGCGGCCGAAGTCGCGCATCGAGCCGATCGCCGCCTGCAAATGATCGCTGCCGACATTGTCGAAGTAGACGTCGATGCCGTCCGGGGCCGCCTCGTGCAACCGTTTCCCCAGACTGCCCGCCCGGTAATCGATCGCGGCGTCGTAGCCGAACTCCTCGACCAGCCGCCGTGCCTTTTCCGGGCCGCCCGCCGACCCGATGATCTTCGCCGCGCCGAAGTGCCTGGCGACTCGGCATGCGGCGAGGCCGACGGCGCCCGCCGCACCCGAGATGAAGACGACATCACCCGGACGAACCGGCGCGATTTCCTTGAGACCCACATAGGCGGTCAGCCCGGGGATGCCGAGCGGACCGAGGTAGGCCTCGGCCGGGGCCAGCGCGGCGTCGACCACGCGCGCATGCCTCGCCTGCAGCAGCGCGTACTCGCGCCAGCCGAGATCGTGCAGTACGGTCGCGCCGACGTCGATTCCCGGTACGCCCGAAGCGACCACCGTGCCGACCGCGCCGCCGTCCATGGGCTTGTCGAGCTGGAACGGGGGAATATAGGACTTCACGTCGTTCATGCGGTTGCGCATATAGGGATCGACGGACATCCAGTCGTTGCGGACGAGCAACTGTCCGCTGCCCGGATCGGGGACATCCGTGGTCACCATTCGGAAATCGGATGGTGCGGGTTCGCCGGTGGGCCGGGCCACCAGATGTACCTCTCGGCTCTTCACGACCAGAAACCTCCATGTTCATGCGCGCTGACCGAGGCGTCCGAGATGGAGCGCCGGTTGCCGGATGGCTCAGAGGTTAATTGAAGTTGACGTCGGATTCAATTGTTGGATCACATCGACCGCGTTGTTGTCCCGGCAACCGCACTACGGTTCACGGTCGGGTGCACAGGTCACGGCGCACCCGACCACGATCCGATTATGCGGGCTGTGCGGTGACCGCCGCGCGAGCTTCGGCCGCATTGATGACATCCACCTCGGGATTGCGGCGCACGAAGGTGATCATGAGCAGGGCGATCACCGCGGCCGCGGCGAACATGCCGAATCCACTGGTGGTGAGTCCGTGCGACAGCAGCACGCCGCCGAACCAGGGGCCGAAGATCGAACCCCACCGGCCCACGCTGGAGACCCAGCCCAATGCGGTGGCCCGCACGCTCGGCAGATAGTACGAACTGGTGGCCGCGTAGATCAGGGTCTGCGCGCTGAACAGGAAGCCGCCGGTGAGGAAGACGACGGTGTAGGTCACCAGCAACGGCATGTGGAAAACCAGCAGGCTCACGCCGATCGCGGTCATCGCGAACCAGACCATCGCCACCGGGCGCGGGCCGAATCGGTCGGCCAGCGGGCCCGCGATCAGCATGCCCACGATGCCGCCCAGGTTGATCACCAGCAGGAAGCTGATCGCCGAGCCGAGGTTGTAGCCGTGGCCGCGCATCATGGTCGGCAGCCAGGTGTTCATGCCGTAGACCAGCAGCAGGCCGAAGAACGACGCGACCCAGAACAGCAGCGTGGTCCGCCGCACGGTGGACGCGAAGAGCGCGCGCACATCGCCGCGCCGCGGCTGCGCACCCTGCTCCGGGGTGTAGAACTCCAGCGGCACACCGTATTTCGCCGCTTGCGCGGCAGCACGTTCGGTGCGGCCGCTGGACAGCAGGTAGGTAATCGATTCCGGCAGCAGCGTCACCACCACCGGCACCAACAGCAGGGGTAGCGCGCCGAACCAGTACACCGAACGCCAGCCGAGCGCGTGTACGACCGACATGGCCAGCGCACCGGCCAATGCGCCGCCCGCCTGATGGGCGGTCATCAGGAAGGTGACCGCGAAGGCCTTGCGCCCGGCCGGTGCGAATTCCTGCACCAGTGCGATGCAGGTCGGCAGCAGGCCGCCGAGGCCGTAGCCGGATATGAATCGGGCGAGCGCGAATACGCCGACCGACGGTGCGGCAGCCGCACCGGCCGAGGCGATCGAAAAGATGATCACCCCGGTGATGAGGATCTTGCGCCGTCCGATGCGGTCGGTGAGCAGACCGGCGGTGAGGGCGCCGAGCAGCATGCCGAAGTTGGTGAGGCTGCCGATATCACCACCCATGGCCTTGGTCAGATGGAATTCCTTGTCGTCGAGTACGCCGGGCAGTACGGCGCCGTAGACGAACAGATCGAGACCGTCCAGCAGGACGAGGAACCAGCACAGTGCGATGACGCGTGCCGCCAGTCGGGAAATGGGGGTGTTGCCGCCGGGCAGAGCTATCGAGGACAACGGCGTCTCTTTCGTCCAGAAGTGTGCTTCACAGTGACGCACGTTACAATGCTTGAGATATAGCACACAATATTTTGATCAAAATTGTTAACAATTGGTGCGGGCCAGGGATCGCGGCGCGCCGGTTTGCGAGCTGATCAGTGGGGATCCTCGCGTGCCAGCTCCTCGGCGGTGGGGGTGCCGTGGGTGTGGAACGACTCGATGGTCTTCAGTCCCCAGGCCTGCCCCTTGGCGCGTTCGGTCTCGGTCCAATCCACCCGCTTCCAGTCCGGTGCCAGGATCAGCCGGGCGCCGGGGTTGCACAGTTCGATGCGGTTGCCGCCCGGCTCGTAGACGTAGAGGAAAAACGTCTGCTGGATGGCGTGTTTGTGCGGCCCGGTCTCGATGAATACCCCCTGGTCGAGGGCGACGTCGCAGGCGCGCAGGATGTCGTGGCGGCTGTCGGCGGCGAAGGCGATGTGGTGCAGCCGTCCGGATCTGCCGAGATTGTCCTTGGTGTAGACGATGTCGTAGCTCTTATTGGTGAAGGTGGTCCACGTGCCCGCCACGGTGCCGTTGTCGAGCACGATCTGTTCGGTGGTCATCGCGCCGAGCGTGTCGAGGAGGAAGTCGCGGTTGTCCACGGGGGTCTTGCCGAGGAAGTTGACGTGGTCCAGCCGCCGCGCCGGTACGCCGCCGCTGGGATAGGCCGCGGCCTGGTTCTTCAGCGACGGCCGGACATCGTCACCGCCCTCGAACCACTCGGCTTCGTAATAGAGGCCGAACTCGTGGCCGTCGGGATCGGTGAACAGATAGGTGGGGCCGAAGCCCGGTTCACCGTCGGTCCAGCCGATGCCGCGGCCGATCGCCTCGAGCGCTGCGACTCGTTGCCGCAGTGCCTCCGGACTCGCCGCGCGCAGGTAGGTGCGGGCGATCCCGGCGTGGCGGTGGGCCCGCAAGGTGAGGGTGTGGTGCTGGTAGTCGTCCCAGGCATGCAGGTAGACCAGGTCGCCGTCGGCGCCGACCACCCGCAGGCCGAGGAAATCGGTGCAGAAGCGGACGCTCTCGTCGAGCTTGGGGGTGAGCAGTTGCACGTGCGCCAGATGCGCGATCTCGTGACGGGGTGCCATATTTCGGTCCTCCTTGACCAGCGGCGCATCAAGTGCGGGGGAAAGCCGTACCGGCGAACAGTTTTCGAGCGGTCCGCACCACACCGGCCGAACGCACCAGCGGCGGGGCGACGGTGGTATCGAGGTCGATATCGACCAGCAGATGTCCGGACGGGTGCTCCACGTCCACCCGCCGCGGCCGAGCCGCTGCGGGGTCGTGACCGACCGCTCCCGGAGTCATCATCGCTGTTACCGCGCTGATCGCGGCGAATACGCCGATCGAGGTGTGTGGTTGGACGGGAATGAACGAGCGGGTGCACACTCGGCCGCCATCGCGGGCCGGGGCGAGCAGCACCGTCTTGGGCACCGACGACTGCGACACGTCGCCGAGACCCATCAACTGGGCGGCCTTGCGACGCACCCGGTCTACGCGGTCCAGCAGCGCGGTGTCGGCGGCCAGTTCGGCGTGCGCTTCGTAGCCGGTCAGCCCGAAGCTCGCCGCGGTCGCGACCACGACCGGCATGCCGTTGTCCACACAGGTGACCTCGATCCCGTCGATGCTGTCGCGCAGCCGTCCGGTGGGGAACAGGCCTTGGGTGGCCGAGCCCGCGGTATCGGTGAACGACAGCACCACCGGTGCCGCGGTGCCCGGGACGCCGTCGATGGCGGTGTCGCCGTCGTAGGCGGGCAGCCCGTCGCGAATCGGAAAGGTCGCGGTCGCGAGACCATCGGAATTGACGAGGTGGATGCGGACATTCGCACTGTCACCGGTCGCGGTCACCATTCCGGTCTCCACCGCGAACTGGCCTACACCAGCGAGGATATTGCCGCAGTTCTGCTTATCCGACACCGTCGGCTGCTCCACGCCCAACTGCAGGAACAGATAATCGACGTCGACACCGGGTCGCCGCGATGGCGAAACGATCGCCACCTTGCTGGTCAGCGAGGTCGCCCCGCCCATACCGTCGATCTGCCGCGGATCCGGGGTGCCCATGATCCGCAGCAGCAGATCATCGCGTGCCGCCGGATCCGCGGGCAGATCGACCGCCCGGAAATACCCGCCCCTGGATGTTCCGCCCCTCATCCATATGCACGGAACACCTTGGCCAGCAACCGGATTCATTGCGTCTCCGCGGTGATGTAGTCGTCGTAGGAAAGGTAGGTGATGCCGAATTCGGCGAGACGCTCGCGCAGGCCGTAGCGGTCCAAACCGAGCTCACCCCGCTGGAACGCCTGGCGGCTGGCTTCCTCCTTGGCCACCCTGGCGGCCGAAAGCTCCAGCACCTCAGGAACTTTCCGGCGCGCCACACTGACGACGCCGTCATCGTCGGCGACGATCACATCACCGGGGTGAATCACCTGACCCTCCAACACGATCGGCACATTGATCGCCCCGGCGGTCGCCTTGACCGACCCCTGCGCACTCACCGCTGTCGACCATGCGGGAAAGCCCATCTCCCGCAGCTCCGCGACATCGCGGACGCCGCAACCCAAGACGACGCCGCGCACACCGCGCCGCTGTAGCGCGGTCGCGAACAGCTCACCGAAAAGCCCGTCCGTAGAGGGCGAATTCGTCGCGACCACAAGGACATCGCCTTCGCCGCACTGTTCCACCGCAACATGGATCATCAGGTTGTCGCCGGGCCAGCACACGACGGTGACGGCGGTGCCGCCGATCCGCGCGCCGGGCCAGGCGGGCCGCAGTCGGGGACCCAGGTATCCGACCCGGCCCGCCGCCTCGTGTACGGTCGCGACACCGTATGCACCCAGCTGATCGGCATCCTCGATCGATGCGCGCGGCGGATCGGTCACCACGATGGACTTCATGGGCATTGTTCTCCTTCGCGATGCGTTGTGGTGATGGCCTGCAAGGCATCTCGGGTGGCGGACGCGATATGCGGGGTGATGCCGAGGTCGGCCAGTTGCTGTGCGGCGGCCGTCATCTCCTCGGTGCGGCGGTGCGCGTGCGTGTAGGTGCCGCTGATCAGCCGGTCGATCATGTCCGCGTCGAACTTCACGAACTCGGTGGTCAGGTGCTCGTGGAACCATTCGGCGCAGCCTGCGGCGGCGGCACCGGCCATCGCCTCGACGACGGCCGCCGCCAAGCCCTTGTAGACCACGCTGCGCAGCAGTTTGCGTGCGCTCGCGGCGCCGATCGGGCCGGGGACCGGCTCGATCGCGACCCCGAGGCTGCTCATCATGGTCACGAACAGTGGCGCCGCCGGACCCGCGGCCGCCATCGGGGTGCGCAGGCCTTGTCCCGGTACCGGGGCCATGATCGCCACGTCCACGAGATCGCCGCCGACCTCGTCGACCAGCTCGGCCAGCCGCACCTTCAACGCGGGCGACACCGTATTCGCCTCCGCCCAAACGGTGCCCGGCCGCAGTCCGGGCAGAGCGGCCCGCAGTGCGGACTCGGCTTCGGTTCCGGTGGTCAGGTTGAAGACGAGATCCGCGTCCCGGACCGCGTCGGCGTCCCCGGAGCGCTGCGTAACACCCTCCGGTGCAACGACTTTCGGATCGAACCCGCGCACATCGGCACCGGCCGGCACCAGATCGCGGGCGAAAGCGCCACCGGCTTCACCGAATCCGAGCACCGCAACGCGGAGCTGATGCGCCGGGACGGGGATCTTCACGACAGCCGGGTGGTGACGTGCGGATAGTGGCGCACGAACGCCTCGGCACGGCTGTTCTTCAGCAGGCCCAGGTTCGGGCCCGCATTGCGTTCGAGCTGTACGCCGCGCCGCGCGGCCAAGTCCTCGTAGTAGGTCCACATATGTTCCTGGGCGCCGAGGCAGCGCATCGCCTTGCGCTTGGTCTCGAATGCCTCGGTGATGTCGAGCAGCACGTCGGGGCGGAACTCCGACATCTCCGACTGATGTGGTTCGAAACTGAAGACCGGGGGAGCGCCCAATGCCTCGCCGGGAGCGTCGTAGCCGATGGCTTGGGCCAGGATGCGGGCCTGCAGCGCCATGCGGGCGGCGGCGGGGTGGTCGCCGTTGTACGGGTCGACCAGGGTGTGCGTGAGCACCACGGTGGGGGTGACCTCGCGGTAGACGCGCACCAGTTGGTCGGTCAGCTCCGGCGATTCCAGCAGCGGGTAGTCGCCCGCATCGAGGAAGCGGATTTCGGCGCCGAGCACGTCGGCGGCCGCCTCCGCCTCGCCGCGGCGCAGCGCCTTGATCTCGTCGAGGGTCTTACCCTCCCGCCAGGCCTTGGCCGACTCACCGCGCTCGCCATAGCTCAGGCACACGACCGTGGCCCGCTCGCCGCGCGCCGCGGCCAGCGCGATCGCGCCGCCCGCGCGCCAGACGAAGTCGCCCGCGTGGGCACTTACCACCAGTAGCGATTCGGTTGCGTTCTCGGCCATCGCCTCACCTCACTCGATCACGGATGCCGCACCAGGCGGCGGAGCACGGACATGTGGGCATGTCCGCTACCACGGTAGATTTTTGTCGGCGAAATTGTCAACAATTTTGATGACGAAGTTTGGTGATGTTGTGAGACGTCGCGGCCCCAGCGTGGTCGGTGGCCTGTCGAGCATCCACGGAATTCCAGGACGCGGCACGAGCTCGGACGCGAGTACGCCGGGGTTGCTCACCGCGGCGACGCAGATCCCGTCGGAGCCGAATCGGACTCGTGTTCAGTCGAAGTCGCCGACGGCGGCGATGACACTGTCCAGGTGGGCGCGCATGGCCTGTTCGGCGCCGGCCGGATCGTGCGCGATCACGGCATCGATCACGGCGAGATGCTCGGCCAACGATGTCTGTGGCCGCCCCGGTCGCAGCGACAACTGGAACTGGAACCGCACCACCTGGGTATTGAGCCGCCCGATCAGATCGCTCGCCGTGGACTGGCCGGCGATCTCGGCGAGCACCGCGTGCACCTCATGATTGAGCTCGGAATACTTCAGCGGCGCGCTCTCCCGCACCGCGGCGGTGAGCTGATCGGCATACCTGCGCAGCCGTTCCACATCGGCCGGGCTGGCGTTCTCGGCGGCCTTGGCGGCAATCAGACCTTCCAGCGCCCTACGGCATTCGAGTATCTCGACCGCCTGCTGCTTGGTAACTCGGCGCACCCGCGCACCCCGATTGTGGATGCGCTCGATCAACCCTTCGGCCACCAACTCGTCGATGGCGGCCCGCACGCTACCCCTGGTAACCCCGAACTGCTCGACGAGCTCCGCCTCGACCAGCCGCTGCCCTGGCGCAACCTCCCCCTGTCGAACGGCGCGCCGCAACCGCTCCACCGCAATGGCTTTGCCCTGCGTTCCTCGCTCCAACTCGGAAGTCTGCGACACTGACACCATCCTGTTCAGGCGACCATATTGTTCGAAATTATGCCAACAATTCCCCGAGTCGCCCAACGACACCCCTGCGGAGCCGTTATCCGTCGCGGGTTCCGATGGTGCGTTGCAGCAGGATGAAGGCGAGTAGCAGGACGCCGATGAAGATCTTGGTCCACCAGGAACTCAGGGTGCCTTCGAAGCTGATGATCGTCTGGATCACCCCGAGGGTCAGTACGCCGAGTACCGAGCCGAGGACGAATCCGGAGCCGCCGGTGAGCAGGGTGCCGCCGATGACGACCGCGGCGATGGCGTCGAGTTCCATGCCGACGGCGTGCAGGCTCCAGCCGGACAGGGTGTAGAGCGTGAACAGGATGCCCGCGAGAGCCGAGCAGAAGCCGCTGATCGCGTACACGGCGACCTTGGTCCTGGCCACCGGCAGGCCCATCATGAGCGCCGACTGCTCATTGCCGCCGATCGCGTATGCGGTGCGACCCAGTCGGGTGTAGTGCAGGACGACGAAGGCCGCGGCGACGATCACCAGCGCGACGAGCATGCCCACCGTCAGGAAGACATCCCCGCCGAGCCGGAAGCGGCGCTGCGCCAGATCCGTATACACCGGATCGGTGATGGTGATCGAATCCGTGCTGATCACATATGCCAGCCCGCGCGCGAGGAACATACCGGCCAGCGTGACGATGAACGGCTGGATCTCGAAGTAGTGGATAACCGCGCCCATTGCGGCTCCGAAGAGCGTGCCGCCGACCAACATGAGCGGCATGACCAGCAGCGGCGGCCACCCGTGCGCGGTCACCAGCCATGCCGAGACCACCGTGGACAAGGCCAGCACCGCACCGACGGACAGGTCGATGCCGCCGGTGAGTATCACGAAGGTTGTCCCGACGGCGAGGACGAGCAGAAAGGCGTTGTCTATGAACAGGTTCACGAAAACCTGCGGATAGCCGAATGCCGGATAGCGGATTACCCCGACGCCATAGATGACGGCGAACAGTGCCGCGGTGGCCAGCACCGGGATGTACCGGCTGCCGTAACCGCGCATCGTGGGTCGGCGCAGCACCGGTCGGACCGAGCGGGCCTGGGTCAGCACATTCATGTATTCGCCTCCGTCGGTGTCGATGCGATGACCGGTCCGAGTCGGCGGCGACGGCGACGGCGAAAGACCTTGGCGCGGAACGCCGGTGACTGGACCAGACATACCGCGATCACCACAACCGCCTTGGAAACCAGTGTCGTCTCCGGCGGTACCCCGACGGTATAGATCGTGGTGGTGAGCGTCTGGATCACCAGCGCCCCGAGCACGGTGCCGCCGAGCTGAAATCGCCCACCGGTCAACGCGGTACCGCCGATGACGACCGCGAGAATCGCATCGAGTTCGATCCACAGTCCGGCGTTATTGCCGTCCGCCGCGGAGACATTCGAACTGATCATGAGTCCCGCGACCGCCGCACAGCACGCGCAGACCGCGTACACCGCGACGATCAGGCCACCGGCCCGGATGCCGACCAGACGCGCCGCCTCGGCATTGCCGCCCACCGATTCCAGCAGCAGCCCGAGCGCACTGCGTCGCAATAACGCCGCGAGCCCGGCGAATACCGCGGCGGCGACCAGGACGGGCACCGGCAGGCCGAGCAGATAGCCGCCTCCGATGACCTTGTACGGCGGACTGTTGACCGTGATGATCTGGCCCGACGTAATCAGCTGTGCGACACCGCGTCCGGCAACCATCAGGATCAAGGTCGCCACGATCGGCTGAATCCCGAAGCGCGCCACCAGAATTCCATTCCAGAGGCCGAGCGCGACCGCCACGCCGAGCGCGATCAGCACGGCGACGGCGACGCCGCCGGCGTCGGTCTGATCCGGCATGGTGCTGATGTGCAGACAGGCCAGCGCGCCGGCGATCGCCACGACCGTGCCGACCGACAGATCGATCCCACGCGTCGCGATGACCAGCGTCATGCCGAGCGAGATCAGGACCAGCGGCGAGCCGTAGCGCAGGATATCGATCAGGCTGCCGTAGAGGTGTCCGTCCTGGACGCGGATCGAGAGGAATCCGGGCGTGAACGCGACATTGACGACCAGCAGCGCGATGAGCGCGGTCGCGGGCCAGAACAGGTGGTTTCGGATGATCGTCATGAAACCGCACCGCTCGCCATGGTTTCGGTGAGCCGGTCCATGGTCAAGGTGGCATCGTTGACGAGTTCGGCGACCAGCCGCCGATCGCGCAGGATCGCCACCTTGTGACTGAGCCGCAGCACTTCCTCGAGTTCGGCGGAGATGAACAGCACCGACATGCCTTCCTCGGAGAGTGAGATGACCAGCCGCTGGATTTCCGCCTTGGCGCCGATATCGATGCCGCGGGTCGGTTCGTCGAGGATCAGCAGTTTCGGCCGGGTGGCCAGCCAGCGGGCCAGCAGCACCTTCTGCTGGTTGCCGCCGCTGAGGAATTTCACCGGCGTATCCGGATCGGCCGGAACGATCCGCAGCGCGGTGATGTATCCGGCGACGAGTTCGTCGCGCTTGCGTGCCGACAGCGGCCGGGCCCAGCCGCGCGCGGCCTGGACCGCGAGGACGATGTTGTCGCGCACCGACAGGTCGAGGATCAGGCCCTGGGATTTGCGATCTTCGGGACAGAAGGCGATCCGGTGGTCGATCGCCGTGCGCGGTGAACGTAGCGCCGTCGGTGTTCCTGCCACACGTAGATTCCCGGTGGACGCTCGGTCTGCGCCGAAGAGCAGTCGCGCCACTTCGGTGCGGCCGGAGCCGAGCAGCCCGGCCAATCCGACGACTTCGCCGCCGCGCACGGTGAGATCGAACGGCGCGACGGAATTGCGGCGGCCCCCGATCCCCGTGGCTTGCACCAGCGGATCGTGGCGCGCGACCACCGCCGGATCCGGCTTCTCGTGCTCGATCTCGTCGAGCGCGCTCAGCGCGGTGCCGAGCATGTGCGCGATGAGATCCTTCTGCCTCAGCTGTGCCACCGGATATTCGCCGACCAGGGTTCCGTTGCGCAGCACCGTGGCCCGGTCGCAGATCTCGAAGATCTGATCGAGGAAGTGGGTGACGAACCCGATGGCCACGCCCGCTGCGGCGAGCCCGCGCATTACCGCGAACAGTTGCTCGACCTCACCGGTGTCCAGCGACGAGGTCGGCTCGTCCAGAATGAGGACCTTCGCATCCAGGTCGACGGCCCGGGCGATGGCGATGAGCTGTTGCACCGCAAGCGAATACGAGCCGAGTGGGGCGGCCACATCGATGTTCAGATGCAGCCCGGTGAGCAGCCGGGCGGCATCGCGACGCATCGCGGCGAAGCGGATCAGACCGGCCCGCCGCGGTTCCCGTCCGATGTAGATGTTCTCCGCGACCGACAGATTCGGGCACAGATTCACCTCCTGGTAGACGGTGCTCACCCCGGCCCGCAGCGCCTGCTGCGGGCCGGTGAAACGCACTGGGCAACCGTCGAGTTCGATGCTCCCGGCATCGGCGTCGTGAATACCGGTGAGCACCTTGATGAGGGTGGATTTGCCCGCACCGTTCTCGCCGACCAGTGCGTGTATTTCACCGGGGAACAGCCGCAGGTCCACCTCGGACAGTGCGGTGACCCCGGCGAAATGCTTGACGATGCCCGACATCCGAAGTGCGGGTGTGACAGTCGGTTCCGACATGCACTGCTCCGGCTCAGTACGTCCGGGTGGGCAGCGCCGCGGCGGCCTGGTCCTGGGTGTAGACGCCTTCGTCGGTGACGATCCGCTTGGGCGTCGGGCGACCCGCGACGACGTCCTTGGTGATCTCCATCAGCTTCGGGCCGAGCAGCGGATTGCATTCGACGACCACATTGATCTTGCCGTCGGCCATGGCCTGGAAGGCATCTCGGGTCCCATCGATCGAGATGATCTTGATGTCCTTACCCGGCTTCAACCCGGCCTCCTCTATCGCCTGGATCGCGCCGAGCGCCATATCGTCGTTGTGTGCGTACAGCACGTTAATATCCCGGTGGGCGGCCAGGAATGCCTGCATGACCTCTTTACCCTTGGCGCGGGTGAACTCCGCGGTCTGCGATGCGATGATCTTGAACTTCGGATCGGCGCCGATGACCTCTTGGAAACCTTTCTTCCGATCGGTCGCGGGCGCGGATCCGGTGGTGCCTTGCAACTCCGCGATATTCACGGTGTCGTTCGAGTTCTTGGACGCCTCGACGAGCCAATTCGCCGCCCTGCGGCCCTCTTCGACGAAATCCGAGCCGAGGAAGGTCACGTACAGCGAGGTATCGGCCGAGTCCACCGCGCGGTCGGTGAGGATAACCGGAATCTTGGCGTCCTTGGCCTCCTTCAGGACGGTGTCCCATCCTGATGCGACCACGGGGGAGAAGGCGATGACGTCCACGCGCTGCTGGATAAAGGTGCGGATCGCCTTGATCTGGTTTTCCTGTTTCTGTTGGGCGTCAGCGAATTTCAGCTGGATGCCGGCCGCGGCCGCCGCGTCCTGGATGGACTTCGTATTCGCTGTGCGCCAGCCGCTTTCGGCGCCTACCTGGGAGAACCCGAGTACGGTTTGGTCGCTTCCCGAGCTGCCGCAGCCGGCGGCCGTTGCTGCGGTGAGGACAAGTGCGCTGGCGGTGATCAGAAGCCTCTTCAACACGATCGGGCTCTCCCTCGAATTGTGAAACGTGTTGCACCGAGGTGCGGTAGTCCTGATAGTGTTAGCGCTCACATTCTTCTAGTCAAGAGCTCTCGCGGACGTAATCCGGTGGCCACGACGAGACATCGGTTGCCGAGGTCGGCGCGGCAGTTCGGGTCGTGGTGCGGCGCTCGGCTGTGTGAGCGTTAACCTTGGGGGGACCGGGACGACTGTTCGGCACGACGTTTGGAAGGTGGGATGTGAGGGACAGGGACGGATTTGCCGCCGGGGATACCTCAACGGCGGTTCGGCCGACGGGTGCGCGCCCGGCGGTCATGACCGATGTCGCCAAACTCGCCGGAGTCTCCCACCAGACCGTGTCTCGGGTGCTCAACGGCAGCGCGAACGTGCGCCCGGAGACCCGCGAGCGGGTATTGCGCGCCGTCGAACAACTCGGCTATCGCCCCAACGCCATGGCCAGGGGGCTGGTCAGCAGGCGTTCGAATATGCTCGGCGTTGTCAGTTTCGACACCATCCTGTACGGACCGGCGTGCACCCTGCTCGGCATCGAACGTGCCGCTCGCACAGCGGGTTACGGTGTCAGCATCTCCGCCTTGGAGACGGTGGACCGCTCCAGTGTGTTGGCGGCCGCGAACAGTCTGGCCGATCAGGGTGTGGACGGCATCATCGTCATCGCCCCACAGATGGCCGCCGCCGCGGCACTGCACAATCTGCCCGAGCGCATGCTGGCCGTCGCGGTCGAGGCCGGACAGGACAGCGGCTTGCCGTCGGTTTCGGTCGATCAGATCGAAGGTGCCCGGCTGGCGGTGCAGCATCTGCTCGACCTGGGCCATCGCACGGTATGGCAGGTCGCCGGTCCGAGTGACTGGCTGGAGGCACGCGACCGCATCGAGGGCTGGCGACGCACGCTGGAGGCCGCGGGCGCGCCGATCCCCCCGGTGATCGGCGGGGATTGGAGTGCCCGCTCCGGATACGAAGCGGGCCTGCTGCTGGCCGCGCAACCGGATGTGACCGCGGTATTCGCGGCCAATGACCAGATGGCGCTCGGCATGCTGCGTGCCTTCACCGAACGCGGTATCCGGGTGCCCGCCGATATTTCGGTGGTCGGTTTCGACGATATTCCCGAGGCCGCCTACCTGTCGCCGCCGCTGACGACCATCCGTCAGGACTTCGACGAGGTGGGCCGCCGCAGTATGCGAATGTTGTTGCGGCTGTTGGAATTCGACGGCACCACCGCCGAACCGGCATCGCCGTCGGTGCTGCCGACGCTGGTCACGCGCGACAGCACGGCGGCACCGGCCCAGCGGTGATGCCGACCATTTCGAGCGACCTGCAAGCAGTCGCTACGGAGCCTCAGGCCGCCGCGCGCTTCTTGTTGTAGACGTCGAATGCCACCGCGGCCAGCAGCACCAGGCCCTTGATGACCAGCTGCCAGTCGCTGCCGACGCCGAGCATGGACATGCCGTTGTTCATCACGCCCATCACCAGCGCCCCGACGATCGCGCCGACGACCGTGCCGATGCCGCCGCTGGCCGACGCGCCGCCGACGAATGCCGCGGCAATGGCGTCGAGCTCGAAGTTCTGTCCCGCCTTCGGCGTTGCCGCACCGAGCCTGGCGGCGAAGATGACACCCGCCAGTGCCGCGAGCACGCCCATGTTCACGAAAACCCAGAACGTATTGGCCTTGGTATTCACCCCGGACAGCTGTGCGGCCTTCTCATTGCCGCCGACGGCGTAGATCCGACGCCCGATCACCGAGCGGTTCATCACGAACGAATACAGCACGATCAGCACGATCAGGATGACGCCGATAATCGGAATCCCGTTGTAGGACGCCAAGACGAAGCCGAATGCCAGGATGACCGCGCCGAGCGAGGCCAGCTTCGCGATGAACAGCGAGCGCGGTCCGGCAGGCAGGCCGTAGGAGTGGCGGCGCTGTCGCACCCGCCATTGCGACCACACCAGGGCCGCCACCGCGAGGACGCCGATGAGCAATGTCAAACCGTTCAGCTCACCGACGCGCAGCCGAATGGCGATCCCGTTGAACCCGGCGAACTGAACGGCATGCAGCGGCAGCCAATTCGGGAGGTACCCGGCCGCGATATTCACGAAGCCCTGTGGAAACGGGCCGATCGACTGGCCTTCGAGCACCAGCTGCGCCAGACCGCGGAACAGCAGCATGCCGCCCAGGGTGACGATGAATGCCGGAATCTTGACGTAGGCGATCCAGTACCCTTGCCACGCACCGATGGCCGCGCCCATCGCGACGGCCGCCAGCACCACCAGCGGCCACGGCCAGTGCCACTGCACGATGGCGATACCGGTCACCGCGCCGACCAGTGCGCACAGTGATCCGACCGATAGGTCGATATGTCCGTTGATGATCACCAGCATCATGCCGATGGCCAGCACCAGGATATAGCCGTTCTGCAGGATGACATTGGTGACATTGAGCGGCGTCAGCAGGCTGACGCCATCGGAAAGCTTTGCCGTGGTGAGGATCTGGAAAAGCAGCGTAATCACCACGAGCGCCACGATCATGCCGTATTGGCGCACATTGCCGCGCAGGGTCCGGCGCAGGGCCGCGAGCGCGCCGACCTGTTTCTGTTCGACGGCCTTCGCGATAACCTCGGCGGAGGTGTCGTCGCCGTCTTCCAGCTTGTCCAGCAACGTCATTCGGGTACCGCCTCGACGATGGTGGTTCCGCGTGTCATCAGTTTCATGACAGCCTCCTGTGTGGCTTCGTATTTCGGGAGTTCGCCGGTGATGCGGCCCTGGCTCATCGCGTAGACGCGGTCACACAGGCCGAGCAGTTCCGGCAGCTCCGAGGAGATGATCAGCACGCCCTTTCCGGCGGCGGCGAGCTGGTGGACGATCAGGTAGATCTCGTATTTGGCGCCGACGTCGATGCCGCGGGTCGGCTCGTCGAGGATCAGCAGATCGGGTTCGGTGAAGATCCACTTGCCGAGTACGACCTTCTGCTGGTTTCCGCCGGAGAGGTTGCCCACCTTCTGGAACACCGTCGGTGTCTTCACCGTCAGCCGGCTGCGCAGGCGCTCGGCTTCGACGATCTCGCGGTGGGTGTCGATGACGGTGTGCCGGGAGACCGCGGGAAGGTTGGCGAGGGTCATATTGCGCCGGATGTCCTCGTCGAGGATCAGTCCGTATTGTTTACGGTCCTCCGAGACATAGGCGATCCCGGCAGCGATCGCATCCCGGACCGACGAAACTCGCAGTACCGCACCGTCTTTCCGAATCGTGCCACGAATATTGCGACCATAGGACCGGCCGAAGACACTCATCGCCAATTCGGTGCGCCCGGCGCCCATCAATCCGGCGATACCGACGATCTCACCGCGCCGCACATGCAGTGCCGCGTCCCGGACGATCCGGCGATCGGCAATGGTCGGGTGGTCGACATTCCAATCGGCGATTTCGAAGAACACCTCGCCGATCTGCGGATCCGCCCGCGGCGGAAATCGGTGGTCGAGATCGCGCCCGACCATGCCCTTGATAATGCGATCCTCGGTGACCTCCTCGGCCGCCGCATCCAAGGTCTCGATGGTCCGGCCGTCGCGCAGCACCGTGATCGAATCGGCGACTGCCAGCACCTCATTGAGCTTGTGCGAAATCAGGATCGAGGTGATGCCCTGCTCACGCAGTTGCCGCAGCAGCGCGAGCAGACTCGCGCTGTCGGTTTCGTTGAGTGCCGCGGTCGGTTCGTCGAGGATGAGCAATCGCACCTGCTTGGACAGCGCCTTGGCGATCTCCACGAGTTGCTGTTTACCGACACCCAAGGCGGCGACCAGGGTTTCGGGATCCTCGACGAGACCGACCTGCCGCATGAGCAGCATCGCCTGCCGGTTGGTCTCGTGCCAGTCGACGGTCCGGCTGCGCAGCCGTTCATTGCCGAGAAAGATGTTCTCCGCAATCGAAAGCTGCGGCACCAGTGCCAATTCCTGGTGGATGATCGCGATGCCCGCCGCCTCGCTACCGCGAATATCCTTGAACGCCACATCGCTACCGTCCATGCGCATCTGTCCGCGGTAGGAGCCGTGCGGATAGACGCCGCTGACCACCTTCATGAGCGTGGATTTACCCGCGCCGTTCTCGCCGACCAGCGCGTGGATTTCCCCATCGGCCACCGCGAAATCCACGGCGTCCAGCGCCTTCACACCCGGAAATTCCATGGTGATCGCGCGCATTTCGAGAATGTGCTCGGTCATACTGTGTCCTTCTCTGCATGCCCGAGGGGCCTTCCGTGGCTACGCAGGCTGCCTCCTCCGGGCCCTGACTCGGCCATGCGGGCAACACCTCGTGGTCGTCAGGCGAAGTCGCGTTCGGAGTAGTAACCGGATTCGATCAGCACCTTCCGGTAGTTGTCCTTGTCGACCGATACCGGCTGCAGCAGATACGAGGGCACTTTCTTGGCCCCGTTGTCGTAGGAGGTGGTGTCATTGGTTTCCGGTGTGCCGCTGGTCAGAATCGCATTGACCATCTGCACGGCGCGTTTGGCGAGGTCACGGGTGTCCTTGAAGACGGTCATGGTCTGCTCGCCCGCGATGATCGACTTCACCGACGCCTTCTCGGCATCCTGACCGGTGACGACCGGCATCTTCTTATCGCCCCTGCCGTAGCCGACCGCTTTGAGGGCCGAGACGATGCCGATGCTGAGGCCGTCGTAGGGGGACAGCACGGCATCGATATTCGCGGTGGAGTAGTTGGCGCTGAGCAGGTTTTCCATCCTGGACTGGGCGGTGGCGCCGTCCCAGCGCAGTGTGGTCACCTGATCGACGGCGGTCTGTCCGGAGCGGACGACGAGTTTGCCGGAGTCGAGATACGGGCGGATCACCGACATGGCGCCGTTGAAGAAGTAGTAGGTGTTGTTGTCGTCGGGGGAACCGGCGAACAGTTCGATCGAAAACGGGCCCTTGCCATCCCGCAGACCGAGCCGGTCCACAATGTAATTCGCTTCCAGCACACCGACTTTGAAGTTGTCGAAAGTGGCGTAATAGTCGACATTCTGGGTGTCGCGGATGAGTCGGTCATAGGCGACCACCGCGATCTTGTTCGACTTGGCCTGCTGCAGTACGCCGGTGAGCGATTTGTTGTCGATCGCCGCGATCACCAGGGCTTTGACGCCCCGGGTGATCATGTTCTCGATCTGCGAAACCTGCGTTTCGATGACGTCCTCGGCATATTGCAGATCGGTGTCGTAGCCGAGGTCCTTGAACTGCTTGACGATATTGTTGCCGTCGGCGACCCAGCGTTCGGAGGATTTCGTCGGCATCGCGATGCCGATCATGCCGCCGGCCGCGGACGACTTCCCGCTGTCCTCGACGGAACACGCGGCGGCGGCCAACAGCGCGGCGACACCGGCAGCGCCGGCGAAGAGTCCGCGTCGGTTGATGGTGGGCATGGCACAACTCCTTGACTAGACCTGGACGAACTCGATGCCGGTGAGCTGACAGAAGACCTGCCAGTCGGCGGCGTGGTGGCCGATATTCATGACCTGGTGGTGTGGCCCGCCCGCGGTGAGCCAGCCATCCATGCATTCGCGCACGCCGCTCGCGGGCCGGAACTGGCCATAGGGCATTTCCAGTGCGGGCAGCTGCTGGCTGTCGAGTACCGTGCCCTCGGCCACCACCATGCGGAATTTTTCGCCGCCGAGCGAAACGAGACAGGCCAGCGTCGCGGGCCCCGGCCGGTAGCGGAACAGGAAGGTCGGCGGCTCGTCGAGGTTGCCGATGCCGAGTTCGCGCCGGATCAGCCGGACCGGTTCGTCGGTGCGGGCGATTCGCCAATTCCCCTCGCCCATATGGCTCATCAGGATCGAGTCGGAGGGGAAGTCCATCGCATACATTTCGGTGAAATGGCCGTCGCCGATCAGTTGATGTCCGGCGTAGACCATGGCGGCGGCCATCGCATCGCCCTCGGCGCCATAGCCGTAGCCCTTGGCCATCAGACTCGATGCCGCGGCGAGCGGCAGCCGCTGGAACCGGCCGTCCTCGCCGATCGCATCGAAATGTGTCGAATACGCGCCGTAGCCGCGGTCGGTGAGAATGCGTTCGATCGCGATCTGCATCCGGGCGTGGTCTTCGCGTTCGGCGCCGGTCAGTGCGGGATCGATCGCGAATTCCCGGTCCTCCCACGCCATCAGCGCCGCGACCTCGTCATCGGTCACCGCTTGGCTGCCGCGGTAGAGGTCACCCGGTGCGACGAAGCTGATCTCCGGGCCGAGTGCCCGCAACAGCGCGTTCTCGTCGACGCGGATATCACCCATATCGTTCATGGCGTAGCCGAATACGCCGACCTTCAGTGACCGCCATGCGGTGACCGCGCGTGCGGCTCGCGCCCAACGATCAACGCGCACAGCGAATTCCGGTGTGCGCCAATCGTCGGTCACCACCGTGAACGGACGGTCGGCGCGGACCATTGCGTTCGCGGTGTCCTGTGCACCGTGAATGCCCTGGTTATAGGTCATATCCGCCATATCCCAAGCCGGCGTCACCGCGGGTTCGGGCTGAATATTGGCCAATAGCACGGGAAGTCGGTTCTCGTTGAACAATCGGGCCACCCGCATCGCCGGGCCGTAGGTGAGCATCACCACCATGACGCCGTCGAGATCGGCATTGACGAATTCGCGCATGACCGCCTCGGCGTCGCGCCGGTCCTTGACGGGCCGCCCGACGGTCCAGTCGGCGAGCTCGGCGAGTTGTTCGGCGATATCGTGGGCGTAGCGGTCCTGGCGCTCGGCGATGCCCGGGATCATGTCGTCGTAGAGGGCCTGCATGATGCCGAGTAGGCCGATGCGTGGTTTCGGGTTCATCGAGGACGTACTCCTTTGTCGGTGGCCGGAATTCCGTGCTGGCCGTAAACGTTCTGGTAGCGGTCGTGCAGGCGGTCCACATCGGCCTGCGCGATGGGGACCGGTTCACCGAGCTGGCGTGCGATATGTACGGTGCGCGCCACGTCCTCGCACATGACGGCCGCCTGCACGGCGGTGCGGGCGTCGCGTCCGACCGCGAAGACACCGTGATTGCGCATCAGGACGGCGGGGGAGCGGTGGCCCGACAGCGTCGCGACCACACCTCGGCCGATATCGTCGTTGCCGATGAGCGCGAAGGGGCCGACCGGAATTTCGCCGCCGAACTCGTCGGCCATCGCGGTGAGCGCGCACGGAATCGGTTCCGCGCGTGCGGCCCATGCGCTCGCATAGGTCGAATGGGTATGCACCACACCGCCTATCTCAGGCATCTCCCGGTAGATGTAGGCATGCGCGGCGGTATCGCTGGACGGTGACAGCTCGCCCTCGACCAGGTTGCCGTCGAAATCGCAGACCACCATCGAATTCGGGGTGAGTTCGTCGTAGGAGACCCCACTCGGCTTGATGACCAGCAACTGCTCGCCGGGTACCCGGGCGGAGACATTGCCCGCGGTCCACACCACCAGACCCCAGCGCAACAGTTCCCGATGCAGATCGACCAACTGCGCACGCAACCCGGTGATGGCGGCCGTGACCGTGCGCTGAGCTGTGCCTGGTGTTCGCTCGCTGCGCTCAGCTGTGCCTGTTGTTCGCTCGCTGCGCTCACTCATGCGGTGGCGACTTCCCTTCGTGCGTCGTTACGGATGCGCCGCAGCCGATGCAGCACCTCGGTGCCGCCGCGGCCGAAATGGTCGTGTAGGGCCCGGTATTCGGCGTAGATGGCGTCGTAGGCCGCGGTGCGGTCGGGATCGGGGAGGTAGGCGTTGCGGTGCATCCGGCCCATCGCCTCGGCGGCGGCACGGACGTCCGGGTAGGCACCGGCGGCGACGGCGGCGTGGATGGCCGCGCCGAGCGCCGGGCCCTGATCGGAGCCGATGATCGACAGCGGTAGCCGCGTCACATCGGCATAGATCTGCATCAGCAACGAGTTCTTCAGCAGGCCACCGGCGATCACGAGTTCGCGAACGGGAATGCCTGCGGTATCGAACGATTCGATGATGGTGCGGGTGCCGAAGGCGGTGGCCTCCAGCAATGCTCGATAGATGTCCTCGGGTTTCGTCGCGAGGGTGAGGCCGACCAGGATTCCGGACAGGTCGTGGTCGACGAGCACCGAGCGGTTTCCGCTGTGCCAGTCCAGCGCGACGAGGCCGTGTTCGCCCACCCGCTGCCGTTGCGCCAGCTCACTCAGATAGGCATGGGCATCCATGCCGCGCGCGGCGGCCTCGGCGTGATAGGACCCGGGTAGCGATGAGTCGACGAACCACGCGAAGATATCGCCGACCCCGCTCTGCCCGGCCTCGTATCCCCAACTGCCGCTGATGATTCCGCCATCTACCACACCGCACATGCCCGACACCTCGGCGAGGTGATCGCTGTTCATGACATGGCACGTCGAGGTGCCCATCACGGCGAGCAGCTGCCCATTTTCGACGGCCTGTGCGGCCGGTGCGGTGACGTGCGCGTCGACATTGCCGACCGCGACCGCGATCCCGGGCCGCAACCCCGTCCAGCCCGCTGCCCGCTCGGTCAGGCCGCCGGCACGGCCACCGAGCGGCGACAGCGGGTGGACCAGCTTGCCGACGGCGAAATCGGCGAAGTTCGGATCAAGCGCAGCGAGATAGTCGCCGCTCGGCCAACTTCCGTCTTGGTGAATTCCCTTGTAACCAGCGGTACAGACGTTTCGGGTCTCCCGACCGCACAGCTGCCAGACGATCCAGTCCGCCGCCTCGATGAAACGCTCGGTCCGGGCATAGATCTCCGGATCCTCGTCCAGTATCTGCAGTGCCTTGGCGAACTCCCATTCCGCCGAGATCTTGCCGCCATACCGGTTGATCCACGGCTCACCCCGCTCATGGGCAAGGGCATTGATCCGGTCCGCCTGCAGTTGTGCCGCATGGTGTTTCCACAACTTCGGATAGGCATGCGGTCGCCCCGCGAACTCCGGCACCCGACACAGCGGCGTCCCGTCGGCAAGCGTGGGCAGCACCGTACACGCCGTGAAATCCGTGGCGATCCCGATGACATCGGCCGGGTCGACCCCCGATTCGACCAGCGCGGCAGGCACTGCCGTCCGCAACACATCGAGGTAGTCGCCAGGATCCTGCAGCGCCCAATCCGGCGCGAGCTCGGCACCGGTCACCGGCAGATTCCGATCGATCACCCCGTGCCGGTATTCGGTTACCGCACTGGCGAACTCGGCCCCATCCCGCACCCTGACCACAAGCGCCCGCCCTGACAACGTGCCGAAGTCGACACCGACCACATACTCGTCCGCCACTGTGACGCTCCTAACAATGTTAACGCGAACATTGTTAGCGCGAACATTTGCTCCGTGTCAAGGAGTCATCGGTTTAGTGCGTTGTGATCGCTCACGTCGAGGAGTGGCCGGGCTCGGCCAGCGGCTCGAGGCGTCGATTGTCCGGTCAGGCTATGACCGTGCCGTTGTTGCCGCATGTGGGTCCGATCGACAATTCGGATCATGACAACCGTGGGATCCGTCGGCAGGTCGCGAGGCCTGACCCTCGATGCCGTGCACCGGCACCTCATTCGAGTCGGCGCGAGCCCCGCGCCCATTTCGACGCGTGCCGGGGCAGTTCTGAGCATGAATGCGCTCTTCGTCGCGGGGACGACCTTGGCCTTCTCGTCAACGAGGCGACTCACGAGGCCTTTGGGTGCTCTGTCCAGCACGCGCTGCCGTGGCGGTGCCTGATGGGACCACGGCAGCCCGGCAGCCCGCATAGTGTGGCTGCATGGGAACGGTGAGAGTGTGGTCGGTGACTTCTACGACGCCGTCCGAGGACGACGCGCGATCTATCGCTCGCGCAGCGGTGGCCGAACGGCTGGCCGCCGGGGCAGAGATCACCGGACCGGCCACATCGGTGTTCTGGCACCTCGGAAAGCTCGGCGAAGGCAAGGAGTGGCGGGTCACATTACGCACCTCGGCAGACGCACGTGATCGGCTGGCCATGCGCGTCGCGGAGATGCATCCGTGGGACAGCCCCGAAGTGACCGCGACGCCGGTCGAGTGGTGCCTCGACAGCTATGCAGAATGGATCGAGCGCACTACAGCTGCGCCGGAATAGGCGCGCTGGCAGCGGCGGCCCGACGAGCAAAATCGGCACCGCTGGCCGTCCCGGTGGCCGAGCACCGCTGCGCGACCTCTCGGACACGAGCCAATGGCCGCACCGATGCGACACGGCCCGCTAAGGCAAGTGCGCGGTCTGCTGCCGCTATCGCCTCGGCTTCGTTGCCCGCATCGAGGTAGGCATCGGCCAGCCAGGTCAGATATAGCGACTTGTCGCGTGCCCACTGGTCCGGGTAGCCCGCCAGCGCGCGCTCCAACGGCCCGGTGGCCTTGTCCGGCTGACGCAGCACCGACCAGACCCGACCGGTCATGATGTCCAGCTCCGCATGATCGACCCATGCGCACCAGTGCGGCGCTGCCTGGTCGTTTTCTTCGAGCGCGTCACGAACGGCATCGAGGGCATGGGCCGCGCTGTCACGGTCACCAGCGACGGCACACAACCACGCACGCCGAGACTCCAGGAGCGCTCGCGCTTTCGCGGGCGCACCGATTCCTATTGCAGTGCAGGCTGTTTGGGCGGCAACCACCGAATCGGCTTTTCCGGTGGCGTATGCGATGTGCACGAAGGCGTTCGCCACCAACTCCCGGCTTCCGGCTTCCTCGGCGGCCTCCTGGCTGTAGCGGAACAGTCGCAACGCGGTATCGGTGAATCCAGCGTCGAACGCCGCCCATCCGGCTTGCTGGGCTTGTTCGGCAGCCAATTCGGCCAGGTCGGCGCGCACCTGCAACGTGCCGGTTGCCCGGCTGAGGGTCTGTTCTGTTCGGCCCAGCTCGGCGAAGTACAGACGGAAGGTGTCGGCACCGCCGAGATAGCTGTCCAGATCCACCAGCCGTGCGAACTTGCTGCGTATCTCCTCGACATCGACGGTTCCGATGCGCCGTGGTGTGTCGTCACTGAACATCGGCATGGCGACGCCAGCGGTAAGGACAAGGAACGCTCTACGTTTCGTGGCTTCGTCCCTCTCTGCATCGTGTCGGGTCCGTTTCGGGTACAGCCCGATGGCTGCCTCCGTCTCGGCTCCCAACAGTGCCATGAGAGCTTGCCGTGTCGCACGTCGAGGCCAGCTGATCTCGCCACACTCGATCCGGCTGATTGCCTGCGCGTCGACCGCTGGCCGCTGGCCGGTCGTTCGCTCGACCTCGATGCACACCAGTTCGGCCAGCTCCGCTTGTGTGAAACCACGGGCCAGCCTGCGCGACCTGAAATCGGCGTTCGTCGGTCCACCCCACCAGAGTCGATGCCGTTGTTTGCCTAGAGTTTTGCGCTGTTCGCTCGCCTGGACAAGCGGAACGCTGAGATCAGTCCCGCCACCGGGCCGACGTGGTGCCCGAATCGGCTCTCCGGCAGCGGGTGTCACCAGACTAAGAAGGGGTGAACAATGCGAAATCAGCCAACTGCACTCGGGTGGATCGACTCAGATGTGAGCACCGCACTGGACTGGGACCGTGCTCAGGTTCAGCGGCTAGCGCGACGGTTGGGCTATGTCCTGGTGTGGCCGCCCGACGACACCATTCTCGGCCTGGTCGATGTCGTACGCTCTGCTGACGTCGACGCCGTGATTACCCCCGCGCCGCATCACTTCGACGTCCTGACCCTCGACCGGCTGATGCATGTAATCAACATCGAAACTGTCTGGCCAAGAACATCTTTCGCTCGTTGGTCTGCGGTAGGAAATTGGGCATGAATGCGGCAGAGGTCGCAGTTTTGGCGGCGCTGAGTCCGGGCGGACTGCTATCAGCGACACAAATCCAGCGCGACGCGGTATTGCCCGGGTGGCGCGTCCGCAACGCACTCGCCCAACTGCAAGCGCGAGGGCTGGTCACACCTTGCATCTATCGGGGCCGTTGGCAGATCAGCGAGCGCGGATGGTCGGCACTGGCGACGAAGGCCAAGCGGTTCGCATGAGTGGGGAGACGATGTTCGGGCTTGCGCTGGCAGTCGGGTTGCCACTGGGGGTGTTCATATGCGCCCTGTGCTGGCCCGCCGGGACTCAGAAAGGCAAGTCCGTGGACGAGATTCGGCGGCGTCTCGGAGGGGACGACACCGACTTATAGTCAGGTCCGCGCAGCGCGGGCGGAGTTGATGAAGGAATTCAGATTGGGGAATCCCTTGCGGTACATCACTTCTCGGCTCACCAATGACAAGTCGGCCGACTTGGACCCCGAGGTCGGCCGTCGCGGGAAACCGCTGTGGCCGAACAGGTTCCGGCCGAACGTACAGCTGTGCGGACTACCGCGTGGCGGCCGCCTGATGCCTGCCACTGCGTGAGTCGATCGTCTCGTTGAGAGTCCTCCGGCGGGCCACGGTCCGGTCGACCGTGACCCGCCGACAGTGGTGGTGTTCAGGAGCGGACGAAGTTCAGCAGCGCCTCGTTGACCTCTGCGGCGTGGGTCCACAGCAGCCCGTGCGGGGCTCCGTCGACCTCGACGTAGTCGGCCTCGGGGAAGGCTTCGTGGAAGGGGCGGCCGGTCGCGTCGATCGGCAGGATGTTGTCGTTGGTGCCGTGCAGGATGAGCGCGGGCTTGCCCGCGGCGCGGACCGCGGCGACGTCCGCGCGGAAGTCTTCGATCCAGGAGGAGACGACGGCGTAAGCGGCCACCGGTGCCGAGCCGGTCGCGGTGTTCCAGTTGGCGGTGACGGCCTGCTGGCTGATCCTGCTGCCGAGCGTCTCGCCGAGGTTGTAGAAGTCCTCGTAGAACTTGGTGAACCAGGCGAACCGGTCGGTGCGAGCGGCCTCGACGATGCCGTCGAAGACCTCCTGCGGCACACCGGTCGGGTTGTCGTCGCGCCGCACCAGGAACGGTTCCAGTGCGGCGAGAAACGCCAGCTTGGCGACTCGCTCGTGGCCGTACCTGTTGACGTAGCGGGCGAGTTCGCCGGTACCCATGGAGAAGCCGACAAGGATCACCTCGCGCAGGTCGAGCGTCTCGAGCAATGTATTGAGGTCGGCGGCGAAGGTGTCGTAGTCGTATCCGGTGCCGACCTTGCTCGACTGCCCGAAGCCGCGGCGGTCGTAGGTGATGACGCGGTAACCAGCGGCGATCAGTTCGCGGGACTGCCGCTCCCAGCTGTGACCGTCGAGTGGGTAGCCGTGGATGAGGACGATCGGCTGACCGGTCCCGTGGTCTTCGTAGTAGAGCTCGATCGGTGTGCTGTTCTCGGTTCCGACGGTGATGGTGGCCATTGCCATCCTCCTGAAATCGACTGGAGAACGGTCGTTCTCCGGACTGTGCATTACAGTAGAGAACGAACGTTCTCGGCGCAAGGGGAATGACCATGATCGACGACACAGCAGCTCGGGAGCGGGTGTTGGCCGCGGCCGACCAACTCTTCTACGCGCGCGGAGTCCAGTCCGTTGGCATGGACGCGGTCCGCAGCGAGGCGGGGATATCCCTGAAACGGATCTACTCCCTGTTCCCCTCCAAGGACGAACTGATCGTCGCTGTCCTGCACCGCCGCCGGGCCCAATGGAACGCGGGCATCGCCGCCAGCGCGGAGCACGCGGTCACCGCACGTGCGAAGGTCCTGTCCGTCTTCGACTTCCTCGACGCCTGGTTCCGCCAGCCGGACTTCCACGGCTGTGCCTTCATCAACGTCTTCGGTGAACTCAGCGCCGGCTCACCGAATGTCACCCACGCCGTGCGCGAACAGAAGGACGGCTTCCAGCGCTACCTCACCCAACTGGTCCGCGACGCCGGAGCCCCCGAGGCCGTCGCGGCGCAGATCGCGATCCTCGTCGAAGGTGCCCAGACCACCGCCGCTATCGCAGGGCACCCCGACGCCGCCGCCCACGCCCGCGCAGCCGCGGCAACACTTCTCGACGCCGCGTGCGGTGCTATTCCACCGCCTGAAGCTGACCCCGCCGAACTTACGTCTTAACTGTCGATTCTGCGCTGCTCCCTGGCGTGGCAAGTGATCACGGCCGCGACCGGCGGATCCGGTGTCCGCGATATCCAGGGATACGAAAACCGAGATGGCCGAGCGGGTTTCGGCTGAACGTGCGGCTGTGCGGACTACCGCGCGACGCCCGCAGCCGGTGCGGGAGCGTCGTCGCGCGCGCCCAGCCGCGGATAGGTCGGGTACTCGATACCCGAGATGTACTGCACCGTCCGCACCACCTGGCACGAATAACCGAATTCGTTGTCGTACCACAGGTACAGGATCGCGGTGTCGCCATCGACGATCGTGGCATTGGCGTCGACGATCGATGCCGCGCGGGATCCGATGAAATCGCTCGAGACCACATCGGTGGCCGCGGTATAGTCGAGGTTGCGACTCAGCGGTCCGGACAGCGATACCTGGCGCAGATACTCGAGCACTTCGTTCTTCGTGACCTCGCGCACGAGCTGCAGGTTGAGAATCGCGACCGAAACGTCCGGGGTGGGAACGCGAATCGAGTTGCCGGTGATTTTGGCCTTGAAGTCCGGCATTGCCTTCGCCACCGCGGATGCGGCGCCGGTCTCGGTGAGCACGAGGTTGAATGGCGCGGAGCGACCACGACGGTCGGCCTTGTGGAAGTTGTCCAGCAGGTTCTGGTCGTTGGTGAACGAATGCACCGTCTCCACGTGACCGCGGACGATGCCGAATTCGTCGTCCATCGCCTTGAGCGGCGGCACGATCGCGTTGGTTGTGCACGATGCGCACGAGTAGATCTGCTCCGACAGATCCAGGTCGCGATGGTTGACGCCGTGCACGATATTCGGAACGTCGCCCTTGCCGGGCGCGGTGAGCACGACCTTCGCGATGCCCGGACGCAGGTGCTGCGACAGGCCGTCACGGTCGCGCCACTTACCGGTGTTGTCGATCAGGATCGCCTCGTTGATCCCGTACTCGGTGTAGTCGATCATCGTCGGATCATCGCTGTAGATGAACTTGATGACGTTGCCGTTCGCGATGATCGTGTCACTGTCGGCGTCGACCTTGATCGTTCCGTTGAACTGGCCGTGCACCGAATCCCGCCGCAGCAGCGACGCCCGCTTGGCCAGATCGCCTTCGCCGCCCTTGCGCACTACCACGGCTCGCAGGTTCAGCCCGTTACCGGACCCGACCTTCTCGATGAGCAGCCGAGCGACCAGCCGACCGATCCGCCCGAAGCCGTACAGGACCACATCCCGTGGCCCCTGCGGCTCGGCCTTGTTGCCATCGGTGACATCGGTCAGCACCGCGGCGGTGAATTCGGGAAGCGACAGCCCGCGAACGTCGGTGCGATAGGCCATCACCAACCGGCCGAGGTCGATCTTGCACGGCCCCAGATCCAACCCGCTGAGCGCTTCGAGGAACGGCAGCGTCTCCTCGACCGACAGTTCCTCACCCTCGATCTGCCGCGCGAACCGGTGCGTCCGCAGAATGCTGATCACCGATTTGTTCACCAGCGACCGGCTGTGCAGGAGGATGGTGACCCCCTTCTCGCGATACAGCCTGCCGACGATCGGAATCATCGCCTCCGCCGAAGCCTCGTGAGCATTCCAGCGGTCAAGATGGTCGGTAGTCAACACAAGCCCCTCGGCGTTTCCTCGATCGATACGGCCTCGATGCTATCCAGGACCGCACTATCACAGGTCCCGGCTCCCCCCTTGTGAGGTCGAATCGCAGGCGCGAAAACATTCCGCGCAGCGGGCGCACCACTGCCGTTCTCGGCTCGATTCGGGGCGCCGGCAGGCGTCTGACGGCAACGGCTCGGCGGGATGTCAGGTCATTTCGAGGTGCCGCAGCCGTGGCCAGAGCTCCTGCCACGACTCACGGCGCTCGGTACACAGCCACACGGTCTGATCCGCACCCTCATCGACCAGGTTGCGGCACGATCCGAAATGGTCGCGAAGTTCGTCCGGAGCCGTACCGACGTAGAGCACGTTGCGCGCCGAGTCCGGCGGCGGAGGGAAATAGCCGTAGCTGCGGTTGGTGCTGTACACCGCTGGCAGGCCGCCGGTGTGGGGGTACACCTCGAGGTAGGCGGCGATGATGTAGGACTGGCCGATAACGATCGTGGTATCGCGATCCGCGACCGGTAGCGCGTCGTAGGCGGCGACGGTTCGTCGCGCGATCGCTTGGGGGACATCGGTTTTGTCGGCGACCGCCGCGAGCGCCAGCATGCCGACGGCCGCGGCGATGCTCACCGCGTATGCCGGCCACACCACCCAGCCTTGGCGGCCGCCGTCGAGTCGGCGCTGTTGAAATCCGAGCGCGCCCGCGGCGCACAGTGCTCCGTAGAGCCCGCCGAGATAGTAGGGGCGGCCGACGGTGCCGACGAAGAAGACGAACAGCACCACCGCGGTCACGCCCAGGAAGCGATAGGTGCGCAATTCCTCGGCGCGCAGCAGCCGCCACCATCCGTACAGCGACAACACCGCGCCCGCGACACCGGCCATGATGATCAGCGACACGGCCACGCCCGGTCGGCCGCCGTACAAAGCGTCCGCCTCCGAGGCCACCACCGAACCCATCCGCAGCTGCGGCCAGCCGTGTCCGGCCTGCCATAACAGCGTCGGCAGCGCGATGAGCAGCCCGATACCGGCTCCCGTCCACAGCATCGGCCGTCGCAGCAACTCGCGCGGACCGAAAATCGCCACCGCCGCCATCAGGACGCCACACAACAGCAGCACCTGGAATTTGGTCTCGGCGGCCACCCCGGCCACCACACCCGAGGCGAGCAGCAACCGGTCGTCGCGCACCCGAATCCACCGCACCAGCAGCCAGACGAGCGTCAGCCACTGCACCGGCTCCAGCGTGTACGGGGTAAGCCAGTGGCCAGCCAGGGTTACCCACAGCGCGGTCGCCTGCGCAGCCGCCGTGCGGGTCTGTGCTCGCCGATCACCGCCGAATTCCCTGGCGATCAGGGCCGCGACGACGACCGCGGCCGCGGTCGCGAGGACTGCGGGCAATCGAAGCACCAGGATCGACCCCGGGGCGAGCCGATCCAGTGCGGCCGCCAACGCCGGTGCCAGCGGCGGCTGGTCGGCGGATCCCCAGTCCAGGTGATTGCGGCCGATCGCCAGCATGTAGGCCTCGTCGAACCAGTAACCACCGCCGAAACTCGTGACGAATTGGGCCAGTGCGACCACGGCAGCGATCACGAATACGGCCCGGCCCGCGAATGTGGGAACGAGCTGGGCGGATGGGCGGGGTAGTACCGATGCGCGCACGTTCGACCTCCGTTGCTGGATCCGTCACGAGAATTCTGTCCAGCGACAGCGCCCGGCACATCGCCCGGCGCGCGCGGCCGTCGGTACAACCGGAGTAGGACCTCGACGCCGAACCCTCATCCCTGGTGATGAGGCCGAATCCGATCCCTGGGCGGAATCCACCAGACCGCCGGTGTCGGAGTACCGGCGTTGCACCCCAGCGCATTTCCCGAGTACCGACATATGCTCCGGCCCTGTGGCTCGGACCCGGCGAACTCGGCGCCTGGCCGAGACGGCAACGAATCCGAAAACTGCAGCACTACAGTGATATTCGCGCAGAAGAAGCAGGTCGTGAATTTTCACCGGGCAATGCAATCCGGATGGCTGAATCAACGAAATGCAATTCGGCCAGGAGCAGGGAGACTCGGGTTCCGACCCAGCCACGTGCGCGCGTCATCGACATCACTCGTGACTGTCGGTGACGTAATCCGCGACGCTGGGACCGCTGATACGTCGACGGCCTTCATCCGGTGCCCGCCGCTCGACGAACGTGACCGTCTCGTCGAGCGGCGCCCGCCCGGTCCGGGCGTAACCCACCCTGACGTCCTCGAACCCGATCGACATGCCACAGAAGAGAATGAGCTCGTCTGGGGGTGACACGACCTCCGCAACGGTCTTGCGGTAGACCGACCACGCCATCTGTAGGCAACTGTGCAGCCCTTCGGCGCGGAGCAGCAGCATGATTGTCTGCAGATACATGCCGACGTCGGCCCATTGGGGTGGGCCCAGGTCGCGGTCGATGTAGCAGAACAGGGCGGCGGGCGCGCCGAAACAGTCCCAGTTCGCGGCAGCCGCCCGCTGGCGCGCCTCCATGTCCTCGCGCGAAATGCCGAGTTCGCCGTAGCGCTCCTTGCCGAAGGCGGCTCGGCGCTCGCGGTAGGGGGATTTCAATGCGGACGGGTACATTTCGTATTCGCGCTCGTCCCAGGGGTCGCCTGCGGCCACGCGCTCGCCGGCGAGCTTCTTGAGCTCGGCCAGCGGTGCGCCGGTCAGTACGTAGGAGTTCCACGGCTGGAGGTTGGATCCGGACGGGGACCAAGCCGCGGCGGCCAACACGCGCTCCAGCACTTCCTTCGGGACAGGCCGGCTGGTGAATCCGCGTACCGCCCGTCGGCTCGTGACCGCCTCATAGACGTCCAAGATTGTCTACCTCCCGGTCCGCAGGGCTGACCATGTCTACATCCGCTGAGCCTTACGGCGGTGGCATTCGACGCTGGATAACCAGGTCCCGACTGACCGGCCGATATGCGTCGAGATGTGTCGGCCCCCGCGAGTCCCTCCGCTCCACAGGCTCAGGCGGTATTGCGTGCCGGCCATTCCGTGAAGCGGGTCTGGAATATCCGGGCGTCATCGGCAGCACCGGGGACGAGAATGCGCTCGCCGGGCACCACTGCTCCGTAGTAGGGAGCACCGGAATCGGTGACGACGCGGCGCGGATCATTACGGCAGGCAGGACCGGTGCGGACGAATTCGTCGAGGCCGAACTTTTCCGGCCGGTGCCGCCGACAACTACAACTCGGGCCATGATGACGGACTCTCCTACGAATGTCGATCGGTACGAGTTTCCGGATCCACGCCTTCCGTAGATAGATCGTCCTACGACAAATTCGACCAGTCAAATGAATGCAGCGGTTGTTGGAAGCGTTGAAGTGATTGGTGGGATTCGGTGCGATGGTGGTTGGAAACAGCTACAGGACAGCGTTTTACGCCGGTTGGGTACGTAGTCCACGAGGGTCGCGAATGCCGTTCCGGCAGATCCCACTCGGGGAGCAGCGGTCCGAACAGCGCCCACTGCTCGTCGCTACACGAGGTCGGATACGCCGGACACGACGACGTCGGCGACACACCGTGGGCCGGGCATGACGAACACAGACAACTCGGCAATACTGCAAGCGCGCCGCTCTGCCTTTAGACGTCCAACGCCGGAAGAAATCACGCATCACCTGACCGGCATTCCTGCCAGGAACCACGTTGGAGGCCACATCACGCCGCCAACCTCGATCCCTACCAACTGATCAGGAGGGAGACGAACGTGAACTTGGACAACACCGCACACTCCAGTAGGCCGGGACCCGACGAGTTGACTCCGTCGCGCTACGCGCTGCGGGTCGGCGAGATCGACGTGCTGGTGATCAGCGATGGGGTGTTGCCGCTGCCAGCCGAGGTCTTGTCCACCAACGCCGATCCTGGCGTCCGCGTGGCCTATCTGGATGACATGTTCCTGCCGCGAGACGTGCTCGAGTTGCCGCTGAATGTGGTCGTGGTGCGTAGCGGCGGCCGGACCGTACTCATCGACGCTGGACTAGGGGTGGAGTTTCCGGACTTCCCGCGGGCCGGGCGGTTGGCCCTGCGACTGGAGGCTGCCGGCATCGATCCCGCATCCGTGACCGACGTGGTGCTTACCCACTTACACATGGACCACGTCGGCGGGCTGCTCGCCGACGGGCTGAGGGGCCGGCTGCGTCCGGACCTGCGGGTCCACCTGGCGGCCGCCGAGGCCGAGTTCTGGGAGTCTCCCGATTTCTCCCACACCTCCATGCCGCCGGAGGTGCCGGACGTGCTTCGGTCGGCCGCCTCGCGGTTCTTGGACGAGTACCGCAGCCAGCTGCGGCCGTTCGAGGCGGAATACGAGGTGGCGCCGGGGGTCGTCGTCTCTCGCACCGGCGGCCACACCCCCGGGCACAGTGTGGTCCGCCTGGCGTCCGGCGGCGACCGGCTGACGTTCGCCGGCGACGCCGTGTTCTCGGTCGGGTTCGAACACCCCGACTGGTTCAACGGCTTCGAACACTATCCCGAGGAGGCGGCCCGCGTCCGGGTCGATCTTTTGCGGGAGCTGGCGGCGACCGGCGAGCCGCTGGTGGCTACTCATCTGTCGTTCCCGTCCCTCGGCCGGGTGGCGGTCGCCGGCGACGTCTTTCGTTGGGTACCGGCGTGGTGGGGTTACTGACCGCGACTAATCCTCGACGAAGGTGACCGTCTCGTCGAGCGGCGCCCGGCCCGTACGGGTGTAATCCATCGTGTCGTCCTCGAACCCGATCGACATGCCGCAGAAGAGGATGAGTTCGTGCGGGGGTGAGAGGACCTCCGCGACGGTCTTGTGCAGCTTTGCCCATGCCATCTGCGGGCAACTGTGCAGCCCTTCGGCGCGGAGCAGCAGCATGACGGTCTGCAGATACATGCCGACATCGGCCCATTGTGGCGCGCCCATGTCGCGGTCGATATAGCAGAACAGGGCGACGGGCGCGCCGAAACAGTCCCAGTTCGCGGAGGCGGCCCGCTGGCGCGCCTCCAGGTCTTCGCGCGGGATACCGAGTGCGCCGTAGCGCTGCTCACCGAACGCGGATCGGCGCTCGCGGTATGGGGACCTCAGTGTGGAGGGGTACTGCTCGTACTCCGGCTCATCCCAGGGGTCGCCGGTAGCCAAGCGCTCGCCGGCGCGCTTCTTGACCTCGGCCAGCGGCGCACCGGTCAGCACGTAGGTGCGCCACGGCTGCATGTTCGATCCGGACGGCGCCCAGGCCGCGGCGGACAGCACGCGCTCCAGCGTCTCCCGTGAGACATCCCGGTCGGTGAATCCGCGCACCGCCCGTCGGCTCGTAACCGCCTCGTAGACGTCCATGATCACCCACTCTCCAATCATCTCTTCTGCGACCGTAGTAGTTGTTATAGTATCATTCAATACCATCTTGTGTTAGATTATTCCCCAGCACGAGTTCTCAGCCCTCGGTATCCCACCCCGGGCATCGTTCTTTGGAGAAGCCCCATGGCCACACTGCTGCATATCGACTCGTCCGTATTCGCGGGCGAGGCATCCTCGTCCCGTTCGATTACCGCTGCCTTCCGTACGACGTGGGAGGAGCAGCACCCAGAGGGCGTGGTGATCTACCGCGACCTCGCCGCCAACCCTGTCCCGCACGTCACCGCCGCCGCCTGGTCCGCCGGCTACGCCGCCTCGTCCGAGCGCACCCCGGAGCAATCCGCCGCGTTCGCCGCGCGCGTGGAACTCATCGAGGAATTGGAGCAGGCGGATGTCGTCCTGATCGGCGCCCCCATGTACAACTACTCGATCCCCTCGACTCTCAAGGCATGGCTCGACAGTGTGCTTCTGCTCGGCCGCACCGCGGGCGAGACCCCCTCCGCCCAGGGCACTCCGGTTGTCGTCGTCGCAAGCCGCGGCGGCTCCTATGCGCCAGGCACCCCGCGCGAAGGTTACGAGTTCGTGCAGAACTACCTGCGAGCCGTCCTCGGTGGCACCCTCGGCCTCGACCTCGAATTCATCGTCCCGGAACTCACCATGGCTCCCCGCAACCCAGCCATGTCGGAACTGGTCCCCCTCTATGAGATTTCCCGCGAGCGCGCCTTCGAGGCCGCGACCACCAAGGCCAAGGAACTCACGCAGCGCCTCGCCTCGTGAACTCGCGGGGCATGGGTCGCCGTGTGAGGCATGCCCGAGACCGTCACATGTCGCCTGGTTGCCTGCGGCCGCTTCCGACGGTGACGGTGGCGCTCTGGCATCGGGGCCCGTGGTCCGGCCGGGCTGTTCGGCCTGCAGCGTGCCGCGCATCGACATGACGGCGATGTCGGCCGGGGCGAAGAGCGCACCGCCGACCAGGTATGTGGTGCTGCAACCGCGCGGCAAGCTCAGTCCAAGTCGGCGACGAAGCCCAGACCGCACCTCGCGGCCACAGCCGGTGTGTAGCTGTAGCTCTCGAGGCCGGGCCGGCTTCGCCGCGAAAGCGCAAGATATGAGGCGGGGGCCAGGCGCAGGCAACCGGTGTCCGGGCCTGCTTATGCCTCGCTGTCTGGGGGATAAGCTATGCGGGTCAGCAGATCCGTCAACTGCTCGGGCTCGCCGGGCCCCAATTCGGCAACCAGATGTTCGGCCAGCGGCTCCGCCGCCACATGGGCCGCATCGAAAAGCTCGAGCCCCTGAGGTGTGATCTCCACCGCCCGCACCCGACGGTCCCCCGGAACGGTCTTACGTGTGACCAGACCCTTACGCTCCAGGTCGTCGACGATTCGCATGATTCCCGCCTTGTCCGACCCCGTCGCCGTCGCCAAGTCCCGCTGCACCGTGGGCCCGTGGTTGACCAGCGCGATCAGCACGGCGAAGTGCCGCAACTCTATGCCGAGTGGTCGAAGTGACTCTGTCATGACCGCGGCCGCGCGCCAGTGTGCCCGGCGCAGCAGCAAGCCGAGAGCGAAAGGCGAGGCATCCCCAGGGCCGTCGGTCGCGCGCGAGGCCGTAGTTCGGTTGGGAATGTCGGCAGGCACGAACGCGACATTACCAGCTACCCGCTTATTCGATACGGTATCGATTGAAACCAAGTGTGATCGGAAGCCGTGCCGATTGGCTTGACACCGCTACACGATCCGCAATCGCGGTGGCTTGTCGGCGACACGGACAACCCCTCCCGGCTTGCCCGTCCGCGACCGTGCAGTGTCGCAGTCGCCAGCGCCGTTGCACAACAGCGTCGCGCGTGGCCGGCCGTTGCATTCCGTGGCGGCCGCGGTGTCGCATGCGTCGGGTTCATCTTCGGCGCCGTGTTGTCCGCGGCCAACTGGCTACCCACGTGGCTCGTGGACGAGGAGGCCCTGCGCGGTGAGCCGCTGGCGCGGACGGTGTGCAATCAGCCGCACGTGGACGATCGCTGCCGCCGACCGCGTCGGAGCAACCGTTCCGGATCACGCCCTGGGTGCTGGCCGCGTTCGCGACGGACATGAACCTGGCCGACACCGACTTCTTCGAGATCAGGCACGACGTCGCGGAAGACGGCATGCTGCGCAAACAGTTAGGAGCCTGGCACAGGCGGAGTACCTCAGCCAAGGCGCACCGGTGACTGCCGCCGCCCTGCCGAATCTCCGGCGGCTGCGCGCCCTGCTCGACGAGCTGGACATGCATGACGAGGCCCGCCCGGCGTACCGTCGAGTCTGTGAGCAGTGGCGCCGTGCCAGCGGCAGCGGTGGAGGGCTCGGACCTCTGGGCCCGAGTGTTCGCGGCGCTGTACGACCCTCTGCTGTGGGTGGGTGAGCGGGCGGGTATGGCCGCTCGCCGACGGGATTTGCTCGGCCGCGCAAGGGGGCGGACTGTCGAGCTCGGCAGTGGCACCGGTCTTAATCTGGAGTACTACCCTGACGGTCTCGACGAGCTGATCCTGACCGAACCGGAGCCCGCGATGCGTGCGCGGTTGGCGCGGCGGCTGCTTCGCAGTCGACGTCGCGCGCGTGTGCTGGACGCATCGGCGGAACAACTGCCGTTCGCGGATGAGACCGTGGATACGGTCGTCTCAACGCTCGTGTTGTGCACTGTCGACGACCCTGATCCGGTGTTGCGTGAGATCGGGCGCGTGTTGCGCCCCCGCGGCCAGCTGCTGTTTCTCGAGCACGTGCGTTCCGAGTCGCCGCGACTTGCCCATTGGCAAGACCGCCTCGCCGGCCCCTGGCGCCGGTTCGCGGAGGGCTGCCACTGCAACCGTCCCACCCTCGAGCTGATCCGGGCGTGCGGACTGGAGCTCGAAGACATACAGGAAGCGTCGTGGCGCGGAGAGCCTCCGATCGTTCGACCGCTGATCCTGGGTGCGGCCACCAAAAGCGGTATCTGACCGAAGCTGCGCCGCACTCGGCCGCGTAACTGCGAGCTGCCGCAACGGCCTGCCGGTGGAACCAACCTAACGAGACAGCAGCTAGGCGAAGTACTTCCGCGAGACGTACGCGTGCGCCCCGTTGCTCGACAAGTTGGGCGCGGCGCAAGTTGCGACCGACCGCAAACCGCCTTGCAGTTGCATCTTCTTCGGTGGGCGCAGAGGGGTTCGAACCCCCGACCGCTGGTGTGTAAAACCAGAGCTCTACCACTGAGCTATACGCCCGGGATCCGTCGGTGGGTGACCGACGGGCCGGTCTAGGACTCTAGCGCGGCGAGCGCTTTCTCCCAAGCCGCCTGGTCACGGGGCTCTCCGGGACCGTTCATTTCGGAGAAGCGGATGACGCCGCCGCGGTCGACGACGAAGGTGCCGCGGTTGGGGTAGCCGGATTTCTCGTTGAAGACGCCGTACGACTGGGCGACGGCGCCGTGCGGCCAGAAGTCGGACAGCAGCGGGAAGATGTAGCCCTGTTCGGCGGCCCAGATCTTGTGGGTGGGCGGCGGGCCGACCGAGATGGCGAGGATTTCCGCATCGTCGTTCTGGAATTTGGGCAACTCGTCGCGGACCTTGCACAACTCGCCCTGGCAGATGCCGGTGAAGGCGAGAGGATAGAACACGAGCAGCACGTTCTTCTTGCCGCGGTAGTCCGAGAGCGTGACTTCCTGGTTGTTCTGATCTTTGAGTGTGAAATCCGGCGCGAGCGTGCCGACTTGCAGCGGGCCAACCTCGACTGGCATCACTGATCCTCCATCGTGTCGGGCAACACCGGGCGGTGGCACACCGCCCGGCGAAACCATAGCGAAAGCGGTCAGCGCTGTTTCGAGGGTGCCTTGGGCTGCACGAGGCGGCTGCCGGACCAGGCACCGAGGCTGATCGCCGAGGTTTGCGTCAGACCCGCGGTGGGTGCCGCTTCGGCGATATCGCTCGGATCGACATGACCAGGTTGTCCGGTCTTGGGGGTGAGAACCCAGATGAAGCCTTCGTCGGCCAGCGGGCTGATGATCTCCATCAGCTCATCCGCCAGATCGCCGTCGCCTTCTCGCCACCACAGCAGGACAGCGTCGACTACCTCGTCGGAGTCTTCGTCGACCATCTCCCCGCCGCTGGCCTCTTCGACATCGGCCCGCAGGTCGTCGTCGGTGTCCTCGTCCCAGCCCAGCTCCTGGACAACCATGCCGTGTGTAATGCCAAGCTTCTGAGCGTAATTCTGCGCGTCCGCCGCGGCGACCACGGTGGTGTCCTCCTCAACTCCAGACAATAGGTAGTTGCAAGCGAACATGGTTATCGCCTCGAGCGCAAGCTGATCGGACGAAATACCCATGGAATGTCGCGTGACAACCTCGTGTCATTGGCCGATTTTCGCCACCCGTCCCGGTGCGTGGGACGACTTCAGCGTTTCGGGCAGGCGTCCTTGACCGCATTGCGCGCATCGTTGACCCGCTTGCTCGCATCGTTGAGTGCGCCGACCGGGGCGGTATAGGTCATCTTGCGGGTTTCCGCAGCGAGTTGGCGCGCGGCGGCGACGTATTCGGCGAACTTCGCCTGCAGGTCCGCGGGCAGCGCACCGTTGGCGTTGTTCACCCCGGTCTCGACCTTGTTCGCGGCATCCTCGAGGGTCTTGGCGGCGGTATCGCGCTTGGCGTTGTAGTCCGCGGCATTCGCATCGTGGGCATCTACGAATTCGTTGTACTTCGAAACGCCGACACCTGTAGTTGTGGGGAATTGATTACAGTTGTCGCCGATCGCCTGCGCCTGGGCCGCGGCCTTGCGCGAGGAGGTCGCCGCCGCGGAGGAGGAGGCCGCCTCGGTCTTGTAGGCGGCCAGCTCCGAGGCATTCGGATTGGCAACGCCGTCAACGTGTTTCGCGCATCCCGCGATCGTCAGGCCGACCACGACCGCCGCTGCCGCGCACACCGCTGCGAACCCGCGTGGGTCCAGCACCTTCATCGTCCTCCGTGCCTCTCTTTGTCACCGGCGGTCCTCGACTCACGTTCCCTGCGGAACCGTACTGCAGATGCCCCTGACATGATGACCTGGGCCACAACTTCCGCAAGGATGGAGGTGCGCCCGGAACCTTTCGTAAAACGGGTGGTCCGCCAACCAAGTGTGCCGCCCGGGGAAACAGACGCCTATCAGCTTGTCCACCCCTGTACGAGGAGCAGATTTGACCGACCTGATCCACTCTTCCGCGCCAGTGAAACCCGCTGGCACCGACTCCGCGCCGCGCGATCCGAATGGATCGCAAGTGCCGCCGACGGGCGGCCGGGTGCGGGTTATCCGCGAAGGGGTGGCGTCCTACCTACCGGACATCGACCCGGAGGAAACCTCCGAATGGCTCGAATCGTTCGATGACATGCTCGACCGGGAAGGTCCGGGCCGCGCGCGTTACCTCATGCTCCGGCTGTTGGAACGCGCCGGTGAGCGTAGAGTCGCCATCCCATCCCTGACCTCCACCGACTACGTCAACACCATCCCCACCGAGAACGAGCCGTGGTTCCCCGGCGACGAAGAGGTGGAGCGACGCTTCCGCGCCTGGATCCGCTGGAACGCGGCGATCATGGTGCACCGGGCGCAGCGTCCCGGTATCGGTGTCGGCGGCCATATCTCGACCTACGCCTCCTCGGCGGCGCTCTACGAGGTCGGCTTCAATCACTTCTTCCGCGGTAAGGACCATCCCGGCGGCGGCGATTCGATCTTCATCCAGGGGCACGCCTCACCGGGCATCTACGCCCGTGCCTTCCTCGAGGGCAGGCTGTCGACCGATCGGCTCGACGGCTTCCGGCAGGAGTACAGCCACGGCGGTCCGGGCCATGGCCTGCCGTCGTACCCGCACCCGCGGCTGCTCAACGACTTCTGGGAGTTCCCGACGGTGTCGATGGGCCTCGGCCCGATGAACGCCATCTACCAGGCGCGGTTCAACCACTACCTGCATGACCGCGGCATCAAGGACACCTCGGATCAGCACGTCTGGGCCTTCCTCGGCGACGGTGAGATGGACGAGCCGGAGTCGCGTGGCCTGATCCAGGTGGCCGCGAACGAGGGGCTGGACAACCTCACCTTCGTGATCAACTGCAATCTGCAGCGTCTCGATGGCCCGGTGCGCGGTAACGGCAAGATCATCCAGGAGCTCGAGTCGTTCTTCCGCGGCGCGGGCTGGAATGTCATCAAGGTCATCTGGGGCCGCGAGTGGGACGCGCTGCTCGGCGCCGATCGCGACGGCGCGCTGGTGAACCTGATGAACAGCACCCCCGACGGCGATTATCAGACCTACAAGGCCAATGACGGCGCCTACGTGCGCGACCACTTCTTCGGCCGTGACCCGCGCACCAAGGCCCTGGTCCAGGATCTCTCGGATCAGGAGATCTGGAACCTCAAGCGCGGTGGTCACGACTACCGCAAGGTCTACGCCGCCTATGCGGCCGCGATGGCGCACAAAGGGCAGCCGACGGTGATCTTGGCCAAGACCATCAAGGGCTACACCCTCGGCAAGCACTTCGAGGGCCGCAATGCCACACACCAGATGAAGAAGCTGACCCTGCAGGACCTCAAGGACTTCCGTGACCTGCAGCGGATTCCGATCTCCGATGCCGAACTGGAGAAGGACCCCTACCTGCCCCCGTACTACCACCCGGGCATGCAGGCGCGCGAAATCCAGTACATGCTCGATCGCCGCAAGGCGCTCGGCGGCTTCCTGCCCGAACGGCGCACCGCGGCAAAGCCGCTGCAACTGCCCGGCGATGAGGCGTACAAGTCGGTGCGCAAGGGTTCCGGCAAGCAGAACGTGGCCACCACCATGGCCCTGGTTCGGCTCATGAAGGAACTGCTGCGGGATAAGGAGATCGGCAAGCGGATCGTGCCGATCATTCCGGACGAGGCCCGTACCTTCGGTATGGACTCGTGGTTCCCTTCGTTGAAGATCTACAACCGCAACGGGCAGTTGTACACGTCTGTCGACGCGGAATTGATGCTTGCCTACAAAGAGAGTGTTGTCGGGCAGATTCTGCACGAGGGCATCAACGAGGCCGGATCGACCGCATCGTTCACCGCGGCGGGCACCTCCTACGCCACCCACGGCGAGCCGATGATCCCGCTGTACATCTTCTATTCGATGTTCGGTTTCCAACGCACCGGCGACGGATTGTGGGCCGCGGCGGACCAATTGGCCCGCGGCTTCGTACTCGGCGCAACCGCCGGGCGAACCACGCTGACCGGTGAGGGGCTGCAGCACAACGACGGCCATTCGCTGCTGCTGGCCTCCACCAACCCGGCCGTGGTCACCTACGATCCGGCGTTCTCCTTCGAGATCGCGCACATCGTGCGGGACGGTCTGCGTCGTATGTACGGCGGCGGCACCCAGCAGCCCGGTCCCGGCGCACTGCCCGGCACCCATCCGCACGGACCGGCGGGCGAGTTCGGCGGTGAGGACATCTTCTACTACATCACCCTCTACAACGAGCCGTATGTACAGCCCGCCGAGCCCGACGATCTCGATATCGCCGGACTGCTCGAGGGCATCTATCTGTACAAGCGCGGCGGCGAGGGCAGTGTGCGCGCCCAGATCCTGGTCTCGGGCGTCACGGTGCCCGACGGTGTGCGCGCCCAGGCGCTGCTCGCCGAGGAATGGGGTGTGCAGGCCGATGTCTGGTCGGTGACCTCGTGGGGTGAGCTCCGCAAGGAGGCACTCGACAAGGAGATCGCCCAGCTGCGCAATCCGGGCACCGATGCGGGCGTCCCGTACGTCACCCAGGCACTGGCCAGGGTCGAGGGTCCGTATGTGGCTGCGACGGACTGGATGCGCGCGGTGCCGGATCAGGTGCGCAAGTGGGTGCCCGGCGACTTCACCACGCTCGGCACGGACGGTTTCGGTTTCTCCGATACCCGCCCCGCCGCGCGTCGGGTCTACAACGTGGACGCGCAGTCGATCGTGGTCGCCGCCCTGGCCGCACTCGGCCGCACCGGCAAGATCGATCCGGCCAAGGCCGTCGAGGCGGCGGCCGAATACCGCATCGATGATGTCGCCGCCGCGCCGAAGTCGGCTCCCGGCACCGAAGACGAACTCGCGTAGCGGACGATTGGATGGTGGAACGTAAACCGCCGCGGCCGCGTCGGATCTCCGATGGCTCCTCCGAGCACGAGGTGTATCTGCCGACGGGCGCACTATCCCCGAACCGGCAAACTCGCGACCCACTGCCGGACACGCTGCTCAAACGCGTGAAGCAGTTCTCCGGACGTCTCTCCACGGAGGCGGTCGGGTCGATGCAGGATCGGTTGCCGTTCTTCGCCGATCTGGACGCCGCGCAACGCGCGGGCGTCCAGATGCTGGTGCAGACCGCGGTGGTGAACTTCCTGGAATGGCTACAGGATCCCGATAGCGATATCCGGTTCAGCCTGGACGCCTTCCAAGTGATCCCGCAGGATCTGGCGCGGCGGCTGACGCTGCGCCAGACCGTGGACATGGTCCGCGTGGCCATGGAGTTCTTCGAACAGTGGCTGCCCGCGCTCGCGCGCAACGACCGGCAGCTGGTCGCACTCACCGAGGCGGTATTGCGCTACGGGCGCGAGCTCGGATTCGCCGCCGCCTCGGTGTACGCGAGCGCCGCGGAATCCCGCGGCGCCTGGGATACCCGACTCGAGGCACTGGTCGTGGACGCCGTCGTGCGCGGCGATACCGGCCCGGACATGCTGTCGCGGGCCGCGACCCTGAACTGGGACGCGACCGCCCCGGCGACGGTGCTGGTCGGCACGCCGCCCGGGGATCAGGGCGTGTCGATGGTCGGTTCGGTGCACACCATCGCCGCACGGCACGGGCGTGCGGCGCTGGCCGTCGTCCAGGGTTCGCGGCTGGTGATGGTGGTCAGCGGGAATCTGGGCGATACCTCATATGCCTCCCCATTTCTCGCGGATCTGTTGGCCGAGGTGTTCTCCGACGGTCCGGTGGTGATCGGACCGACCATGCGCACCCTCGGTGCCGCGCATGCCAGTGCGGTGGAAGCACTGGCCGGAATGGAGGCCGTCGTCGGCTGGCGTGGGGCCCCGCGGCCGGTGCACGCTGCGGAATTGTTACCGGAGCGGGCGTTGTTGGGTGACCGAGCTGCAATCGACGCGTTGAACGAGTATCTTGTCCTACCGTTGGCCGCCGCGGGATCCGCGCTGGCCGACACTCTCGAGGCCTATCTGGATTGCGGTGGCGCGGTCGAGACGTGCGCACGTCAGCTGTACGTTCATCCAAATACCGTTCGCTATCGACTCAAGCGGATAGCCGAGATAACGGGGCGTGATCCGATGAATCCGAGGGATGCCTACGTGCTCCGGATCGCCGCGACAGTAGGTCGTTTGACACGAACCCGTAACGAATCGTCAACTCCTACCCCAGAAGTCACTCAATTCCCGGTGAGTCACGAAGGCCTGTAACGGAACCGGCGAACGGTCGATCGGGACAGCCCACATGCGCTTTTGTGGGACCTCCACAAAAGCGCTCCGCAAGGTTCATTCGCGTCGACATCTCGTGCGGCGCACCTCACAGTGTTTTCTAGAGGTGTGATCGCGTTGTTCGCCCCTGGACAGGGGTCCCAGACACCCGGCATGCTCGCGCCTTGGCTCGACCTTCCCGGCGCGACTGATCGCCTCGCCCTCTGGTCCAAGGCCTCCGGCCTGGATCTGGTCCGCCTCGGCACCACCGCCACGGCGGAGGAGATCACCGACACTGCCGTTACCCAGCCGCTCGTGGTCGCCGCCGCACTGCTGGCCTTCGCGGAAATCGAGCCGGATGCACTTCCGGCCGATACCATCGTCGCTGGGCATTCGGTCGGTGAGCTCGCCGCCGCCGCGGTCGCCGGAGTCATCTCCGCCGACGATGCGGTGCGGTTGGCCGCAATCCGCGGTGCGGAGATGGCCAAGGCGTGCGCGCTGGAGCCGACTGGCATGTCCGCGATGCTCGGTGGCGATGAGGCCGCCGTGCTCGCGCGGCTCGAAGAACTCGACCTCGTCCCGGCCAACCGCAATGCCGCGGGTCAGATCGTGGCCGCCGGACGATTGACCGCCCTCGCGGAACTCGCCGCCAACCCGCCCGAGAAGGCGCGGGTGCGTGCGCTGCCCGTCGCGGGCGCCTTCCACACCGCGTTCATGGCCCCGGCCCAGGACGCTGTGACGGAAGCCATAGCCACGATCACGCCGAACGAGCCGACTCGGACCCTGCTTTCGAACTTCGACGGCAAGCCGGTTACCTCCGGCGCCGATGCGGTCGCTAAGCTCGCGGCGCAGGTCACCCGGCCCGTCCGGTGGGACCTGTGCACCGAGACCGTCCGACAGGCGGCGGTTTCGGCGGTGGCGGAGCTGCCGCCGGCGGGCACGCTCGTCGGCATCGCAAAACGGGAACTGAAGGGCACCCCAACACTGGCCCTGAAGACCCCTGAAGACCTCCCCGCGTTGGCCGGGTTCACCATTTCCGGCTAGCTTTCCCCCGGCGATTGTGTAACCAAATGCACGATCGTGACCGAGCAGGCGGTAACCATCGGCTCGCTCGATTCGAAAAACAACAGTGAAGCCCTACAAAGTAGATAAGAAGGGAGCCACGAAGTGGCCGCTCTGACCCAGGAACAAATCGTCGAGGAACTCGGCAAGATCATCGAAGAGGTGACCGGTATCGAGCCCTCCGAGGTGACGATCGAGAAGTCCTTTGTCGATGACCTGGACATCGACTCGCTGTCCATGGTCGAGATCGCGGTTCAGACCGAGGACAAGTACGGCGTGAAGATCCCGGATGAGGATCTGGCCAGCCTGAAGACGGTCGGCGACGCTGTCGCCTACATCCAGAAGCTCGAGGCCGAGAACGCTGACGCGGCCGCGGAGCTCAAGGCCAAGTTCGACGCCGAGTAGGGCCGACACTGTGACCACTCCTTCCACCTTGAACGGGAACTTCCCCAACGTCGTCGTTACAAGCCTGGCGGCGACCACGTCGATCGCTGGTGATGTCGATGCGACGTGGAAGGGACTCCTCAACGGCGAGAGCGGAATCGACACTCTCGAGGATTCGTTCGTCGAGGAGTACGACCTTCCGGTCCGCATCGGCGGTCACCTGAAGGTTCGGCCTGAGACCCTGCTGAGCCGTGTCGAATGTCGGCGCATGGCCTACGTCGAGCAGCTCGCGACCGTACTCGGTCGCGAGGTCTGGCAGAACGCGGGCAGCCCCGAGGTCGACCCGGAGCGTCTGGGTGTGGCGATCGGCACCGGGCTCGGTGGCGGTGATGCGCTCATCGACTCGGTCGACAAGCTGAAGAACGGTGGCTATCGCAAGATTTCGCCGCTGGCTGTTCAGATGGTCATGCCGAATGGTCCGTCGGCTGTGGTCGGTCTCGAATTGAAGGCCAGGGCAGGAGTGGTCACTCCGGTCTCGGCGTGCTCATCGGGCTCCGAGGCCATTGCCAATGCATGGCGAATGATCGTCATGGGTGACGCCGATATGGTCGTCACCGGTGGCGTGGAGGGTTTCATCGACGCGGTGCCGATCGCGGCATTCACCATGATGCGCGCGATGAGCACCCGCAATGACAACCCGAAGGGCGCCTCGCGCCCGTTCGACAAGGATCGCGACGGTTTCGTCTTCGGCGAGGCCGGTGCCCTGATGGTCATCGAGACCGAGGAGCACGCCAAGGCCCGTGGCGCGACGATCCACGCGCGCCTGCTCGGCGCCGGTATCACCTCGGATGGCTTCCATCTGGTCGCACCCGATCCCACCGGTGACGGTGCGGCTCGGGCGATGACGCGGGCGATGCAGACCGCGGGTCTGACGCCCAAGGACGTCACGCACATCAATGCGCACGCGACCGCCACCCCGATCGGCGATACCGCCGAGGCGAATGCGATCAACAAGGCCGTGGGCAACCACGCTTCGGTGTACGCGCCGAAGTCGGCACTCGGCCACTCGATCGGCGCCGTCGGTGCGCTCGAATCCGTGCTTACCGTGCTCAGCATCCGGGACGGCCTCGTACCGCCGACGCTGAACCTGGACAACCAGGATCCGGAGATCGATCTGGATGTGGTGCACGGCGAGGCCCGCCGCCAGGAGATCGAGTACGCGATCAACAACTCGTTCGGTTTCGGCGGGCACAACGTCGCGCTCGCCTTCGGTAGGGCATAACCGCGCGGTATCCGATTGGCCGGTGCGGAGCCCTCCGTGGTTACGCGCGCTGCCTCCTCCGGGCTCGACCGCGCAGACCGGGCAGACTGCAACAACGATCCCGGTGGGGTCGACCAACCGAGCGTCGGTCGACCCCACCGGTGTTTCGACATACGCAGCCGCGGTAGCGGCGTACTTCCCTGAGGTGAGGAGAAAACGCGATGACAATTGTGGCTCCCGCGTTCCGACCAGAAACTGCGACCGATCCGCGTGATCCGCTCGGTCGGCTCCAACGCTTCTTCGACCCCGGAACCGTGCTACCGCTGCACCCGCGCGACAAGTCCGGCGTGCTGGCCGCGATCGGCGAGGTGGACGGTGTCCGCACCGTTGCCTACTGCTCCGATGCCACCGTCATGGGTGGCGCGATGGGCGTGGAGGGCTGCAAGCACATTGTCGACGCGATCGACACTGCCATCGATTCCGGTATTCCGGTGGTCGGCATCTGGCATTCCGGCGGCGCCCGCCTCGCCGAGGGTGTCGAGGCGCTGCACGCGGTCGGTCTGGTCTTCGAGGCCATGGTCCGCGCGTCGGGTCTGGTACCGCAGATCTCGGTGGTGCTCGGCTTCGCCGCCGGTGGTGCCGCCTACGGTCCCGCACTGACCGACATCGTGATCATGGCGCCCGAGGGGCGGATCTTCGTGACCGGTCCCGATGTGGTGCGCAGTGTGACCGGTGAGCAGGTCGATATGGCCACCCTGGGTGGTCCGGAAACCCACGGTAAGAAGTCCGGTGTCACGCATATCGTCGCCAACGACGAGGCCGACGCGCTGCACCGGGGTCGGCGTCTGGTGTCGATGTTCGCCGAGCAGGGTGAATTCGATCTGGTCGCGGCCGCACACGGTGATGTCGATCTGAAGGCGATGATGCCGGAATCGGCCAAGCGCGCCTACGATGTGAAGCCGATCGTCCACGAACTGCTCGACAACGTCGACGGTGAGTCCTCGTTCGAGGAGCTGCAGGCCGGTTACGCACGCAGCATTGTCACCGGTCTCGGACGGCTCGGCGGGCGCACCGTGGGTGTGCTCGCCAATAACCCGATCCGTCTCGGTGGCTGCTTGAACTCCGAAAGTGCCGAGAAGGCAGCGCGTTTCGTGCGCTTGTGCAATGCGTTCGGCATTCCGCTGGTGGTGCTTACCGATGTGCCCGGGTACCTGCCCGGCGTCAGCATGGAGTGGGAAGGTGTGGTGCGCCGCGGCGCGAAGCTGCTACACGCGTTCGCCGAGGCGCGGGTGCCGCGGGTCACGCTGGTTACCCGCAAGATCTACGGTGGCGCCTATATCGCGATGAACGCCCGTTCGCTGGGCGCAACCGCGGTGTACGCCTGGCCCGGCTCCGAGGTCGCCGTGATGGGCGCCAAGGCCGCGGTCGGCATCCTGCACAAGAAGGCCCTCGCGGCCGCGCCGGAGGAGGAGCGTGCGGCGCTGCACGAGCGTCTGACGGTCGAGCACGAGCGCATTGCCGGTGGTGTCGAGCGGGCCATGGCGATCGGTGTGGTGGACGAGGTCATCGACCCGGCCAAGACCCGCAGCACCATTGCCGCCGCTCTGGCGGCGGCGCCGGTGCGCAAGAGTCACCACAAGAACATTCCGCTGTAGATTCGGCGGCAAGAGCGGGCCTCGGGATTTCCCGGGGCCCGCTTTTCGTTCGTATAGTTCTCGGTGTCGGACCTGGGGCGACGGGCATATATCGATCGGGTTTCCGCACGGCAATAAAGTTGAAACTTTGGCGATACGAATAGCTCGTACGTTGCGCGCATGAGCGTGACGATCGAAACCACCGCAGCATCGGATCCGGTGCGCAGAACGCCCTGGTACCGCTCGCTGTTCCTGCAACTGCTGGTGGCGATCGTGGCCGGAATTCTGGTCGGCAAGCTGTGGCCCGACTTCGGCGCGGACCTCAAACCGCTGGCCGACGGGTTCATCAAGCTGATCAAAATGGTGATCGCGCCGATCATCTTCTGCACGGTGGTGCTCGGCATCACCCATGTGGGCGATATGAAAGCGGTCGGACGGATCGGTGTCAAGGCGCTGATCTACTTCGAGGTGATCACCACTTTCGCGCTGCTCTTCGGTTTGTTGGTCGGCAACCTGGTGAAGCCGGGTGCGGGCTTCCACGTCGACGCGCAGACCTTGGCGACCGGTGCCGAGAAGATCGCCAAGACCACCAAGAACGGCGAGCTGCCACATGCCGTCGATTTTTTGCTGAATATCATTCCGACGTCGGTGATTTCGGCATTCGCGGAGAATGCGCTGCTGCAGGTCTTGTTCTTCGCGGTGCTGTTCGGATTGGCGCTGGCGAAATTCGGTGAACGCTCGGGGACGGCAACCGGCGGGGTGGGTAAGGGTAGCCCGCCGGTGATTCTGGAGGCGGTCGATCACATCGGGAAGATCTTCTTCACGATTATCGGCTGGATCATGAAATTGGCGCCGCTGGGTGCGTTCGGGGCGATGGCCTATATCGTCGGGCAGTACGGACTTTCCGCGCTCGGCAGCTACGGCAAGTTGATCGCCTGCTGTTATGGGGCGGCGATGCTGTTCCTGCTGGTGCTCGCCGTGGTGGTGCGGGTTTTCGCGGGGGTGAGTCTGTGGAAGCTCGTCAAATACATCAAGGATGAGCTGTTCCTCGCGCTCGGTACCGCGTCGACCGAGGTAGTGCTGCCGCGGATCATGATCAAGTTGACCGAGGCGGGCTGCTCGCGGGCCACCACCGGGCTGGTGGTACCGACCGGGTATTCGTTCAATCTCGATGGTGCGACGCTGTATTTATCCATTTGCGTGCTGTTCTTGGCGCAGGCACTCGGGGTGGATCTGAGTCTCGGCGAGCAGATCACGGCGGTCGGCGTGCTGATGTTGACCTCGAAAGGTATGGCGGGCGTGCCTGGTTCGTCATTCCTGGCGCTGTCGGCGACGATCAGTGCGATCGGACACGGGTCGATTCCGGTGGCGGCGGTCGCGTTGCTGCTCGGCGCGGATCGATTGATGGATTCGATGCGGGTCACGGTGAATCTGCTCGGCAATTGCGTCGCGACATTCGTGGTCGCGAAGTGGGAGGGGCAGTTGGATTCGGAACGGATGCGCAAGGTGCTGGACGGGGAAGAGGTGCCGCCGTTGGAAGACAAGGACCCGATGGTCGCCTACGCGGCGGCGAAGGATTGAGCGTTGCTGCCCGGCGTGGAATGCCGCCGCGGGGTATCGCGGTATCGGTAGCATCGACAGGTGCGCTACGAGGAACTTGCCGATGAGCCGTGTTCGATCACGCGGCCGCTGGTGATCCTGGGCGACCGCTGGACCTTGGTGATCCTGAAATACTCGTTCGCGGGCATCCGACGGTTCAATGCATTTCAGAGCGCGCTCGGGATCTCCCGGAGCCGGTTGCAGGATCGGCTCGATCGGTTGGTCGAACACGGGATCCTGATCAAACAGAAGGCGGCCGTCGGAGCACACGAGGAGTACCGGCTGACGCCGAAGGGGCATGATATCTATCCGATCCTCATGGCGATTCGGGATTGGGGCGATACCTATATGGCACCCGACGGTCCGCCGGTGCGCTACCGCCATCGCGACTGCACGGGCGAAGGACACATCAAGTTCGAATGTGACTCGTGCGGAACCGAACTCACCGCGCGCGAGATCTCCGCCGAGCCCGGTCCGGCCTTCACCGCCGAAAGCGGACGTCAAGCCGGGTAACCCGCCGGAACTCCCACACCAAGTGTTGGTGAGGGCCGCAGACAAGCTATGGCACTCACTCGTCATGCGACAGGCCCAATTACGAACCGAGGCGCCCTTTTCGGCGGGGTCGTCGTGGCCGACGCCCTCTTGGTAGGGGTTCGGGGTTGGTCGAAGGGGCCCGATGATATGGACGGATCTGCCGGGGGCGAGGACTCAGGATGTCAGTCGGTGTGCCAGGTCGCGACCTGGTCCACGTCTTCGCGGGCGGTGCGGAAGGTATTGACCGGGTGGTCGGCGTCCGGATAGCCGAAGGAGATGGCGGCGACCACTCGGCGGTGTTCGGGCAGGTCGAAGTAGGTGCGCAGGAAAGGGGAGTAGGAGGCGAGGGCGGCTTGGGGTGCGGCGCCGAGGCCAAGGCTCTGGGCGGCGAGGAGGAAGGTACCGATATAGAGGCCGCAGTCGATGGCGCCGTAGCTGCCGAGATCGGCCTCGGTGGTGACGATCGCGACGTGCGGCGCGTCGAAGAGTTCGAAGTTGCGCATGGTCTGGCGCATGGTGCCCGCGTGATCGCCTTTCACGATGCCGACGCTGTCGTAGAGTTGCAGGCCGCATGCGCGTCGCCGATCGCGGTAGGCGCCGGTGTACTGCGCGGGAAATGCGAAATCCGGTTCCGGCGCCGCGGTTGCGACATGTTCGAGGAGTTCCCTGCGGAATCGTTCGGTGCCCGCGCCCTCGGTGAGGACGACCTGCCAGGGTTGGGTGTTGCACCAGGACGGAGTGCGTTGGGCCAGTCGCAGGAGGGTTTCGATGGTGTCGCGGGGAAGTCGGTCGGATTTGAACTGACGGCAGGTCCACCGGTTGTCGAGGATGCGGCTCAATGCCGTGAACTCGTCGGTCTGCAGGCTGGTCGGGCTCATGGGCACCCCTCAATTTGGTCTTATTTCGAGACTGAACGCTAGCATTCGTGGTCTTGTTTCGGAACTGGCCACGTGGGATGTTCCCGGTCCGCCGGCGACGACGCGAGATCCGGTCGACCGCGTTCTCGCCGCGGTTGCGCCGTGACGAGGCAGAATCCCAGGCATGAATCCCGGCGAGCCGGCCGCGCGCGAACGCAAACGGCACGGTAGGCACTACACGCCACCCGCCTTGGCGCGCTTTCTCGCGCAGCGGCTGCTCGAACATGCACCGGGTGGCGGGGTATTGCGGGTGCTCGATCCGGCCTGTGGTGATGGTGAATTGCTGCTCGCCCTGGATGGGGTGGTGCGGGAGCTATTGCCGGGGGTCCGAGTGGAGTTGGTGGGGTACGACCTGGATGCGACCGGGGTCGCGGTGGCGCGGGAGCGTGCGGTCGCCGCGGGGGTCGCGGTCGACTGGCATGTCGGGGATTTTCTGACCGAATCCGACGGGATCGCGGCGGGGTCGTTCGATGCGATCATCACCAATCCGCCCTATGTGCGGACTCAGCAGTTGGGTGGGCCGACCGCGCAGTTGCTCAGCAAGCAGTTCGGGTTGCAGGGGCGCATCGATCTCACCCATCCGTTCGTCGCGGTCGCGCCCCGGTTGCTCCGGTCGGGTGGGGTGCTCGGGTTGCTGTGTGCCAACCGGTTTCTCACCACCAAGGCCGGAGCGAATATCCGGAGCTTGCTGCGCACCGAATTGGCTCCGGTGGAGCTGTACGACCTCGGCGATACCAAGTTGTTCGAGGCGGCGGTGCTGCCCGCGGTCACCATCGCCACCCGCACGCCAGCACGCGCGGTCTGCCGCTATGTTTCCGCCTACGAGGTGGACACCACCGAAATCATCGGTGGAACGAATCTTTTCGAGGCACTTGCGGCCGAACGCAGTCACTGCGTCGAGCACGGTGGGCGCACTTTCGCGGTCGAGGTCGGCACATTGGCAACGGGTGATCAGGCGGTGATCCGCGCGGCGCCCGCCGGTCGGTCAGCGGCGGCGCCGGGCAGGCGAGCGGGGCGCGGCGATCCGGCGGCTTCGGGCTCGGTGGTTGCCTGGCAGGTCGCCGCTTCCGATCGAGATGGGGTCGCGGGGTCATCGGGAACCGTTGTCGACGCGGATAAGGACAACGGCGCGTGGCGGATGTCTCGCCCGGAAGTCGACAGATGGCTGGCGGAGGTGGAGGCGGGGACCTGGCGGACATTCGGTGCCGTGGGGCGGATTCGAGTGGGGATCAAGACAACTGCGGATCGGGTATTCATTTCCGATCGGTGGGCGCAGGTGCGGCCGCGGCCGGAGGGGGAGTTGCTATTCGATTTGATCACCCATCAGGATGTCGATCCGTGGCGGATCTCCCGGGAGCGCGATGTGCGCGTGCTGTATCCATATGACACGGCCGAACCCGCGCGGATGCCGGTCGACCTGCGGGAATTTCCCGGGGCCGCGGCATATTTGGAGACGCATCGACAGACGTTGGCCGGTCGCAAATATCTGACCGACAGCGGCCGGGAGTGGTTCGAGATCTGGGTGCCGCAGCGGCCGCATCTGTGGCGGGTGCCGAAGGTGGTCTTTCCCGATATCAGTGAGCGGCCGCGATTCGCCCTGGATCGGTCCGGGGCGGTGGTGAACGGCGATTGCTATTGGATGTCGCTGGCCGATCTCGGGGTGGACGGTGCCGCCGAGCGGCTGGCGTATTTGCTGATGGGCGTGGCGAATTCGGCGCTGGGGTTGCGGTTCTACGATGCGGTCTGCGGGAATCGGCTGTATTCGGGTAGGCGGCGGTGGATCACCCAGTATGTGTCGCGGCTGCCACTGCCGGATCCGACCACGATGCGGGCGGATGGTGTCGTCGAATTGGTGCGGGATTTCGTCGACGGCGGCCGGGCGCCCGACCTGAATTCGCTTCGGCTGCTAGACGAGTGGGTGGCGGCCGCATTCGGCACCCGAGTATTCGAAATGCGTTGAGCTCGCGAATCGCTATGCCGTGGCGCGGACACCGACCATGGGCAGGAGTGTGCGTCGCGCGAAGTCCCGGCCCGCCGCCACATCATCGATCGGAATGAGCCCGTCGGGCGTCAATGCCAGCGACAGGGCCAGTCGCGCCATGATCTCGGCGACGAGTTCGAAGTCGAAGTCGTCATCCGCACCGCTGCGGAGTTCGCGCAGTTTCTCCGCCAGATAGGTGCGCCCGACCGCGATGATCGGTCCGGCCTCGGTGGTCAGTCGGGGCAGGATGAGATCGGGTTCGGTGCGCAGCAGCCGCCGCAACAGCTCGTTGCCCGCGATCTCGGTGATGACCGCGACGAAGATCTCGATCAGCTGTTCCTCGACGCCTTCGACCTTCTGCACCCGCTTATCGATCTCGGCGACGAAACGCTGTGCCTCGCGCACGCTGACCGCCTCGACCAGCTCGTTCTTCGATTCGAAGCGGCGATACAGGGTGGCCGGGCTGATTCCGGCGCGGCGGGCGATCTCGCCCATGCTGGTGCGTTTGATGCCGAAGTCCAGAAACGCCGACAGCGCGCTCTCCAGCAGCTTCTCGCCATCGCTGACGGGCTTTTCCAGGATGCGCTGGAGGATGGGCGGAACGGTCGGCATCGATGCTCCAGTCGAATCGGCTCGCGGCGCCTATGGTGCCTTGGCGTCGCGACGGTGCGGGTGCGTGCCGTTCATTATTTCACCGGGTCGCGGCGGTTCGACCGCGGATCGGTACCAGAGCTCGACAGACGACAGGCGGGCGCGCGTCAGGTGCGCGGCAGATCCAGTTCCGCCATTTCCTTTTCGATCGCATTGGCGGCGAAATCCACTCCACTGGAGCGCAACTCGTGCACACGCCGCTGCAGCGCCTCGATCCCACCCGGCTGGGCCGCGATATCGGCCACGCTGATCCGCCCCGACGGCCGGTGCATACTCTGCTGCACGTACGCCACCGTGATACCTCCTACCTGCACGCTCCGCGGCCACCAATCCCGGTGGGCTCGCCGTCCGCGTTACAGATGACTCGACAGCTGTGTCGGCGGGAGATCCCGGGATACCGGGCACGCTGGCAAAATGCTATCAGCGATTCAGGCTGGTCAATTGATCAGTGTGCGCTGTCTCACACCTGCTTCGCATCTCGGTGGTTGGCCATGTTGTGCAGGTACACAGCACCATTCAGCCGGATGCGGTCCAGCTCGGCCGCGCTCAGTTCGCGTCGCACCTTGCCGGGCACGCCCGCGACCAGTGAGCCGGGCGGAATCTGCGCACCCTCCGGAATCAGCGCATTGGCGGCGATCAGGCCGCCCGCGCCGATGACCGCGCCGTTGAGCACCGTGGCGCCCATGCCGACGAGCACATCGTCGCCGACGGTGCAGCCGTGCAGGATCGCATTGTGCCCCACCGAAACTCCGGTGCCGACGGTCAGCGGGAAGCCCGGATCGGCATGCAGTACGCAGCCGTCCTGAATATTGGTGCGTGCGCCTACGCTGATCGCTTCGAGGTCGCCGCGCAGTACTGCGCTGTACCAAATGCTCACCTCGGCGGCGAGTTGCACGCGTCCGATCACGGTGGCGTTCGGTGCGATCCACGCGCTTTCGTCGATTTCCGGCGCATGTCCGCTTATCTCGATCCTCATGCCGGAAACCTACGGGGATGGACACAGACGGCGATCGTGGGGTGGGTGCTATTGCGCGGGGACCGGTGTGCCCGCGAACAACGCGCGGTGCGCGGCCGGGCTGGTGCCGAGGATGCGGTGGAAATGGTGGCGCAGGCTCACCGCGGTGCCGAAGCCGGTTTCGGCGGCAATGCGATCCATGGTGTCGGTGGTGGATTCCAGCAGTAGCCGGGCGCGGTCGGTGCGTTGGTGCAGCAGCCATCGCTGCGGACTGTTTCCGGTGCGTTCGCGGAAGCGCCGGGTGAAGGTGCGTCGGGACATGAGGGCGATGCGAGCCCAACTGTCGAGGTCGATCGGTTCGCCGAGATTCGTTCGCGCCCAGACCATTGCGCGTTCGATCGGATCATCGTCGGCGGCATCGGGTACAGCCACCGGAATGTACTGGGCCTGGGATCCGCTGCGGTGCGGGGCGGTCACCAGCGACCTGGCCAGCTCGGTGGCGGCCCGGCTGCCGAGATCGTCGCGGACCAGGTGCAGGCAGCAATCGAGTGCGGCGGCGACGCCCGCGGAGGTGACGATATCGCCCAGGTCGGTCCAGAGGGTATCGGCGCGGACCCGGACCTTCGGATAGGCCGCGGCCAGCTCGGCGGCCGCGGCCCAGTGGGTGGTGATTTCCCGGCCGTCGGCCAGACCGCTCGCCGCCACCGCGAAGGAACCGAGGCACAGACCGACGATTCGGGCACCCCTGGCATGTGCTCGGTGCAGTGCCTCGCGCAATTCTGCCGAGACGCCCATATCGCGCCGCCAGCTCGGGATCACCACCAGGTCGGCCCGTTCGAAGGCGTCGAGTCCGGATTTCACGACGATGTCGAAACCGGCCGGGGTCCGCAGGGCGCCGGGATGTTCGGCACACACCTCGACGCGATAGTCGGGCGTGCCCTCGACGCCGACTCGGCCGAAGACCAGCGTCGGTACCGACAAATGGAAGGGGATGACGCCATCGAAGGCCAGCGCGGCGACGGAACGCATGGCCCGATCTTATCGCTGAGCGGCTCACGGGCCACTTATTTGTCGGATATCGCGTCGGCCAACATTGGTCCCATGACCGAAACGATTGCACGCACCACCATCGAAGCCCTGCACATCGGCGGGCCGACCCTGCGCTTCCGGTACGGCACCCTGACCTGGCTGACCGACCCCACCTTCGACGCTCCGGGTGACTACCCCGGCCCGATCACGCTGCACAAGCTCACCGGCCCGGCGGTATCGGTGGACCAGGTGGGACCGGTGGACGTGGTGCTGCTGTCACATGACCAGCACGCCGACAATCTCGATAACTCCGGCCGCGAATTCCTCGCGACCGTGCCGACCGTCTTCTCGACGCCGGACGCCGCGGACAACATCGAAGGTGTTCGGGGACTGGCGAATTGGGAGACTGTCACGGTCGGTGACGTGCGCGTGACCGGGGTGCCCGCACTGCACGGGCCCGAGGGTTGCGAGCCGCAGACCGGCGTGGTCACCGGATTCGTATTGCAGGCCGAGGGGCTGGCGACCGTTTACGTATCGGGTGACAATGCCTCGGTCGAGGTCGTCGAGCAGATCGTGGCCCGCATCGGCCGGATCGATATCGCGATCCTGTTCGTCGGTGCCGCGAACGTCGGCCGGTTCGGCGATATCGATCTCACGCTGAACGCCCGTACCGCGGTGCAGGCCGCCGAGGCGTTGGGTGATGCGGTGATCGTGCCGGTGCATGCCGAGGGGTGGGCGCACTTCAGCGAGACGCTCGAGCGCTTGGAGCGGAATTTCGGGTACGCCGGCCGCAGCGACCAGCTTCGCATTCCGAATCCGGGTGAAACGTTCGCCGTATAAGTGCTTCCTCGGAAACCGACGGTGCGTTCGCGCGGCGTTCATGGCGCCGGGACCGTTGGTGGTCCACGATGGCGATATGAGGATCGCAGTTCCACGGGAGGTCAAGGAGCAGGAGTTTCGGGTGGCGCTGACCCCGGCCGGCGCCGGGGAACTGGTACGGCACGGGCACGAGGTGCTGATCCAGGCCGGCGCGGGGGTAGGGTCCGGATTTTCGGATGCGGATTACATTGCCGCAGGTGCTCGGCTGGTGCCCGCCGCCGAGCAGGTGTGGTGGGAGGGCGAGCTCGTCCTCAAGGTCAAGGAGCCGATCGCTCCGGAATATCCGCGGATGCGGCGGGACCAGGTGCTGTTCACCTATCTGCATCTGGCCGCATCGCGAGAGTGCACCGATGCGATTCTGCGGTCCGGAATCACCGCGATCGCCTATGAGACGGTGCGGGCGGCGGATGGGTCGCTGCCGCTGCTCGCACCGATGAGCGAGGTCGCGGGCAAACTCGGCCCACAGGTCGGTGCGTATCACCTGATGGCGCCGCTCGGTGGTGCCGGGCTATTGCTCGGTGGGGTACCCGGGGTGCTTCCGGCCCATGTGGTGGTGCTCGGCGGTGGTGTCGCGGGGACGAACGCGGCCGCGGTCGCGGCCGGGATGGGTGCGAAAGTCACTGTGCTGGATACGAACTTGACGCGGCTGCGCGAGCTCGACGCACGGTTCGACGGGCGCGTGTCGACGGTGGCCTCGAATGCGGTCGAGATCGAGCGGGCCGTGCTGGCGGCGGATCTCGTCATCGGTTCGGTGCTGGTTCCGGGAGCACGGGCGCCGAAGTTGGTGTCCGAGGAACTGGTTCGCGGTATGCGGCCGGGGTCGGTGCTGGTGGATATCGCCATCGATCAGGGTGGGTGTTTCGCCGGTTCATATCCGACGACGCATGCGAATCCCACTTTTCGGGTGGCCGATTCGCTGTATTACTGTGTGGCGAATATGCCAGGTGCGGTGCCACACACCGCGACCGTGGCGCTCACCAATGCCACCTTGCCGTATGCGCAGGCGATCGCCGATCACGGGTGGCTGGAGGCGTGCAGGGCGCATCCCGATCTCGCCCACGGGGTCACCGCGGATAAGGGACGGCTGCTATCGGCCGAGGTCGCGGCGGCGCACGGATATTCGATATCCGAACCTGTTGGTTTGGCAGGCTGACGTGGTGCGATGGTGGTTCCGGTATGGACCCGCGGAGACGATGAGAAGGGCGAAAGCGTTGACTGCGGGATATCTGCGGCGGGCAGTGATAATGGCAATATTCCTGGTGCTGTTTCCGTCGGTCGGCGCGGCGGTTGCGGCACCGGCGGCGGAGGGCGTCGACCCCGCGGCCGTGGACAGGTATATGTCCGAATACCTTTCGCGGACCCGGTTGCCAGGGGCGTCGATCGCCATTACCCACGGGGATCGGGTGGTGTACGTCGCGGGGTACGGTCACGATTCGGGCGGTGCGGCGATCACCGCGACGACGCGCATGCCGATCGCCTCGGTGAGCAAATCCATGACCGCGTTGGCCGTCATGCAGTTGGTCGATGCGGGGAAGGTGCGTCTCGACGCCCCGGTGCGCCAGTACGTCCCGGATTTTCGGTTGGCCGATTCGCGCGGTGACCGGATCACCGTGCGGGAGTTGCTGAATCAGACGTCCGGAATGTCGGATACCGCATTTCCCGATCTGCGGCGGCCGCAGGCGGATTCGCTGGCCGGGGCGGTCGAGCGACTACATGCGGCGAAACTGGCCGCCGATCCGGGGACGGAATTCCACTATCACAATCCGAACTATCAGGTGGCCGCTCGGTTGGTGGAGGTGGTCAGCGGGGCACCGTTCGCGGACTATATGCGGCGAAATGTATTCGGGCCCATCGGGATGCGCGATAGCACGACGGTGGATACCGCGCGTGACGCCGCGGATGTGACGCACGGATATATCCGGGCATACGGCTTCGCGATACCGGTGGTAGAGCCCGACTGGTTCGTCGGCGGCAGCCACGGCGTGCTCACCACGGCCACCGATCTGGCCGCGTGGCTGATCACCCAGAACAACGATGGTGTGGCACCGGACGGGCATCGGGTGGTGTCCGCGGCCGCGGTAGCGCAGATGCACACGCCCTCGGGAGTCGGCGACGACAAGTACGGAATGGGGTGGCAGTGGGAACAATCCGATCAGCTCTCGCACAATGGGGACTGGTTCACCTACACCGCCGCACAGGTTCTGGTGCCCGACACCGGATACGGGATCGCTGTCATTGCCGATACCGGCATGGCACTCGAGGACGATCCCAGGATTATCGCGCAGGGCTTGGTCCAGCTGACCCGGGGCGAGTCGCCGGATGTGCACCGACCGTGGGGCATCTACGCCGACTGGGGAATGGCACTGCTGACGCTCGCGACTGTCGCTCTCGGGGTGCTGTGCTCGGTGCGATCGCGCCGCTGGGCCGGTCGGCAGACCGCCCGCCCCGCCTGGCTGATCGCCCTGCGCCAATTGCCATATCTCGCTCCGATCCCGATCCTGATCGCGCTGCCGCAGCTCGCCGGTCTGGTCTTCCGCGGGCGAGCTGCGACCTTCCGCCAGGTGACTTACGTTTGGCCCGCTCTCGTGGTGTTTCTCGGCATTGCGGCGCTCGCGGGTGTGTGTCTTCTCCTCACCCGCGGTGTGTGGCTCATCGTGTTGCGGCGCAACCGATCCGGGCCCGATGTCGATCGAGCGGCGCCGGTGGCCCAGGCACCTGCCTAGCGGACGGCCCGCACATCGAAATGTGCGGGCCGCGTGGATTATTCGGCGTTCGGGCCGAGGTACCAGTCGGGGGCGCCTTCGGTGGGCAGATCGTGCAGCTTGTCCGGGTTGCGCACGACGTTGATGGCGACGATGCGGCCGCTATCGATGGTGAAGGAGAAGACGCCGGTGTGCGTGCCGTCGAAGACGACCAGACCGGGAGCGCCGTTGACCAGCACCGCGCGGCCCCAAGCGCCCGCCGCGGACGGTGCGTGGTACCAGCCGAGCAGCATCTTCGCGATGAGTTCGGCGCCGCGCACCGGCTGGCGGATGGCGGGGACCTTGCCGCCGCCGTCGGCGGTGAGGCTGACATTCGCGTCGAGCACACCGAGGAGTGCGCTCAGATCACCGGAGCGCCAGGCGACCGCGAAGGCCGAGACGACCTTCTCCTGTTCGTCGGGTGAGGCGGGGAAGCGGGGCGTGCCGTCCTCGACGCGCTTGCGTGCGCGCGAGGCCAGCTGTCGCACGGCCGCCGGCGTGCGCCCGACGACTTCGGCGACCTCGGGACCGCTCATACCGAACACATCCTGCAGCACGAAGGCGGTGCGCTCGGCGGGCGAGAGGGATTCCAGCACGACCAGCAGCGCCGTGGTGACGCGCTCATCCTGGGTGATCCGATCGGCCGGGTCATCCCAGCTGGTGACCTCGGGCTCGGGCAACCACTCACCGACGTACTGCTCGCGCCGGGCACGGGCCGATCCGAGTTGATCGAGGGCCAGCCGCCCGGTGACGGTGGAGAGCCAGGCCCGCAGATTCTCGATCTCGCCCGCGGTCCCGGCCTCGTACTGGCGCTGCAGCCGCAGCCACGCCTCCTGCACGACATCGTCGGCATCGGTGAGACTGCCGAGCGTGCTGTAGGCGAGCCTGCGCAGATACGGCCGATGCTCCTCGAAACGCCGAGCCAACTCGGCCTGGTCGATGGGTTCGGAGGATGGCTGGTCTGCGGTCACTGGTCTCGCCGTTCGGTCGTGCGGCCCCGTCAGGGGCGAGCTTATGCCTCGTCGCCGTGATGACGACGCAGGGCTGGCGAGTGTGACATCTCGGCTCCCATACCGGGCCGACGGGTTGCTCGTGGCGACCGGCTACCCTCGCCGGGTGCGAACGGGGACTTCGACGGCGGCCGGGTTGGTGCTCGGGTTCGCGCTCGACCGCGTGTTCGGCGATCCACGCCGGTGGCATCCCGTGGCCGGATTCGGTGCGGCGGCAAATGCCCTCGAGCGGGTGACCTATGCCGACAGGCGTTCGGCCGGGATGGTGCACGAACTGGTGTTGGTCGGTGCGACAACGGTGTTCGGGTTCGGGCTACGGCGCGGTGGGGTAGTCGCAACGGCACTGGCGACGTGGACGGTGCTCGGCGGGCGCAGTCTGGTGCGCACCGGACGGGAGATGGCCGACCGGCTCGAATCCGGTGATGTGGTCGGTGCGCGGGCGCTGCTGCCTTCGCTGTGCGGGCGGGATCCGGAGGTGCTCGATGCGGACGGATTGGCCCGTGCCGCAGTGGAGTCCATTGCCGAGAACACCTCGGATGCGACGGTTGCGCCGTTGCTGTGGGGTGTGGTCGCCGGGACACCCGGGTTGCTCGGATATCGCGCGATCAACACTTTGGACGCGATGATCGGCTACCGCAACGACCGGTACCTGCGCTTCGGTTGGGCCGCCGCCCGCGTCGACGATCTGGCGAATCTACTGCCCGCGCGTGTCACCGGCATGCTCACCGCTGCTCTGGCGCCTGCGGTGGGTGGTCACCCGGCCGACGTGCTGCGCGCATGGCGACGAGATGCGGGCAAGCACCCCAGCCCGAATGCCGGGGTCGTCGAGGCCGCGATGGCAGGTGCGCTCGGCGTCCGCGTCGGCGGGCGGACCCAATATCGGCATGGCATCGAACTACGGCCGACTCTCGGTGACGGGTCCGCACCTCGAGTCGCGGATCTTCGTCGTGCGGTACGCATGTCGGAGGCGGTGCAGTTGGGCGCGGTCCTGAGCGCCGCGCTCTGGTCGATCCTGCGTCGCTGATCCCGCACGCTTCCGGTTCAGGGCTTACACATTTCGCACATGGGCGGTTGTGACCCGCTGATGGAAGTCAGTTGTGAAACTGTGCGCTCGGATCTGCTATCGGATGAATCGGTGCAGCTTCGGGGTGGCCAGCACGGTTCCCTCGTCCGATAGTGTGACGATCTGCTCCCGGACCTCGCGTGTCGGCCGTGCGGTCAGCGAGTACCGCCGTAGCGATCGGCCAAGCGCTGCTCATTGGTGGATACCGGGGCAGGGGCCGGGGTTTCGGTTGGGGCCCGTTCCGGGGTGGCAGTCGCCTTTTCCTTGCGGCGCTCGCGGATCTCGGCGTAGATGAAGTAGCCGAGGCCAAGGGGAGCCATGATGCCGAAGGCCAGCCATTGCAGGCCGTAGGAGAGGTACGGACCGGCATCGAGTTGCGGAAGCGGGGTTGGGGTGAAAGCGCCGGGCTGATTTTCGCTGAGCTGCAGGTAGCCGCCGCGTTCGCCGGTGGGGATGGCGGTGAGAGGCTCCTGCAGGACGGTCATCTCCTGGGTGGTGTCCACCGAGTACACCTGGCGGTAGCCGTCCTGGACCGTCGGGTCCTTGCCGGGGGTGACGCCCTCGGACATCCGGATTCGCGCCTCGATCCGCTGGGGCCCGGTGGGCGGGTCCGGAATCTGCGGTGGGCGGGAGCCGTCGACGGCCGCGACGAGACCGCGATCGATGAGCAGGATGTGGCCGTCGTCGAGTTTGAAGGTGGCCAGCACCGAGTAGCCGGGCGCGCCGTCGAGGTGGCGCAGCCGGACCAGGACGGTCGAATTCGGCAGGTAGCTGCCGGCCGCGCTGACACGTCGCCATTCGGCGTGCGAATCGGTGCCCGGGTCGTCCAGGACGGTGGTGATATCGATCGGGGCGGCGTCCACCGAATCGGCGATCAGCTGGTTGCGGTGCGAGGTGGTGGTGTTCTTGCCGAGTTGCCACGGTGCCAGCACGGTGAAGCAGAGGTAGGCGAAGGCCGCCACGAGTACCGCGAGGATCAGCCAGCTCGGGCGCAGCAGGAAGGTCAGTCGTCGCATCACGGGCGTCCGTCGGGTATGCGCGCGGCGAGGGTGGTGCGCACCCAGTCCATCAGCCCCGGGATGGCGGCTTCGATCTGGTCGTGGACCAGGTCGAAGTCGGCGGTGTCGCCGTAATACGGGTCGGGGACGTCGAGGGTGTCGGCATCGGGGTCGAAGCTGCGCAGCAGGCGGCGGCGGTCGGAGGGGATGCCGAGCGTGGCGAGGCGGCGTTCGTGGCCCGAATCGAGGGCGACCAGCAGGTCGGCGTCGCGGTGTTGGCTGCCGAATTTCGCGGCGATGTGGCCGGTCGGGTAGCCGTGGCGGCGCAGAGTGGCGTTGGTGCGGGCGTCGGCGTCTTCTCCGGTATGCCAGCCGTCGGTGCCCGCGCTGCTGACCCGCACGTGGTCGGCGAGCCCCGCGCGGTACAGGTGTGCCGCGAACATCTTCTCCGCCATCGGCGATCGACAAATGTTGCCGGTACAGACGAACGACACGTGCAACTCACCCACGACAGCCATTCTGGCCGGTCGTCCCGATGGACCGCCACGTAGGGTGTTTTCTCGTGCCCGCCGAGAGTGTCGATCACGCGAAACTGCGTCACCACGGTGACGTCGACGCGCGCCCCGGCATGCTCGACTTCGCGGTGAATGTGCAGGGCAGCGCGCCGCCGGACTGGCTGCGCGACCGCCTGGCCGCGCGACTCGACGACCTCGGCAAATATCCGAGCGTGGCCGAGGAACTCGGCGCGCGCAGTGCCGTGGCCGCCCGCCACGGTCGCACCAGCGACGAAGTACTGCTGCTTGCGGGCGCCGCCGAGGGGTTCGCGATGTTGCCCCGACTCGCACCGCGACTGGCCGCGGTGCTGCACCCCTCGTTCACCGAACCCGAGCTGGCGCTGCGGGAGGCCGGTATCCCGGTGACCCGCGTCGTACTCGAACCGCCGTACACCATCGACCCGACGCTCGTCCCCACCGCGGCCGACCTGGTGGTGCTCGGCAACCCGACCAACCCCACCTCGGTCCTGCACCCCGCCGACACCATCCGCGCGCTGCGTCGACCGGGCCGCATCATCGTGGTCGACGAGGCCTTCGCCGATGCGATTCCCGGCGAACCGGAGTCACTGGCCGCTTCGGCGACTCCCGACATCCTCGTCCTGCGCAGCCTCACCAAGACCTGGGCATTGGCGGGCCTGCGCTGCGGCTACTTCCTCGGCACAGCCGAACTGCTGACCCGCCTGAATCACGGCCGCGCACACTGGCCGCTCGGCACACTGCAACTGGAAGCGATCACCGCGACCGCCGAGCCGGACGCGGTCGCCGCGGCACAACAGTGTGCGCACACGATCGCCGCCGACCGCGATTCGATGATCGAACGACTGATCGCGCTGGACATGCACGTTCATACCCCCGCCCGCGGACCGTTCCTCCTGCTGCGCGTGTCGGACGGTGAACTTCTGCGAAAGCACCTGGCAGACCAAGGAATTGCGGTCCGCCGCGCCGACACTTTCCCGGGCCTCGGGCCGGATTACGTGCGTGTTGCCGTTCGCGGTCCCGCCGAGGTCGATCGGTTGGTAGCGGGAATCCGTGCGGCAGGAATGTGATGCCCGCCCAGCCGGGTTGTCGTCGTGCGACGTGCGTCGTCTGCGACCGTGCGGGCGCGTGCCGGCGAAACGGATCGTCGGGCGTGCCGGATTCGTATCGGGCGTTCGGTGGCGGGCCATCCCCGGCGGCACACAAGTGCCGCCTGAGCTGGGCGCACGGCGGTCTTTGGGGGTGCGCCCACGGTGGGCCGCCGTGGCGGCAGGTGCGGCGAGTTCGTCGGCCACGCTCGGATACTTGCCGAGTTCGTCGAGTCGCGTGGCCAGGTGGTTGCACAGCCGGTCCGGCGCGCTTGTGCCAGCTGGCGCGGGGCGCTCATCCCGGACCGTCGGACGTTGGTGCGCCGGATGACCGGTGATCGTGCTGCGGTCGGAAGTGGTCGAGAAATGGAGGTAGGCGGATGACGACGCTGGCGGATCTCATCGGGGTGCTCGACGCGGCCTATCCGCCGAAGCTGGCGGAGTCCTGGGATTCGGTGGGGTTGGTGTGCGGTGACCCTGGCGATGAGGTGACTCGGGTGCTGTTCGCGGTGGACGCCACCGCGGCAGTGGTGGATGAGGCGATCGATCGGCGGGCACAGGCTTTGGTGGTGCACCACCCGCTGCTGTTGCGCGGGGTCGACACTGTCGCAGCCGATACCCCCAAAGGCGCTCTGCTACATCGGCTCATCCGATCCGGGTGCGCGTTGTTCGCGGCGCATACCAATGCGGACTCCGCGGATCCGGGAGTTTCCGATGCGCTGGCCGATGCGCTCGGGCTCACTGTCACCGGGGCGCTGGACTCGAAACCGCAAACCGCCGTGGATAATTGGGTGGTGCAAGTACCGCGATCGCATGCGAATGCGGTACTGGCGGCGCTGTTCGCAGCCGGTGCCGGTGGCAGCGGAACCTATCGTGACTGTGCGTTGCGAGTGCCGGGAGTCGGACAGTTCCGTCCGGTCGAAGGGGCGAATCCGGCGATCGGTGCCATCGGGGAATTGCAGTTGGTCGACGAGGACCGCCTGGAGGTGATCGCGCCGCCCTCGGCGCGCGCGGCCGTGCTGGCGGCGCTGCGGTCGGCCCATCCCTACGAAGATCCGGCATATCACGTCACCGAGCGCGCGGCGCTGCCATCGGGCCTCGGCATCGGTCGGGTCGGCACCCTCCCCGAAGCGGAGTCATTGCGCGAGTTCACTTCTCGGGTCGCTGCCGCGTTGCCCACGACCACCTGGGGCGTCCGCGCGGCCGGTGACCCGGACCGCATGATCCGGACCGTCGCGGTATGCGGTGGCGCGGGCGACTCCTACCTGAATGCGGTGGCTCGTCTCGGCGTCGACGCCTACGTCACCTCCGATCTACGCCACCACCCGGTCGACGAACACCTGCGTCGCCACGGCCCCGCCCTGATCGATGCCGCCCACTGGGCAACCGAATTTCCTTGGTGCGCACAGGCGCAGACAGTGGTCCGAACCGCCCTGCCCGATCTCGAAACCCGAATTTCCACGCTGCGGACCGATCCCTGGACGATCAGCGCTACCGCATGACCCGCCGATCAGCCCATGCCCGATGGGTGAACTCCGTTGGGGCGAGCGACGATCGGCAACTCCGGTGCCACCAGGTCGCACTCCGCGGTGCCTCGAATGCCCGGATCGGAGGTACCGCTGCGCATGTGAGATGCGGGTGTGGTGCAGGAACGGCAGCGCCGAACCATCCAGTGCCACGGCGTGTTCGGGGCGTGTCGCGATAGTTGCCGGACGTGGTATCTGGTTCAGGTGGGTTGACGCGTCCGCTCGGGGTACAACTACCCCATGAACTTCCCGGTGGACTTCGGGATCGTGCAGATCGGCCTGATGCTGATCATCCTGGTCGCGATCGCGTTGCTGATATCGGCGCTCGTCATGGTGCGCAAGGTCGGATTGCGGGTTTTGATCGGGCGCGGCGCGGGCGGATTGGCGCTGCTGATCGTCGCGGTACTGCTGCTGTGGGTGGTGACGCTCGTTCAGTCATTCCTCGGACTGAGCGGGGAGATCAAGGCGGCGCACTTGGTGGTGAATCAGGTCAAGGGCCAAGACCACCGGCTCGAGGTCGACCTCACCCTCTACGGGGACGACCACCATCCCGACAAGCACGAGAAGTATCAGGTCGAGGGTGACCTCTGGGTGCTGCAGGCCAATATCGTCGAGTTGGAGCCCTGGGTGAACGCCCTCGGCTTCCACTCCGGTTACAAGGTCACCCGCCTCTACGGCCAACGTCTCGACGGTGTCGCCACCACCCAGAACCAGATCTTCGTCAACGGCGACGACCAGGACTTCTTCAACGATATGCGCGACCACAAATGGTGGACCGACCCCTTCGTCCGCTCCGCCTACGGCAACGCCGTCATCTCCACCCCCGGCACCTACGACGTCTTCATCTCCCGCGACGCCATCAAGACCCGTGCCCCTGGCAGCTGACGCAATTCTCGTTGGGAATCGCGGTCCGGGACCTCGAGTGATGACGGGTGGGGAGGTCGGCACTGCCCTGGGGTTGACGACATTGCCGGTGCTCAGCGCCGGGAAGGCCGTCACATCGCCCAGGTTCCTGTGACACGCGTTTTCCCCGGCCCACACCTGCCGACGTGGCCTCGGACCGAATCGCCCACCATTCGAGGTACGGTTGAAGACTGGCATCGCTACCTTCCGTGGTTCGCATGCCCCATCCGTCCACAGCGTCCAGGAGTTTGTCCGAGTTGAATGTCGAACCACCGGTCCAGGCCAAGCTGCTCCAGCTCGCCGCTGTCGACGTCGAGCTGACGCGGATCGCGCATCGGCGCACTGTGCTGCCCGAGCAGCAGGAGGTGGCGCGGCTCGAGGCCGAACGGAATACGCACAAAGATGCGGCGGTGGCGGTCGAGATCATGCTCGACGATCTCGACCGCGATATCAGCAAGCTGGAGGGCGAGGTCGAGGCGGTGCGCAAGCGCGAGGAGCGCGACCGCGGCATGTTGACCGCCGGTTCGGTGGGCGCCAAACAGCTTTCGGAAATTCAGCACGAACTGGGCAGCCTGGAGCGGCGCCGTTCGGTGCTCGAGGACGAACTGCTCGAGGTGATGGAGCGGCGCGAGGCGTCGGCCTCCGATCATGATCACGCTGGTGCGCGGCTCAGCAAGACCGAGCAGGAGTTGGCCGACGCGCAGCGCCTGCGCGATGAGGCGCTGGCGGATCTCGATGTGGCACAGGACCGTTGCGATTCCGATCGCAAGGATCTGGTCGCGCTGTTCCCGGACGAACTGCTGAGCGTTTACGACCGACAGCGCACCCAGCACGGCGTCGGCGCCGCGCTGCTGCAGGCCCGTCGGTGCGGCGCGTGCCGGATCGAACTCGACCGCGGTGAGATCGCGCGGATCGCCAAGACCGCGCCGGATGTGATCGTGCGGTGTCCGGAATGCGGTGCGATCCTGGTGCGCACCAAAGAGTCGGGTTTGTGAGGTTTCCAGTGCGGGTATCAGTACTCGCGTCGGTCCGCTTCCAGCGACGGATGGTCGGCTGTCGAGGAGGACGAGGGAAACAATGACCGAGCGCGAGGTGATCGTCGAGGCCGACGGCGGTTCTCGGGGCAATCCGGGCCCGGCCGGTTACGGCGCGGTCGTCTTCGGCGCCGATCACACCCGAATCCTCGCCGAACGCAGGGAATACGTCGGCATCACCACCAATAATGTCGCCGAATACCGCGGGCTCATCGCGGGTTTGGAGGCGGCGACGGAGTTGGGTGCGCGCGTGGTGTCGGTGCGCATGGATTCCAAGCTGGTCGTCGAGCAGATGTCCGGACGCTGGAAGGTCAAGCACGCGTCCATGATTCCGCTGGCCGACCGGGCTCGCAGACTGGTCGCCGGATTCGACTCGGTCACCTTCACCTGGATTCCACGTGCCGAGAACTCCCATGCCGACCGGCTGGCGAACGAGGCGATGGATGACGGCACGCTGATCGGCGAGGTGCATGCCGCCGAGCGCCAGTCACTCGACGCGGGCGCGACCGCCGCCACCGTGGCGGAGGAAGTGCGTGACGCCGAAGAACAACTGCTCAGCTGGACCGACGAACCCCCGATGCCCGCGCGCGGCGTCGACGAAGAGCCACCGAGCTGGATCGATGAAGCCAGGGACGCGCAGTCGACGGCGGCCGATTCTCCAGTCGCCGAAGGCCGGCCGCCGACCGCCGCCGAAAAGGCGCCCGGCTGGACCGGTGCGACCGGCCGCCCGACCCGCTTCCTGCTGCTGCGCCACGGCCAAACCGCGCTCTCGGTCGAGCGACGCTACTCCGGCCGCGGCAATCCGCCGCTCACCGATCTCGGCCGTGAACAGGCCGCCCGCGCCGCGAAAATGCTGGCCGCGAAGGGCGGTGTCGCCGCAGTGGTCACCTCCCCGCTCGGCCGTGCCCGCGAGACCGCCGAAGCCGCCGCCACCGCGCTCGACGTGCCGATGCGGGTCATCGATGGCCTTACCGAAACCGACTTCGGCGCATGGGAGGGCCTCACCTTCCTGGAAGCGGCGCAATGTGATCCGCAGCTGCATGCCCGCTGGCTCGGCGATCCCTCGGTGCCCGCGCCGAACGGTGAGAGCTTCGACCAGGTCCGGGAGCGAGTCGAGGCGGCCCGCCGCGATCTGGTCGCACTGTATCCGGGCCAGAACATCGTGGTGGTCAGCCATGTGACCCCGATCAAGACCTTGCTGCAGCTCGCACTCGGTGTCGGCCCGTCATTGCTGTATCGCCTGCATCTGGACCTGGCGTCGCTGTCGATCGCGGAGTTCTATCCGGACGGCGGTTCGTCGGTCCGATTGGTCAACGACACGTCCTACCTCTGAGGAGCCTGGGCATCCGACCAATCCGTATGTTTGTGCGAACCGTGAATTATGGCGTATAGCAATGGATTCGGCCTGTCGAAACGACCCCTTTGGGGCGAATCTCACACGGTAACGTTTCAGACACGGTTATAGCGGTAGGCTTCGGATCGGTCAGGCACAGGCATCCCGCCCCGCCTGTCTGGTCGGGGATAACGAAGGTCTTCGAACAGTGCTGCTCGGGGGGATGAGAGCCGACGGGCAGCGTTGCCCGGTGGTCGCTTCGAACGATGAAGTCGTCCTGTGCGGTCGAGGGATTCGTTGGAAGCGCAGGTTCGAATGAGTAGTCCGATCAAGGTTATCGTGCTCGGTGCGGGGATCGGAGGGCTCACCACGGCCGCCGCACTGCGACAGACGGGCTGCGCGGTCGAACTCTATGAGGCGGCGCCCGAACTGCGTGGCCAGGGATTCGGACTTTCGGTGCAGGCCAATGGGATCAAGGCGCTGCGCGCAATCGGCCTCGGTATCGAGGAGGAACTGTTCGAGCGCGGCGGCAAGGTCGAGACCTTCCGCTTCAACAACCCGGACGGCACCCCTATCCGGGTGCTTCCGGTGCACCGCCAGGACGAGCGGCTCGGCGCGTCGAGCGTCGCCCTGCACCGCAAGGATCTGCATGCGATCCTGCTGCGCGCGATCGGCGATACCCCGACCCATGTCGGCGCACAGGCGACTCGGTTCATCGATGACGGTGAGCACGTGCGCGTCGAATTCGCCGACGGCCGCATCGCCGAGGGCGATCTGCTGATCGGTGCCGACGGCATCCACTCCGTGGTGCGCGCCCAGTTGCACGGTCGCGCCGAACCGCGGCCCGGCAATTTCGTCGCCTGGCTGGCCTGCATCCCGTTCGAACATCCCGCCGTGCCGCGCGGCTACTCCGCCCACTATTGGGGCACCGGAATGCGTTTCGGTATCCATGATATCGGCCACGGTCGGGTGTACTGGTGGGGCACCATGACCATGCCGGGCGACGAGGCCGCCGATTGGCAGGGCACCAAGGAAGATCTGCAGCGGATTTATGCCGATTGGGCGCCGGAGGTGCGCGCCTGCATCGATCAGACCGAATGGGCCGATGTGCTCGCCGTACCCTGCCAGGACCGTCCGCCGTTGGCGGGCTGGGGGCGGGGTCGGGTCACCCTGCTCGGTGATGCCGCGCATCCCATGCTGCCCAGCCTCGGCCAGGGTGCCAACTCGGCCATCGAGGACGCGGTCGTACTGGCCCACAGTCTGACGACTTCGCTGGATCCCGTTGCGGGCCTGCGTCGTTACGAGCAGGTGCGCGCCGAGCGCACCGCCATGTTCGTCAACGGTTCGTGGTCGCTCGGCAAGATCGAGCAGACGACCGACCCCAGGCTGGTGCGGGTGCGCGACACCTACTTCCGGCACGCTCCCACCGAATTCTTCCTGCGCGAATTGAGTAAGCCGATGTCGTTCCCTCCGCTGGAGGGACCGACCGCGCGGCTGCCACGCCAGCTGTCCCCGGTGGAGCGCTGGCACTGGATCGCGGATCAGCTTGCGCCGCTGCATATTCTGGCCCGCGTGCGGGTGCACGGCTCGATTACCGCCGAACAGGTGCGCACCGGCCTCGACGATGTGCAGCACCGACATCCGCTGCTCGGTGTCGCGGTGGCGGCCGAACCCGACGGCACCGCACCGCGTTTCGTGCCGGTGCCGACGCCGATTCCGCTGCGCGTCGTCGAATCCGCTGATCCGGATGCCTGGCTGACCGAGGTCGACGACGTCGAACTGCGCGAACCCTTCGACTGGCACTCCGGTCCGCTCGCGCGCGCCGTGCTCATCACGGATACGACCGGTGAGACCAGCGATCTGATCATCACTCTGCACTACGCCATCGCCGACGGCGAGAGCGCGATGTCGGTGGCCAAGCAGGTGCTGCTGGTCGCCGCGGGCGATGCCACCGAGCTCGAATCCGCCCCGATCCGGCCGGGCCCGGAGGAACTGTTCCCGGCGAAGTTCCAGGGTGTCAAGGGCTTCGGCCGCACCGTGGGATCGCTGCTGCGCGACCAGAAGTCCCAGCTCAAGCGTCCGCGCCGACTGGAGCCGACCCGACTTGCCCCGCCGTCGCAGCGCCGCAGCCGGGTCGTGCACCGCAGCTTGGACGCCGATCAACTCGACGCATTGATGGCAGGCTGCGAACGCCATGGCGTCGGCCTGCAGGCCGCGCTTTCGGCGGCGCTGCTCAGCGCGGCGGCACGCGAGTCGGGCACCTACACCGAATCCTGGTACACCGTAGGCAGTTCGGTGAACTTCCGCGGTCACCTCGACGGTGCGGTCGCCGATACCGAGGTCGGGACCTACCAGGGCATGATCGCGACCCCGGCCGAGTACGCGCCGTGGTCCACGCTGTGGCAGATCGCGGGCGAGATCGAGCGCGAGTACGGCGCTCGGATGGACCGTCGCGACCATCTCGCGGCATTGCGCCTGCTCGAGGTGGCCGCGCCGAAATCGGTCGCCGCCAGTGCATCCACGGTAAAGCTGATGGACACCCGCGGTCCAGGTCACCTGTGTATGACCTACCTGGGGCGCTACGCCTTCCCGGACAAGATCGGCGCATGGCAGCTCTCGGGCGCGCAATTCGTCTCGGGCATGTCGGTGAGCGGCTTCATCATGGCCACCGCCAATGCGACGCACGGCGAATTGGCGTTCAACGTCGGCTATGTCGAGCCCGCGGTGTCCCGCGAGCGTGCCGAGCGCCTCGCCGATGAGAGCGTGCGCGCATTGCTGTCGGCGATCTGACGGGTCGGGCCGTGGCGACCGTGCGGGTCGTTCGAAAAGGTCAGCACCGATAGACAAGGGCGAATCCCGGCATCGATGTCGATGCCGGTAATTCGCGCTATCTGAAAACTGGATACAAGTGGTAACAGCTTTGCGTTTCGGCGTCATCAAGGGTGGGTCCTGGACAGTTTGCGCACGGTATGTGCCGCGACCGTCGCGATAGGAGTGACTGTGACGTCGGAAACCAGCACAAATCCCGAAAGACCCATCGAGGCATGGCCGGTCAGCGCGTATCAGCGCGATGTACTCGGCCTGGCATTCCGCCTCGCGCCGGAACCCGTTGCGCAGCAAACCTATAGCCTGCGCATGGACGAGCCGCTGGATATCGAGCGGTTGCAGGCCTGCTGGCAGCGGGCGCTGATGAGCGACGACGCACTGCGGCTGCGCTTCGCCTTCGCGAACGGCGAATTCCGCCAATGGATTTCGAATGAGATTCCGCCGGTCGAGGTCATCGATCTGACCGGTGCACCGGATCCGGAGGCGGCGACCCAGGAGTGGCTGTGGCGTGAGGTCGGCGCGCCCGAGCGGCCGGATCGGCCCGCGCGGCTGGCCGCGGTGGTGGACCGGCCGGACCGGTTCTTCCTGTTCATATCGTTCCATCACGCGCTGGCCGATGGCTATGGCATGAATCCGGTCATCGCCACGCTCGATACCAGCTACAAGATGAAAGCCGTTCCGCTCGAACAGCTCGCGGTGCCCGAGCCCGCCGATGAGCACACCGATCGTTCGGTGGCCACCTATCGGGGGATCATCGAGGACGACGAGGCGTACCGGGCCTCCGAGCAGTACACCGCCGACCGTGACGGTCTGCTCGCCGCGCTCGACGGCGTCGAACCCGCGCTGTTCCCCAACCGGACCAGCTCGCCGAGAATCGCCCGCGGGCACTACAACACGATGATCTCGGGGGAGTACCTCGATCGCGTCCGCGCCACCGGCGTCACCGTCTTCGCATATCTGACCGCCGCGGTGGCAACCTATCTCGCGACGATCCACCGCACCGATCAGGTGGTGATCGGCGTCCCGATGCTGAACCGGCATTCCGCGCAGACCTACCGCACGCAGGGGCATCGCGCCAATGTCGTCCCGCTGCCGGTGCGCATCGATCGTGACGTGCCGCTCGCGCGGATCGCGGAGCAGGTGACCCAGCAGATTCGAAAGCTCAAGAAATATCAGCGCTTCCCGTACGGCGAGCTGACCCGTGCGCGGAATCCGGATCCGGCCGCGCCGCCGCTCTACGATGTCGCCTTCTCCCACACGAAGCTGCCGGATGCCGATTACGTCCACGAGCTGATCTCGAAATGGACGGTGCACAACCCGGGTTCGGTGACCAACGCGCTGACCATCGTTACCGCGGAAAACGGCCGGGACGGCTCGTTCAGCCTCCAATTGTTCTACGACAAGGACATTTTCGACGCGAGCTTCCCGATCGAGTCGGCGCTGCGCAGCATCGGTGCGATGGTCACCGCGTCGCTGGACCGACCGGAAACCCCGGTGCGTGCGCTGCCGCTGCTTTCGAAGCGGGCGAGGGCCGAAGTAGCGGCCTTCGAGGCGGGGCCGCGCATCGAGTTCCCCTACACCACCATTGATCGGCTCTTCACCGAAACGGCCGCTGGTCATCCGGACCGGGTCGCGGTCGTGTCCGCCGACTCCGGCGAACTGACCTACGCCCGATTGTCCGGTCTGGTGGACGGTTTCGCCGCCCGGCTGCACGAGCTCGGTGCCACCGGCAACGAATGCATTCCGGTGGTTCTGCCTCGATCGACCGACATGCTCATCGCGGTGCTCGGCATCCTGCGCGCTGGATGCGCGTACGTGCCGCTCGATCCGGACTACCCGGCGGCGCGCATCGAAACGGTTCTCACGGACTGCGAAGCCCGCTTCGTGGTCGCCGGAAGTGACCACGCGCGGGTCTACCAGGACCTCGGCATCACCCGCGTGACGGTGGCCGACACCCGGCCCGGTGCCGTCGAAAACGTCTCGCATCCACACGATTTGAGCTATCTCATCTACACCTCGGGCTCGACCGGTGTGCCCAAGGGGGTGATGATCGAGCACCGCTCGGTGGTCAACCGGCTGACCTGGATGCAGCGCCGCTATCCGCTGTTCGCCGATGATGTGATCCTGCAGAAGACGCCCGTCACCTTCGACGTTTCGGTGTGGGAGTTGTTCTGGTGGGCCAGCACCGGAGCGAAGGTCGCGCTGCTCGAGGTCGGCGGTGAGCGCGATCCGCGCCGCATCGCCGAGGCCGTCGAGGCGAATGCGGTGACCGTCCTGCATTTCGTGCCGTCCATGCTGGGGGCCTTCGTCGACGAACTGGAGGCCGATCGCACCAACGTGGCGCGCATAGCGGGCCTGCGCCGGGTGTTCAGCAGCGGTGAGGCGCTGCCACCCGCGCTGGTCCGCCGCTTCTATGCCGCCTTCGCCGCGGTCGGGCAGCGGCCGCCGCAGTTGGTGAACCTCTACGGCCCCACCGAGGCTACCGTCGACGTCTCGTATTTCGATTGCCCGGCCGCTGGCGACTCCTCGCAGGTCGCTCGAAAGGGTCAGGATGATTCGCGCGAGCTCGTGCCCATCGGCCGCCCGATCGACAATATCGACCTGCTGGTGCTCGACGAATCCGGTCGACGGATGCCCATCGGCGTACCCGGTGAACTCAATATCGCCGGAGTCGGTGTCGCGCGCGGCTACCGCGGTCGCCCCGACCTGACCGCTGCCGCATTCGTCGACGATCTGACCGTGCCCGGCCGTCGCCGCTACCGCACCGGTGACCTGGCGCGCTGGCTGGCCGACGGCACCCTGGAGTACCTGGGCCGATTCGATGATCAGGTCAAGATCCGCGGCAACCGGATCACCCTCGGCGAGGTGCAGAACGCCATCCTCGGCTGCACGGGGGTGCGCGCCGCGGTTGTCGTCGATGAGCGGTCCGAGGCGCATGGACTGCACCTGGTCGGCTATTTCGTCGGTGACGGCGTCAGCGGTGCCGAGATCGCCGAACAGATCGCGATTCGCCTGCCCCGCTATATGATCCCGACCCGGCTGCTGCGCGTCGACCGGATTCCGTTGACGCCCAATGGCAAGACCGATCGCCAGGCATTGGCGCGGGCCGCGGCGGTTGCCGAGCATGCGGACGTCGCCGGCGTGCCGACCGAACCGCGGACACCGGTCGAGGCCGAGCTGGCGCGGGTCTGGCGGACCGTGCTCGGTATCGACTCCATCGGTGTACACGACAACTTCTTTACCCACGGTGGCGACTCCATACTCGCGCTATCCGTACGCACCGCCGCTGAACGCGCCGGACTGTTCTTCGATGTGGATGCGTTCTACGCGCATCCGACCATTGCCGCATTGGCCCAGATCGTTTCGGATGGCCCGGACGGTAGTCGGATTCGCATTGCCGATCGATTGGCGACGGTGCCACTGATCGACCGCGCCGCACTGCACCGCGCCGAGGATGCCTTCCCGGCCACCGCGCTGCAACTCGGCATGCTCTTCCACAGCATCGAGCGCGCGGATTCGGTGACCTATAAGGACGTATTCCGCTACCGGCTCGAAATGCCGTGGGACGCTGTGGAATTCAGTGCCGCATTCGACCGGCTCGTACGCCGTCAGCCCGCGTTGCGCTCCTCGTTCGAGCTGAGCAAGTACTCGGTCCCCCTGCAGGTCGTGCACACCGCGATCGAGTACGAGCTGGAGATCGTCGATGTCTCCGATCTCGTTCCGGTGCTGGCCGATCAGGAGGTCGAGGACTACACGCAGGAGCGCAGGCGTGCCGAGTACGCCCTCACCCGGACCCCGCTGCATGCGGTCCGGGTATTCCTACGGCCGTCCGAAAGCGGGGTCCAAACCGTCGATCTGGTGCTCAGCTTCCACCACGCTATCCTCGACGGCTGGAGTGTCGCGACCTCGGTGCTCGAACTGCTGGTCGACTATCTGCACAAGCTGGGCCTGCTCGAAACCGGTTGCGACGACACGCCGCACGCGGCCACCGTCCTCGCCGAGTACGCCCAGTCCGAAATCGCCGCGGTGCACGATGATTCGGCCCGTGAGTTCTGGCGCGCGGCGCTGGCTGGAGCCGAGCCGACCGCGCTGACCGCCTTGGGGGTCCACCAGGGCGCGGGCGCGGAGGAACCACAGGCCGCCGCCGTGGTGCCGCGGCGGCTCGCCGAGCGGGTCACCGCGTTCGCGGCCCGGCACCAGCTGCCCGAGAAGGCGGTCTACCTGGCGGCGCACTGCTTGACGCTGCGGACGGTGACCGGTCGTGCCGATATCACCACCGGTGTGGTCGGCCACGGCCGCCCGGATCGCGCGGGCGCGGAAAGCATTGCGGGCCTGTTCCTGAACACGCTGCCGATGCGACTGGACGATACCGCGACGACCTGGCGCGCGGCTGTCGAACAAGTAGCGCGCCGGGATCGCGACGCCTACCCGCACCGACGCTATCCGCTGCGGTCGATCCTGGCCGATGGCGGGCCCGCCTTCGAGACGGCATTCAACTTCATCAACTACCACGTCTTCACGCCGATCCTCGGTGCGGACCGGGTCACTTTGCGCGAGTTCGACGTTCGCGAGGACACCAATTTCCAGCTGCTGGTGACGGTGGCCCATGATCCGCGCGACGGCCGAATGTGGGTGCGGGTCAATGGCGACCACACACTGACCAAGGATCAATGCGAAACCGTCGCGGTGACGCAGCTGCGCATGTTGGCGGCGATCGTCGCGGATCCGGACGCGGCGATCGATCGCGGCACCGGTCCGGCGACCGCGCGCGATGTCGGCACCTTGGTCGCCGACGCGGCCGCGCTCAATCCGCACACCATCGCCGTCCACGGCGACGAGTCCAGCATCACCTACGACGATCTGATCGAGCGCAGCGAACGACTCACCCGGCGGCTCGGCGGTTTCGGTATCGGGCCCGGCGACCGGATCGGCATCCTGATGAGTCGCCGCCCGGAATCGGTGCTGCTGGTGCTGGCACTCATGCGCATCGGCGCGGCCTGCGTACCGCTCGATGTCAGCTACCCGAGGGCCCGGCTGAATCTCATGATCGACCGGGCCCGCCCGCACTGGGTGATCGCCGATCCCAATTACGCCGAGATCGTCGACAATGTTCGACTGGTGCTGGACACCGCAGAGGTTTTCGATCCGACAGACGATAGTGACATCGAATTCGCTGTCCCCGATTTCATTTCGCCCGACGCGGTCGCCTACGTTCTGTTCACCTCCGGCTCGACCGGCGAGCCCAAGGGCGTAGCGATGCCGCACCGCGGCCTGACCACGCTGGTTGATTGGCAGAACCGCAGCCGATCGGGTCTGAACCTGGCCAGCACACTGCAGTTGGCGCCGTTGAGCTTCGACGTGTCGTTCCAGGAGATCTTCACGACCCTCGCGGCGGGTTCCACGCTGCGGGTGAGTTCTGCGGACTTGCGCGCCAATGTCGAAGAATTGCTGAATACCGTGGTCGACGAGGGCATCGAGCGACTGTTTCTGCCCTATGTCGCACTGCAGGCCTTCGCGGAGGCCGTGGTTGCCCGGCGCAAGTTCCCGGTCGACCTCAAGGTGCTCGCGTCCTCCGGTGAGCAATTGCGCATTACCGACGAGATCCGCGCACTGTGCAAGGTGGTGCCGGGGCTTCTGCTGGAAAACCAGTACGGCCCAACGGAATCCCATGTCGCGACCATATTCACACTCGAGGGCTCGCCCGACGACTATCCGGCGCTGCCGCCCATCGGCCGTCCGGTCGACGGCGATACCGTCGAATTGCTCGACAGCGCGCTGCGCCCGGTGGCCGACGGTGTGATCGGTGAGATCTATCTCGGCGGCCGTTCGCTCGCCCGCGGCTACCAGGGCCGGGCGGCACTGACCGCGCAGCGATTCGTGGCTGCTCACGGCGGTGGCATCCTTTACCGTACGGGGGACCTCGGTGTGCGACTGGCCTCCGGCGACCTGGTCTGCCTCGGCCGCAGTGATAGTCAGGTGAAGATCCGCGGCTTCCGGGTGGAGCCCGCCGAGGTGGAGCTGTGCATCCTCGGCCTGGTCGAGCAGTATCCGACCATCACCGAAGCGGCAGTGGTGGCACGGGGATTCGGCGGCATCGACGGTGCGCTGATCGTCTTCCTGGTCGGCGACGCCGAGCAGACCGATCTCGCCGCGCTGCGCCACGATCTACGTGGCGTATTGCCCATGCATATGGTGCCGTCCCGATTCGTCTTCCTCGCCGAACTGCCCCGCACACCCAGCGGTAAGCGCGATGACGGCGCATTGCGCTCGATGGTCGAATCGACACCGGAATCTGCTGCCGCACAGCGGGAACCGGTCGACGAATACGAGCACTCCGCGGTCGAACTGCTCGCCGAATACGCCGGACTGCGCTCGATCGGTCTCGACGACGACTTCTTCGCCGCGGGCGGCACTTCCATCGGCGCTATGCGCGTCGTGATGGGGTTGTCCCGGCGCTTCGGCGCCGACGTGCCGTTGGATTCCTTCATCGGCGCGCCGACTGCCGCCCAACTAGCGGCGCTGATCCGGTCCGGAAATACCCGGCGCACCTTCGATCCGCTGGTGCCCATCACCGTCGGCGGCGGTAAGCCGCCGCTGTTCCTGGTGCATCCGATCGGCGGAAATGTGCTGTGCTACTTGGCGCTTGCCCGCTACCTCGATCCGGATCGCGCGGTCTACGCCCTGCAGGCCGCCGGCGCCGATGCGGGCAGCACACCGGAGAAGACGATCATCGGGATGGCCGAGTCCTATCTGGCGGCGGTGCGACGAGTGCAGCCGGAAGGGCCCTACCACCTGGCTGGCTGGTCCTTCGGCGGCAATGTCGCGCTCGAGATGGCGCGGCAGCTGCCCGAGCGAGAGGTGGCCAGTGTGACGCTGCTGGACACCATGGCATTGCGTCAGCACGCCCGCGAACCCATTGCCGAGGAACAGCTCATTCGCTGGTTCTTCCTCGAATTGCTGTGGTACGCCCGCGGAAATCAGGCCGCGCTCGTCGATTTCGAACCCGACGTGCACGGATCCGAGGAGCTTTTCGATGCGATGCTCGCCGAGGCGATCCGGTCCGGCATCCTGCCCGCCGACAGTTCACCGCAGGCGATCCGGCGGCTCTACGAGGTGTTCTACGCCAACTACACGGCATTGTTGGAGTACCAGCTCGAACCCTACGACCGCGATATCACCCTGTTGCGCGCCGAGGAGGGGCTGCCACCGGGTGTGGATCTGGCGCATCGGGCCGTCGGCAGCATGTTCGACAGTGCGAACAACGGGTGGCAGCAATACGCGGCCCGGCGCTTCACACTGGTCCCGGTGCCCGGCGACCACCTGCACATGATGACCGAACCGCACGTTCGCGAGGTCGCGGTGCAGTTGGATTCGGCACTCGCGGCAGCCGATCCGGATCTGGATAGAGAGCTGGGCGTCGAGATGCTCGACGCCTGACGTTCAGGCGAACTGATCCGCCGACGACCTGTTCATCGCCGCGAGTCCGCGCACGGCCGCGGCGGTGAATTCGTGACCTCATCGCCTCCGCTGTCGATGCCCCGATGACCATACCCGCGCGTGTGACGGCGGGCCGCACCTGGATCAGTCGGGTGCACCGGCACAACGAGAGCTCCCACTGGATACCCGGCGCATGGACACCTGCCGTGGAGCCGCGAGCCTGCACGGTTGTCCGGCCGTCTTGGATGCTGTCCCGATCCCGAACGATATGCGCTGGGTGGTCGGCTCAGCGCAGTCGTCCGCGACGATTCGTCAGTCGTCCGTCATGCCTAGCTTGGTTGTGCAGCGATTCGGTCGTCTCGGTGTCCCGTTCATGGGCGAGATCCAGCATGGCGAGCCCGGTTTCGCGGATCAGTCCATCCAGATCGTCGAGCATCGCGGCAATCGCATCGCTGGCCGTCCGCAGTTCGGCGGGGCTCGGATCCGGGCGATCGAAAACCATGCGGAGTTTGTGCAGCCGCAGCCCGGTATCGAAGAGGCGGCGCACCAGCCGATCGCTGGAATCGGCGAACGCGGTGGCGGTTCCGGATAGCTCCTTGCTGGGGCCGAAGGATCGTCGCGGCCTACGCCACGTGCCTCGATTGCTGCCCACGCGGGCGCCGGTCCGAGAGCTCGACCGCACATCGTCGGGCATTGAAAATCCTCCTGAGTCGTTGATTCGTATTGGTGGCCACGTTTCGGGACCTCGGAGACGTGGCCATTCGGGCCGCGCCCGATTTCGGCGGCGACGAACGGTTTCCTCGGAAGACCGATACCTGTGTATCCTTCGTACCGCGTAATTGCTTGGTAGGCAACAGGATCACTACCCATCCGAAGTAAGGCGATCGATTGGGGCTGCTTCGTGTGGGGAACGGGTGGACAATGGGGAGATGGCAGTAGACGGTGTGCGGGAGTCGCGCGAACTGTCGGTCGATACCGCACTGCACCTACTGGGCACGATCGGATTCGGGCGTGTCGCGTTCTCGCGCTATGCCTTACCCGCAATTCGCCCGGTCAGCCATGCGGTGGTCGAGGACCACTTGGTCATCTACGCCGACGCCGCGACGACCGGTTCGCTGGATCGTCAGGTCGTGGCGTATGAGGTGGACGCGATCGATCACCAAACCTCGCTCGGCTGGTGTGTGATCGTGACCGGCATCGCCGACACCGTCCGCGACCAACACGAAATCGTGCGCTACCAACAGTTCTTGCCCCCGCGCACCGTCGGCGCGGGTGATCGAGTGACCAGGATCCTGCCGGATATTGTCACCGGAATCGAGTACGTAGGGCCGCAAGACGCCGATCGGTAGTTGCTCAAAGATCCGGAATCCTTTCAGGGAGTAGCGGTTCGAGTTTCGCGAGGAAGCGTGCGAAATGTGGATCGGTGTCGGTGCGGTCGAACGTGGCGATATCCCACCAGCGCGCTGCACCGAATTCGCCGGGGTCCACAGTGTATTCGCGGGTGCGGTCGCCGCGGATGACGTACCAGAGGCTGACATCCTGGTGACCGCTGTGCGTCCCGACCGTCGTCGTGACCGTGAGGAACAGCGGTTCGGTCCCGATGACGGTGAATTCGGGATCGATGCCCAACTCCTCCGCGGCCTCGCGTCCGGCCGCGGCCAGCGGATGTTCTCCCGGCGAGATGTGCCCGCCCGTCGGCAACCACAGTCCGGCGAGCAGATGTCGGCCGAGCAGAACGCCGCGCGCTCGCGGGTCGACGAGCACCACATACGAGACGAGATGCCGTGGGGGAGTGTCCGGTTTGACGCGCCGGAACACATCATCGGTCGAGGCCAGCCAGGCGCGGGTGTCCTCGATATGCTGCCGCTCGAGCGCATCGAGTGGCGTGATCCCGTCGATGATTTCGGCGACGGTAGCGGTCGCGAGGTTCATAGCTGACGACGGTAGCCGCAGGCACCGACAGGTTTGCGCAGCGTGGACTACTCGAGGACGACCGGGCGTAGTCGGGTGGTGTAGACACCGGCGCGCTCGAGCGCATCGGCGGCGGCGTCGAGTTCGATCATGGTCTCCTCGAAGACTTCTCGCGCCCCGGCTATGCAGTAGGCGGGGGTCGTGAGTGCCCCGATCCCCTCGGTATCGACCAATATCCCCGACGCCTGCAACGCACCGTAATCGCCGTCGAGCTCGGCCAATTCCCCGCGTAGTTCCCGGAGCCGATGAAACAGCCGTTGCCGCCGAATCTCCAGTGTCAATGGATCGCTCATCGCACGTGCCCCACTTCCGAGGTGAATTCCACCGCAATCTACCGCGACCTACGTCGAGGGCTCGAACTTCCGCGCCACCGGGTCGGCAGAGCCCGGCGAGTTCGTAGCGCACGAGGGATCCCTCGGAGTTCTCCGGCTATGCAAGCTGGGGATAGCGCCTAACCAGGGGTTATCTACTGTGACGCACATGCGTGTGTTCGGTTGTCTCGGTTCTCTGATGAGTCCAATTCCGTGGAGCGCCAACGCGAGATTGTCGAGCGCTGGGCCGAGGCCATCGGACACCAGGTGATCGGATGGGCCGAGGACATCGACGTGTCCCGGTCTGTCGACCCGTTCGACACACCGAAGCTCGGGCCGTGGTTCGGGCTGAGCAACGGGACGCATGGGACGTCGTTGTGTGTTGGAAACTGGACCGGTTGGCTACCGGTTCCATCTACCTGAACAAAGTGGTGGCGTGGTGTAACGACCGTGGCAAATCCATGGTCTCGGTCACCGAGAATTTCAACCTGAGCACATGGGTAGGTCGACTGATCGCGAATGTGATTGCCGGTGTCGCCGAGGTTGAGCTGGAAGCCGTCGAAGAGCGCACCAAGGCGGCCGAGGATCATCAAACCGAACTCGAGGCCGCTGTAGAGGCCATGGACGAACTGACAGCGCTACTTGGCACAGTCGGGAGCCGGACCGCCAAAGAACGGTTCACGAAACAGATTGCGGCCCTTGATGCTCAGATTCAGGAGCTTGAACAACTCCCGATGTCTGAGGCTCGGACCGAGTACCGGCCGACCGGCCGTAGCTACGCTGACGTTTGGAATGGCGAGGACACCACAGGCCGACGTGATCTGTTGGTGCGGTTTGGGATCACAGCCAAGTTCAAAGTCTCGGGACGTGGCCGCGCAGCTGGTGCGGGCGGCTCAATGTGGTTCGAGCTTCGGATTCCCGAGGACATCCGAGAGCGCGTGAAGCAGGGGGAGTCCGCCACCGAACCTGCCTGAGCGATCGTGCACGGGTATGCAAGTCGACGAGCCACCATGATTACCGCTGCCGTCGTGTGCGAGTAATCAGGCCGATAGCCCCCGGTTCGTCATTCCGGGGGCCGTCGGCGTCGTTTGTCGAGTGCTGCCCTGATCAGCTTTCGCGCAGCCTCGCCGATAACAGACTGTCCGGCAAGGGTTTTGAATGCGCGGCCGTAGGTCGCTATTTCGCGTGGCTGCGTGATGGTCAGCTCCGCGGCTGTTCCTTCCACCATGACCAGCCGGTTGTCGAACATGGCGAAGTTGGTGGACACCACAAGGGCCTCGGCCGTGGCCGGAACGATGCCGATAGTGACCCTGGGCATTCCGAGGATTGAGGCCAGCCGGTCAAGCTGACCGATCATGACGGCATCCGTGCCAACGGTGGTGTAGAGCGCTTGCTCAGCAATCAGGAAGTGGAACAGGTGGTCACGCTGATACAGGATGCGTTGCCGTTCCATCCGCTTCGACACGGCTTCGTCTACGTCGTCGGGTACCTGGTGGAACTGGATACCCCGGCGTAGCTTGGCCTCGGCGTACTCAGCCGTCTGCAACAGGCCGGGAATGATCTGCGGCTGATAGTCGCGGATGTGGGTTGCTTCCGCTTCGAGCTTCAGCGACTTCTGTTGCCGACGCTTCAGCCCGGTTCCGAGGATCTTCCGCCATTCGAGGTATGCAACCTCGATGTTGTGGAGGGTGGCCAGCAGGTCTGGGAGTTGGTCACTGGCGTTTGCATGTTCGCAGTACGCCCGAATGTCGTCATCGGACGGTTTGATCCGTCCGAATTCGATCTTGGACACCTTCGACTCATGCCAGCCTGAGAGCTGGGCCAGCTTGCGGTTGGTCAGCCCGGCCGTACGGCGAAGCTCCCGGAGACGCACCCCGAGAGCTTCCCGCGCATCGTGGACACTGCTCACTGGCTGACGTACTCCGTGTACGGGGTAGCCAGCTCCCACAGTCGTTCTTTCACACCCCGGGAGTAGCCGACGATTCCCGGGTCAGCGGTCACAGCCAGACCCGATGGCTTCCCTTGCTCGTTCACAAGATTGTAGACAACGCGCTCGCTGTCGATGAGCCACCAGTCATCCGGGGGTACTTCGCCAGCGAGATGCCGGGGCACGTACCGGATGTCCTCACCTGCCGCGGTGTTCGTATCGGTCACCGACAGCAACCAACGGTGATAGTCGGTGTGCGGAACCGTGACCACACGTACCCGGCTGACAGTCACACCCCGTCCGGTCGTCTCCCGGATGAGATCGTTCCAACGGTTCTTGTGCTCGTCCGGCAACGCGGGCTCTCCGGCGAGGAACCGGCGAAACCGGTCCGACTCAGTCGGTACGGCGTAGGCGTCCCGAACTTCAAGGGGGAACGCTTCGGCCTTGCAATCGCGGAACAAGGCAAACCAGTCCGGCGGCTCATGCTGAAGGTAGAGCACCGTAGAACGTCCTCCTGATCTTCGGAACTTCAATCGCTGTCTCGTTGGGGGCAAGGTCGAGCTGAGCCAGGGTCTCAGGCTCGGCGACTGGTCGGCCGGACAGGGTGAACGTGCCCCGGCCGGTGTCGGACATAGCCGACCCGATGAACGTATCGGGTTCGGCGAATCCCGTTAGCAGGTGTGGGATTTCGATGATTTCTGGGGTAGCTGTCTCCCATACATGATCCCCGGTTTATCCGACTTTGTGGACTGATAGATAAATCTGAGCACAGTTGTGCACACTCCTGGCTGTTATCCGCTGCGGCTCCTTAGCGTCGGAGCTGGCCCCCGTGACATGTGACGCCAACCGGTCACGGGGTGCCTACCAGCACCGGACTACAGGAGTCGAGATGGACAGGCGCACAAGACTGTTCGTGTTTCCAGGTGGGTTGTTGGAGATCACCGACTACGGCGAGGAGGACAACGACGAGGGGCAAGGGTTCTATCTGGAGTCGGGCCTTCAAGGGAGTCTCCCTCGCAGGGTTCCGGGTGCTGCCGTCGTGAATCACGATCTCAGCCCCGTCGAACCCGCAGCCGCCGAGACATGCGCCAAGGTGCTGCGACTGCTCCGAGACTTGCCGTGATCATGCTCGGGTGGGTCGTGTGCTTCGGCCTGCCGCTTGCGGTGATGGTCGGAGTGATCGTGTGGCCGGAACGGATTTCGCAGGACCGCACCGTCTGGGGCATCCGCGAACGGATCGAACGCGAGGACACGGGCGGGATGAAGCCCGACCCGTCACGGGAGTACTGATCGGCTCCCGGCCGGTCAGGCACCAGGAATGAGGAAATTCCTTGCGGTACAACATTTCGCGACTCGTTTTTGTTGTTGCAGCCGCTACTGCTGTGCTGGTGTTGCTGACCTCCCCGGCATCGGTAATCACGATCGAAATGTGCGAGCAGTCTGGCGGGATAGTGGTCCGCTGCGCTGAGCAACCGGTGACCAGGGAGGACAAGGTGATGTGTCCGGCACCGGGGAGGGCCATTCGGATTTGGTGTGTCGGAGGCCGCGAGTACAACGGGTGGGAGATCTTCGAGTCCAGCGGCAATAGCCGCTACGGCCGATAAGGTGTCGGCCATGGCCGAACATCAGTCGGTAACCACGATCACTGGGGCAAACGCCAGCGTCATCGCTGCGTTGCGTCGCGCCGTCGAGATAGCCGCAGAGCAAGGGCACGGGGACGTGATCTGCTGGGAAGATCTTTTGCTGGCACTGCTCGATACGGCCGACAATCCACCCTCACCGCTCGAATACCATTGGAAACAAAGAGGTTTCGACGCATTGACGCTTGACGGACTTCGAGAGCTGGCAAGGTCCATCGTCCCAGGTGGTCCGGAGTCCGATGGTGACGCGGCGGAACCGGCAACGGTCACGTTTGAGGTCACGGGACCGTACGCCGAGGAGTTTCGGGTGGTGGCCGAGCGCCGTCCCTGAACGGTCTCACAACGATCGCTCGAACCACTCGGATACCGATCCGCGAATGCACCGGCGACGGCAACCTCGAGGCTGTGCCCGGTGCCTACGGTCGGGATCGCGATGGCCATATCCAGCGGTTCCACCCCTTCCGGTGGATACCGGTGCCGGGCGTCAGACGGGGTTGTCGAAGCTGATCTTGCGGGCGACGGGGTCGGCGGCGACCAGGCGCACCGGGACCTGCGCGCCTTCCGAGGGCGCGCCGATGCAGGGGCCGACTACCGGTGGGTCGGCGATGAAGACCTCGGCGGGGCGGGTGCCGTCATGGTCTCCTCGAAGACTTCTCGCGCCCCGGCTATGCAGTAGGCGGGGGTCGTGAGTGCCCCGATCCCCTCGGTATCGACCAATATCCCCGACGCCTGCAACGCACCGTAATCGCCGTCGAGCTCGGCCAATTCCCCGCGTAGTTCCCGGAGCCGATGAAACAGCCGTTGCCGCCGAATCTCCAGTGTCAATGGATCGCTCATCGCACGTTCCCCACTTCCGAGGTGAATTCCACCGCAATCTACCGCGACCTACGTCGAGGGCTCGAACTTCCGCGGCACCGGGTCGGCAGAGCCCGGCGAGTTCGTAGCGCGCGAGGGATCCGGCGAAAACGGGTACGACAACAGCATGTCGCTGCGCCAGCGGCAGGGACCGCAACTCCTCGGGGCTGCGATCTCTGGGCCGGACCGACCAGCCGGGGCATGAGCAGCGGCAGTATCGCTCGAGCCGCGTCGTCGGTGTCCGGTCCTGCTGAATCCGATCCCGATTCCGTCGTTGACAGCTGCTTCACCGCCAATTACCTTTGTCTCCAAAGTTAATTGGCTTTGCGATTAAAGGCATTTTTCGTAGCTACTCAGCTGCCCCGTCCCGCACGGCGGGGCCGTTCGCTCACTGTAGGAGGACATCATGTCGTACCCGGCACCCGACGCCGCCGAGGTCAGGCAATGGATTCACGACACGGCCCAGCCGCTCGATGTGGTCGAGGCCGACGGGCCACTCGCCGATCTCGAAGTGCTGGCTGATCGGGCCGCCGGTGACATCACCGTCGCCGGTATCGGTATGACCACCCGCGCCGGGCACGAACTGTCCGCAACCGCGCATCGAATACTGCGGATGTTGGTGGAGCAAAAGGGGTTTCGGGCGCTGGCGCTGCTCGACGACGTCGCCGTCATCGCGGCCGTCGACGAGTATGCGCGCACGGGTGTCGGTGACCCGCGCACATTGCTCGACGACGTCTGGGTCCCGTGGCGCAACTCCGAGACACTCGCGGTGCTGGAATGGGCGCGGGCCTTCAATTGCGCGCACCCGGATGATCCACTGCGGCTGTTCGGCCTGACGTCCGAGGCCGCGAAGCCTGCACACTATGGGCAAGTGACGGCGTTCGTCAGAACTGTTGCGCCGGAACGGCTCGGCGAGCTGAGCTCGCATTACGACCCGATCGTCACCGCCCACCGGTTGGGCGAGCACATACAGCGCGCCAACGGTACCCACCCCGGGCGCCCGTTCGTCGACTACGCCCGAGATGCGCTGACACTGGTCGAGTCGTTGCCCGGTGCGGCCGATGCGCCCGCCGTGTTGGACGCAGCCCGTCTCATCGTGCGATACCACGAGTTCAGCACCGCCTCCGGACGTCGTGACTTCGCCGCCGAAAGCGCGGACGCGGCCGACCGCATCGCCGATTGGCACGATCGCACCGGGCAGCGCATCGTGTACTGGGAAGGGGTGTCGAATACAGCGGTCGCGAACCGGCTCACCCTGGCTGCGATGTCGCAAGAGTTCCCGACCACAGGATCTCTGCTCCGGAAACGGTTCGGCACCGGCTACCTATCGGTGGCGGTCACCTTCCATCACGGCCAGGTCCGTGCCGACACGGTCATCCCCGCGCCGGCGAAAGATTTCGCCGACACAATGCTCGACCTGCCCGGACGCGAGAACTATTTGCTCGATTTGCGAAATCCGCCTGCAGACGCGGTACAACGATGGCTGCGCGAGCCCGCGAAACTCCGTCTCGTGATCGGAACCTACGACCCGGACCGCGATGCCAACCATTACATCGCTGGTGCCGGCCTGGGTGAATGGTTCGACATCCTGCTCCGGATCCGCTCCATCACCCCGACGCAATCACTGCTCGGTTCACAATGACTCTCTGTGTGGCATCCGCACATCGGCCTTTCCGGACGGATCCGCCCGGCGGTCGCGGTCCGAGAGGCCATGCCGCTTTCCGCAACTCGACGATCAACTCATCGTCGGCGCGCACCGGAGTGAGATCGCGACGTATCCGCGCCTGGTCGGCGAGTGATGGCCATATCCAGCAGTTCCACCCCCTCCGGTGGATACCGGTGCCGGGCGTCAGGCCGGATAGCCGAAGCTGATCTTGCGGGCGACGGGGTCGGCGGCGACCAGGCGCACCGGGACCTGCGCGCCTTCCGGCGGTGCGCCGATGCAGGGGCCGACTACCGGTGGGTCGGCGATGAAGACCTCGGCGGGGCGGGTGCCGTTGGCTTCGCGGACCACAACGGCTTCGAAGATCGAGCCGCTGCGTTCGGCGAGCAGGGTGGCTTCGGTGAGGTCGATGCAGGCGCGTTCCACCTTGCCTGCGAGGCTGTCGCTGCGCTTCATCGACTCGGCGGTGGAGAACAGGCCGTCGCGGACCCATTGCGGTACTTCGGTTCCGGCGCAGCGGGCCAGGCAGATCTCGGTGGCGAAGCGGTCGGCGAGGCGACGCAGCGGTGCGGTGACGTGCGCATAGGGGGCACCGATCGCGCTGTGCTGCAGTTTGTTCATGGTCTGTGGGTGATTCGCAGGCTTGGCGCCGGTCCGCCCGCCGCGCACCGAGCCCGCACCGCTGATCGAACCGGCACTGCCCACCGAACCTGCACCGCCGATCACGCCCGAACTGCCCGACAGGCCCGCGCCGCCCGACGACTCGGCATCACCGGCCGACCGCAAACCGGCGCCCGGCTCCGGGCCGTCCGCAGACCGCGCACCGCCCGCCGATGACACGTCGTCCGCCGATGGCGAACCCGCTACCCCGGCACCATTCGCGGCCGCGGCAGCCACACCGCCGAGCACCGTATACCCCGTACCACGCAGCAACCCGGTCGCCTCCGACATCAGCACCAATGTCGCAGGCGCATTCGGATCGAGCCCGGCCAACATCCGGCCGACGGACTGATCCGCGGGCCAGACCACCCCCAACGCCGCGGCCGTCCTGCGCATCGAATCGATCGCCGAATCGGCGGGCGGCGGCATCGTCCGCAACATTGCGATGCGCTCACCGCCACGCGGCGCACCGTCGGATGCACTGCCGTCCAACATGATTCGCGCCGCACACATGCCGGTCAGCAGGGAAATCTGTTCGTTCCAGTCATCGGCGGCGGTGCGCGGTTCCACTACCAGCCGCCAGTGCCCGACGGCCCTGTCGTCCCGGATCACACTCTGGGCGGGCAAGCGCAGCCCGATCGCACCGCGGGCCAGCCCGGCCTCGATGCGCCGCGTGCCGAATTCCGGCAGGGCCGCGATCGAGGGATGCAGACGGTTCGCGTCGGCGTCGGCCTGGACGCTCGCATAGTCGAGTCGGGCCCGCGAGCACACGGTGGCACGGACCACCGAGTATCGCTGCGGCTCCGCGTTCTCATCGCATTCGATGATCCACAGGGCGACGGGTCTGGTCTGGTCGGGCAGCAGGCTCGCGGAATTCTCCGAAAGCACTGGCGGGTGCAGCGGCACGGTGCCGTCGGGGAGATAGAAGGTCTGGCCACGCGCGCCCGCTTCCTCGGCCAGCGGGCCGACGGGATCCACTACGGCGGCGACATCGGCGATCGCGTAGTGGACGGTAAAACCGGAAGAGGTGCGTTCGATATGCACCGCCTGGTCCAGATCCATGGCACCGGGCGGGTCGATAGTGACGAAGGGAATATCGGTGCGATCGGCGCGAGCGCCCGCGAACGCGTCGATCGCGTCGCGGGCCGCCGCGGTGGCCTCGGCGGGATAGGTCGAGGCCAATCCGAATTCGGATCGAATGGCGCCGAAATCGACCGGCGCCGACACGATCCGCTGGTGGAGTTCCACGTTGTCGCAGTCGGTCGCTACTGCAATGCCAACATGGTGCCGTTCAATTCATTGAGCGGGCCGTACACGGTAAAGGTCACCCGTCCACCCGGGACGCTGGCGGAAACGTCCGCCGCCGCGTCGAGCGCCTCGCCGAACGACGCCGCGGACGGATGCGGCAGACCGGCGATGGCCTGCCCGATGTGGTTCTGGTGTACCCAGGCGGTGTCGGCCGAGTTGAGGTCGACCTGGACCCCACCCGCCAGCGGGGTGACCGCGACCGCTGCGGCGGACCCGGTGCCCAGCATGGCGAAAACCGATGCGGCCCCGGCGATGAGCGCACCGGCGACCAGTGAACGAACAATCCGCATAGAGTTGTGACCTGCTTCCGTGATCGAAGAATGTGAGATTCGTGGCGGACCGCCAAGCGGGTCTTACCAACGGCGCCTACTCTATGACGTCGCTCACGTTCTAGGCCAGTACCACCCCAATCGCCATGCCGGCCACGCCGAGCCCGGCGACGTCACACACCGGCTGCTATGGTTCCCCGGCGTGGCGGGGTCGAGTTTGTCCCGCACATTCGCAAGTCACCTGTACGTCGACAATTGGGAGTTATCCACTGATGTCAACGATTCTTTTCGATTACCTGATGCCGCTGCTCGGCCCCGAACAGGCGGCTTATTGGGCTCAGGTCTTCATGGTCAACCCGCTCTGACCTCACCGTCACCGATGCGGTGCTCGTCGCCTTCCGTTAACCACACGGGAGGCGACGTTTCCCAAGTACCGCTACCATCCCGCAGCGTGACCAGAACTACCGCCGCAATCGCGGCCAGCTTCACCGTATTCGCCCTGCTCCTTGCCGGTTGCGGCGATGATAAGGACTCCTCCGCCGCGCCCGCTTCCGCGACGACGTCGGCGACCAAGGCCGCAGGCGGCGAAACGTTGGACAACGTCAAGGCGGGGACGTTCGTCGTCAGCTACCGCAGCGCCTTCCCCAAGCTCGCCGAGGGCAAAGACGACGCCAAGATCCGCGACATCCTGGTCGAGACCTGCAAGGACATCAAGGCCGGCAAGGGCGAGGACGAGGTCGTCCAGAACGTCATCAAGCGCACGAAGGGCACCACCGAGGCCTCCAAGGAAGAGGCCCAGGCGATCTATCAGATGGCGAAGATGCTCTGCTGAGCTGGAACCTTCAATCCTTCAGCCACGGCAAGTAATTGGGCAGGTATTTCAAGACATACCCCACGACAATCATGACAATGATCGCGATCACGGGAATCAGTATGGACATCGGCCCGGTTTCCTTACGTTGTGCTACCGATGCGGTCGTACGGCGCAATCGGCCGTAGCGATCCTTGCGGTCGCTCGAAATGGTCAGCCGTACCCGTATCGGTATACGCCCGTTGTGTTACGGGCGAATACCATCTTGGTCGGCCACTGGCGTGTTGCCCCGATCGAGCGCCGGTGTCGGCTCGGGCGGAGTGATCTCCGGTGTGGTTTCGGATCCGGTCGGGGTGGACTCGGATGCGGTCGGGGTGGACTCGGCCGCGGTGTCGGCGGCGCTCGCCCCGGACGGCGTGCCGCGTTCCAGGAACCGCAGCAACTCCACCGGGAACGGCAGCACCAATGTCGAATTCTTTTCCGCCGCAACCTGAACCACAGTCTCCAGCAGCCGCAATTGCAGTGCCGCCGGCGATTCCGACATCTGGGCGCCCGCCTGCGCCAACATCTTCGACGCCTGCAATTCGCCCTCGGCGGAAATAACCCGCGCCCGCCGTTCCCGTTCGGCCTCGGCCTGCCGCGACATCGAGCGCTTCAGCGAATCCGGTATCGACACATCCTTGATCTCCACCCGATCGATATGAATACCCCAGGCGAGCGCCGGGCTATCGATCATGATCTCCAGCCCCTTGTTCAACTCCTCGCGATTGGACAACAGGCTGTCCAGATCACTCTTTCCGATAATCGACCGCAAGGACGTCTGCGCCACCTGCCCAACCGCGAACAGATAGTTCTGCACCTCCACTACCGCACAGACCGGATCGATCACCCGGAAATAAACCACGGCGTCGACGCGCACAGTCACGTTGTCGCGGGTGATGCCGTCCTGTGCGGGCACCGGCATGGTGACGATCTGCGTGGAGACCTTGCGCATCCGGTCCACGAACGGAATAAGCATGCGCAGTCCGGGATCTCGGGTTCCGACCACCCGGCCGAACCGGAATACCAGCCCCTTCTCGTATTGGCTGACCACGCGCGCGCTCAACGCGGTGAGCACCCCGCCCGCGACCGCTCCCACCCCGAAAATTGCCCCGATGACGGCAAGAATATCCATGGCTTACACCCTGTGCGAAGTGCCTGACCGCACCGAATTCCGGCTCAGCGGTCCACTTCCATCATGGCACCGGCGAGCACCGGATTGCAGGGGCGGACGAGTTGGCCTGTAAGCCGGATCCTGTCCCCGGTTCTCACCGGGTGACGGCCATCCATCTGGACACACCGTTGCCGGGTGCCTCGAGCGGTCCACCCGCAGGCTCGGGCGAGCAGCCCTCGAACACCTGCGCAGCCGCACCGCGAACGATGCGACCTTCGACCTTGCTCCGGGCGGGGTTTACCTAGCCGCCCCGGTCACCCGGGGCGCTGGTGCGCTCTTACCGCACCGTTTCACCCTCACCGCACGATCCCGAGGGATCATGGGCGGTCTGTTTTCTGTGGCACTTTCCCGCGGGTCACCCCGGGTTGCCGTTAGCAACCGCCCTGCTCTGTGGAGTCCGGACTTTCCTCGGCGACAGGCTGCGGCACTCGTGTGCCCGTTCCCGTCACCGCGGCCGCCCGGCCAACTCGTCCGCAGCGTTTAGCCTACTTCGATCAAGGGGTACCTTGATCACTGGCCTGACCTCATGACCGGTCGGGGGGCAGAAGTGCGGACCGAACAGTACGGTGAGGTGCCATGGAACGTGTCGAGGTCAGTTTTCCCTCGGGTGGCGAGCAGTGCGCTGCTTGGCTGTATCCGCCCGCCGGCATCCCCAAGCCCCGCCCGCTCGTCGTCATGGGGCATGGTCTCGGCGCAAACCGGGAGATGGGACTGGATAGGTACGCCCGGCGCTTCGCCGCCGCCGGAATGGGCGTGCTGGTATTCGATTACCGGCATTTCGGGGCCAGTCAGGGTGCGCCGCGTCAGCTGCCACACATCGCCCGGCAGCGCGAGGACTGGCGCTCGGCCATCGCTTACGCGCGCACGCTGCGCGGCTTCGACGCGACCCGAATCGCGCTGTGGGGCACCTCTTTCGGCGGCGGCCATGTGTTGGCGGTCGCGCCCGACGACGACTACATCGCGGCCGTCGTCGCCCAGGTACCGTTCACCAGCGGCTGGGCCTCGGCCATAGCCAAGGGTCCGACCAGCCTGACCAAGGTGGCCACCCTCGCGGCCACCGATTTGCTCGTCGGTTCGATCCGGCGCAAGCCCATCGGCATCCGGCTGGCCGGGCGCAAGCGGGCGGCGGCGCTGATGAGCGCACCGGATGTGCCGGAAGGTTTCGGCAGGCTCGCCGAGGAGAGCGAGACCTACGAACCGAAAGTCGCTGCCCGAGTCGCATTCTCGACACTGTTCGATTCCCCTGGGCGCCGGGCCAAGGCATTGAAGATGCCGGTCTTCTACGCGGTCGCCGACAACGACAGCATCGCACCGCCGAAACCGACCCTGCGCGCCGCCGAACGCACCAAGCACGCGATCGTAAAGCGTTATCCGGTAGGGCATTTCGATGTCTACTTCGACGATATCTTCGAGCAGACGGTGTACGACCAGACCGAGTTCCTGGTGTCGGTGCTGCGGCCCTAGCTTCGGCGCGCGGTCGCACCGACGGTATGCTGGGACCGTAGGGCCGGTCGTTCGGATGACCGGCCACGTCGATGGCCCGGATGCGCCGCGAAGCATCACCGTGATGGAATTCCTTGTCTGCCACGACCTCCGCGCCCTCGGGAAGGGGATTCCCGCGCGCCGATGACGGCCGCGCGGGTACGCACCCGCCCCGAAATCCGCCGCCAACGCCGTCAGCGCTCGCACGGCTGTTGGAATCATCTACTCGCGGCACCGCTTTGGCCCAAACACGGTGTCAACCTCGGTACGCTGCTTCGTACCTGCGATGCGGTCGGCGCGTGTATGGCGGTGCCACGCCGTCCCTGGGTGCCCGATGCGCTCGGCCACGGCAATACGCTGCGCCATCGCCAGTGTGTGCACTGGATCGACGGGCGGGTGGATCGATGGCTGCAGCGTCAGCGTGACGGGGGGTCGGCGATCGTTGGCGTGGAACTCACCGACGAATCCGTTCGACTCGCCGATCTGCCCGTCGCGCGCAAACGCACCGTCGTCGTGCTCGGCCACGAATCCACCGGTATCCCACCGGAGGGGCTGGAATTGCTGGATATGGCCGTCGAGATCCCGATGGTCGGCACGGGGCACAGCCTCAACGTCGCTGTCGCCGGTTCTTTGGTGCTCTACAAACTCGCTGGTCTGTGTTGAGGCGATCCGCGCGACCCAACCTCGCTTCCCCCGCGCTCACCATGCCGATCCTCCTCCCGAACGGCAAGGTCGACCTGAATCGAGGCCCCGAACCCGGTATCTCACCCGGAAACGAAGGCGGCGGCTGCGGGGTATTTGGCCAGCGCTTCGCCCGCGGCGATTTCCTCGGCGTCGGCGAGGAATTCATAGATCGTCGCGTTGATGCCGGTGGCGTGGGTTTCGGCGGCACGGGCCAGGATGGCTTCGCGGGATTCGACGGCGTCGCGGTGGTCGCCGAGTACGGTTTGCAGGCGTTTCGCGTCGGCACCGAGGTCCTTCGCGGACCCGCCGAGTACATCGGTCGCGCCTTCGCACGAGTAGCGCAGGCGCTTGGCGCCCTTGCGGATATCGTGCAGCAGTTCGACGCGCTCGGCGGGTGAGACGCTGGGTTCGGCGTAGACCAGCCGCCGCAGACGCTTGCGATCTTTGCGCAGGATGCGTTCGAAGACCTCGGCGGCGGACTGTTTCGACTTGTCGGCATCGAGCGGCGGCTCGGTGCGCCAGGCCGAAAGACGATGGCGCAGTGCGTGATAGCGGTGTTGATCGAGGGCGTCGAGAATCTCCGCATGCGCGCTCGTGTACCGGTCGCGTTCCGCGTCGACCAATTCGGTGCGCACCTGCTCCGTTGTGGCGGGCATATGGCCGTTGCCGGCCGCCTTCGGAACCGTCGATTTCGTTGCGAGCCGGGCGAATTCGCCCTGCGGCGCATGTGCGGCCAGCAGCGCCGTGAACCGTTCCGCCCGCACCTCGGCATCCCGCGCCACACCGAGCAGATCGGCCAGCCACTTCAGCTCATGCTGCATCTCGGCGATCGGCGTGGCTTCGAAGAGCGTGCGATAGGAGCGCAGCACACTGCGCAGTCTGCGCGTCGCAACCCGCATCTGGTGCACCGAATCCCAGGCGTCGGCACGGACGTCCGGTTCGGCGGCCAGCAGCCGGTCGACGTCGTCGCGCAGTGCGGTTACGACAGCGGTTCCGGCCCTGACCATGATCAGCTCACCTTCGCGAATCCGTCGGTTGCTTCGACGAGATGGTGGGTGATTCCCGGTTCCGCCGCGGCATGACCGGCATCGTCGACGATATGCAGTACCGAACCGGGCCAGGCGCGGTGCAATTCCCATGCGCTGGTCGCCGGGCAGACGACATCGTGGCGACCCTGCACGATGACGGCTGGGATATGCACGATCTTGTCGATATCGCGCAGCAGCTGTCCCTCGGCGAGGAATCCGCCATTGACGAAGTAGTGGTTTTCGATCGTGGCGAATGCCAGCGCGAACCGCGGCTCGGCGCTCTCCTGCACCCGATCCGAGTTCGGCAGTAGCGAACTCGTCGCCCCCTCCCAGGTGGACCAGGCAATGGCGGCCGCTTGGGCGACCTGCTGGTCGGGGGAGTGCAGCAGGCGGTGATACACCTGCACGAGATCGCTGTCGCGTTCGTCCACCGGCACCGGAGCCAGGAACTTCTCCCACTCGTCGGGGTAGATGTTGCCCGCGGCGCCGTTGTAGTACCAGTCGATCTCCTTGCGGCGCAACAGGAAGATCCCGCGCAGCACCAGCTCGGTGACTCGATCCGGATACTGTTGCGCATAGGCGAGCGCGAGCGTGGAACCCCACGATCCGCCGAATACCTGCCAGCGGTCGATGCCGAGATGAATACGCAGCGCTTCGATATCGGCGATCAGATGCCCGGTGGTGTTGGTCGCCAGACTGGCCCCGTCCGCGATATGCGGGGTGGACCGTCCGCAGCCACGCTGATCCAACAGCACGATCCGGTATGCGGCTGGATCGAAGAACTGCCGGTGGAACGGTTCGGTGCCGCCGCCGGGTCCGCCGTGCAGGAACACCACGGGCTTACCGTCCGGATTGCCGCTGATCTCCCAGTACACCGAATGGCCGTCGCCGACATCGAGCATGCCGGTTTCATACGGCTGGATCGCGGGGTAGAGAGTGCGCATCAGAAGGCAAGCCCCGAAGCCAGATCGGGCAGTTCCAGCGCCTCGATCGCCTGCTGGTGCACATCGGCGCAGCTCTTGGTGGTGATCCGGTCGATCATCGCCTTATCGGCGAGCACATGCCCGTTGATGCCACCGTTGCGCAGCGCCCATTCGTGTACCAGCGCATTGAGCCCGATCCGGCCCAACGTCGGACCCTGCACCCGCCAATTCGACAGCTCCGGGCGGATCATGTCGCACAGCTGGGTGGCGGAGGCGTCGGAGATCTCCAGGGTCGTCGGCGGTGCGCTGGTGGTCTTACCCGCGCTGGTGGCCGTCGCCGATCCGGTGGTCGAGCTCGAACTGCCGGTGGGCGCGGGGCTCGAGTCGTTCCCGCAGGCGGTGAGCGCCGCCGCGGCGAAAACGCCCGCCACCAGTAGCGTGCAGCGTGAAATCCAACGGGGTTGCGGCATCGGTACCTCTGCTCGTGTCGGTATTGTCGGCTTCGAGTCTGCCATTATTTGCCGCGTGTGGCCCGCACGAGTTTGCCGGGCGCCACCGATCAAGCCTGGTCAAAGCCCGCGCGCAGCTCGTCGAGCAAGCCGTTCAGAAAGCGTGCGAAGCGCGGTGGCGACGCATCGATGGTGCGCCACGGATGCAGGGCGACCAGTGGTGCCAGTCGGTCGGCGAGGGCGATTTCGGTATCGGTGACGGCATCGTGCTGCTGCCACTGGTCCAGGTACTCGGTGCGGTGCGGACCGCGCAGTACGCGCCAGCACAGCAATGGGTGGGTGATCACCGCATCACCCCAGTCGAACAGCGTGTTCGTCTCGGAATTGGTGAACACATTGCCCGGCTGCAGATCATTGTGTTCGATACTCAGCCTGCCGAATTCGGCGAGCCGCGCCGCGGCTTCGGCGATCGTCTCGCCGAGGCCCGGGACGCGTGGTTCGAAATGCCGGTACACCGTGATCAGTCGGGACGGTGGCAGATACGGTGTGCCGGTGGCACGCAGCTCATCGATGTGATCGCCGATCGCGAACTGGAGGTCGGCGTAGTAGCGGACCAACTCGGTCCACGCGGCGGCGCAATCCCGTGCGGTGGCACCGCCGTCGGGGCTGAGGAACCAGCCGTGATCCGGCTGCACTGCAAGGGGTTCGAGCACACTGCCGGGGCGCAGCCGTGCCAGCGCCTGGAGCAACGCCCCCTCGTGCGCACCGGCACGAGCATTGGCCTTCAACCATATCGGGCCCGCATCGGTCGGGATGCGCACGAGCAACGACCATGGCCGCCGTCGCGTTTCCTCCGGCTTCCCAACGATTTTCACGCCGCGATCGGTGAGGACTCCGGTAGCCCAGTCGAGCATCGGTTGCACGGGTCGGCCGAGCAGCGCTGCTGGTGCGTGCACCGCTCGGCCGGTCATCGTGAACTCAGAAGCTGTGCTCGGGGCCGGGGAAGGTGCCTCGACGCACCTCGTCGGCATAAGCGGCTGCGGCGGAACGCAATTCGTCGCCGATCCGGGCGAACCGCTTGACGAACTTGGCCGTCTTGCCGCTGGTGTAGCCCGCCATATCCTGCCAGACCAGTACCTGCGCATCGCATTCCGCGCCGGCACCGATGCCGATCGTCGGGATGGTCAGCTTGCGCGTCACCTGGCCGGCCAGTTCGGCGGGCACCATCTCCATCACCACGGAGAACGCACCGGCCTCCTGCACCGCGATGGCATCGGCGATGAGCTGTTCGGCGCCGTCGCCACGACCCTGCACCCGGAACCCACCGAGGGTATTGACACTCTGCGGGGTGAACCCGATGTGCGCCATTACCGGAATACCGGCCGAGGTGATCAGCGCGATCTGCTCGGCGACGCGCTCACCGCCCTCCAGCTTGACCGCGTGCGCACCGCCCTCCTTCATGAACCGGGTCGCGGTGGCCAACGCCTGCTGTGGCGAGGATTCGTAGGTGCCGAACGGCAGATCGGCCACCACCAGCGCATGCGGTGCACCACGGACCACACCACGGACCAGCGGGATGAGTTCGTCGACGGTGATCGGCACCGTGGTGTCGTAGCCGTAGACGACGTTGGCGGCGGAGTCGCCGACCAGCAGGACCGGAATACCGGCCTCTTCGAAGATGCGAGCGGAGGAATAGTCGTAGGCGGTCAACATGGACCACTTCTCGCCTTCGGCCTTCATCTGCTGCAGATGAGGTACCCGCGTCTTGCGCCTTGCCGGTTTGCCAGCGGCCGGAGCAGCGCCGTAGGCAGGGGTTTCCGCTTCGGATACGGACATCATCGTCCCTTTCGTGGTTGTCGCCTCGAGGCCCGTCCGGGTCCCCGGGTTTCTTGACAACATTCAGTGTGCACCGCGTATCCGGCCCGCTTAAGGCCAAGGGCGGTGCAATTGGTCACATCACAATGCCAACGCGACGACCGTCGGCCAGGTGACCAAGGCTCGAGGCAGCAAAAGATCCGGGGAGGCGGGGAGCACGGTGAGGCGAGCATGCCAGGATCTTCCACATGTCTGTGGTGCGTAGTGGGTCACGCGGTGTGCTGGTCGCGGTGGCGTTGGCAGTGGTGGCGGCCGGATGCAGCGCATCCACGGACGAGGCGGGTAGTCCGCTGCCCGCACCACCCGCCGGCCTGGAGAAGTTCTACAGCCAGACCGCGAACTGGGGTTCCTGCGATGATTTCGGCTCCCCCGACGACCGCCCCGCGCCCAATACCGAATGCACCCGCATCACCGTGCCCGTCGATTACGCCAAGCCCGACGGCATGACCGCGCAGCTCGCGCTGGCCCGAATCCCGGCCAGCGGCAAGCGCATCGGCTCCCTGCTGCTCAACCCGGGCGGGCCGGGGGTATCGGGCCTGTCGATGGCGGGTATCGCGGGTAAGACGCCGCTGGCCGAGCGCTTCGACCGGGTCGGGTTCGATCCGCGTGGTGTCGGCTCCTCGATCCCGACCGTCGCCTGTCTGACCGCACAGCAGAACGACGCCGAACGCGCCGAACCGCCGACCGACAACACCCCGGAGGGCATCACCACGGCCGAGGACGAGAACCGTCAGTTCGTCGGCCACTGCGTCGAGCGCACCGGCACGGAATTCCTGGCCCATGTCGGCACCCGCGAGGTGGTTCAGGATATGGACGTGATCCGTGCCGTACTCGGCGATCCGAAACTCAGCTACCTCGGCTACTCCTACGGCACCAGACTCGGCTCGGCCTATGCCGAGAAGTTCCCGGACAATGTGCGCGCCCTGGTACTCGACGGTGCGGTCGACTCATCGCAGGATCCGGTGCAGGAATCGCTGCGGCAGGCGGCGGGCTTCCAGCAGGCGTTCGAAGCCTACGCCGCCGAATGCGCCAAGCAGGCGGACTGCCCGCTCGGCACCGATCCGGCCCAGGCGGTCGCGCGGTTCCGTGCGCTGGTGAATCCGCTGGAGACCAAACCGGCCGCGACCACCGATCCGCGCGGACTCAGCTACAGCGATGCCATCACCGGCGTGCAGCAGGCGCTCTATTCCGATGATTTCTGGAAGGTGCTCACCCTCGGCCTGTCCGAATTGCGGGACGGGCGGGGTGACACGCTGCTGAAGCTCGCCGATCTGTACGACGGTCGCCGCGACGACGGCAACTACGACAACACGCAAGAGGCCTTCAACGCCATCCGCTGCGTCGATGATCCGCCGATCAGCGATCGTGCGGTGGCGGGCCGACAGGACTCCGAATACCGCAAGGCGGCGCCGTTCCTGGACGACGGTCGCGGCACCGGGGCCGCACCGCTGGAGTTGTGCGCCATCTGGCCGGTGCCGAACACCAGCACACCGCACAAGGTTTCGGCGCCGGGTCTGCCGAAGACGGTCGTGGTCTCGACCACCGAGGATCCCGCGACGCCGTATCAGGCCGGTGTCGACCTGGCCAACCAGCTGGGTGCCGCACTGATCACCTATCGGGGTACCCGACACACCGCGGCGCTGGTCGCCGGTGATCAGTGCCTGGACGACGCGGTGATCTCCTACCTCACCGATCTGAAGGTCCCGGAGGCCGGTCTGACCTGCTGATCGTGTGCTCGTCAAGCGATCTTGTACCCCGTGCGTTTCATTCCGAATGATGGGATTGCAATCCCTAAGCGCGTATGTAACACGGATTTAACGCCAGATGCTTACGCTCGGCGACATGGATCGCCAGAAGGAATTCGTGCTGCGGACGCTCGAAGAACGGGATATCCGCTTCGTGCGTCTCTGGTTCACCGACGTGTTGGGGTATCTCAAGTCCGTCGCCATCGCTCCAGCGGAGCTAGAGGGTGCCTTCGAAGAGGGCATCGGCTTCGACGGCTCGGCCATCGAGGGCTTCGCCCGGGTGTCCGAGGCCGATATGGTGGCGCGGCCGGATCCCTCGACCTTTCAGGTGCTGCCGTGGTCGACGAGCAAGGGCCACCAGCACTCCGCGCGCATGTTCTGCGATATCACCATGCCCGACGGTTCGCCGTCCTGGGCCGACCCGCGGCACGTGCTGCGGCGCCAGCTCAACAAGGCCGGTGACGTCGGGTTCAGCTGCTACGTGCATCCGGAGATCGAATTCTTCCTGCTGGAAAACGGCCCGCAGGACGGCTCGATGCCGACCCCGGCCGATTCCGGCGGCTTCTTCGATCAGGCCGTACACGATTCCGCCCCCAACTTCCGTCGCCACGCCATCGACGCACTGGAGTCGATGGGCATCTCGGTGGAGTTCAGCCACCACGAGGGCGCCCCGGGACAGCAGGAGATCGACCTGCGCTACGCCGACGCGCTGTCCATGGCCGACAACGTGATGACCTTCCGCTACCTGATCAAGGAAGTCGCCATCGACGAGGGTGTGCGCGCGACCTTCATGCCCAAGCCGTTCGCCCAGTATCCGGGCTCGGCCATGCACACGCATATGAGCCTGTTCGAGGGTGAGGCCAATGCGTTCCACGATCCCGATGATCCGATCAACCTCTCGGAGACCGCCCGCGCGTTCATCGCGGGCATCCTGGAGCACGCTCCGGAGATCAGCGCGATCACCAACCAGTGGGTGAACTCCTACAAGCGACTCATCCACGGCGGCGAGGCGCCGACCGCGGCCTCGTGGGGTCGGTCCAACCGTTCCGCGCTGGTGCGGGTGCCGATGTACACCCCGAACAAGGCATCCTCGCGTCGCGTCGAGATCCGCAGCCCAGATTCGGCCTGCAACCCCTATCTGACCTTCGCCGTACTGCTCGCGGCCGGTCTGCGTGGCATCGAGAAGGGCTACACGCTGCCGCCGGAGGCCGAGGACGATGTGTGGTCGCTGACCGCCGCCGAACGGCGCGCCATGGGCTTCCGCGAGTTGCCCGGCACGCTCGACGAGGCGCTGCAGTCGATGGAGCGCTCGGAGCTGGTCGCCGAGACGCTCGGTGAGCACGTCTTCGACTTCTTCCTGCGTAATAAGCGCCGGGAATGGGCCGACTACCGCAGCCAGGTGACGCCGTACGAGCTGAAGGAGTACCTCGGCCTCTAGTCGGTTAAACCGGCGAATCGGCTACGTTTACGACTCCTTTCCACCGTGCCTGGTGGAAACCGATGATCGGGCAACTAAGTTGGACTTATGGTCCGGCCGCCGTCTGCTCGTTCAGCTGTCCCTGGTGTCGGTCGGCTCGGCTTGCTCGAGCCGACCGCCGCCGCCTCGTTACGAGAGTTGGCTTGGGACAATATCGACAGCATTCCGGTGCTGTGGGCGCTGTCCCGCGCGCCCGATGCCGACCTCGCACTGCTGACGCTGACGCGGCTGCAGGCCGCGCTCGGCGATGACTGGTCCGAGCTCGATTCGACGCTGCGCAGCGATACCGCCTTGCGCGGCAGGCTTTTCGCACTCGTCGGATCGTCGAGCGCGTTCGCCGACCATCTGGTCGCCGACCCGGCCGTATGGCGAATTCTGCTGCGGGACAAGCTTCCCGCGCGCGAGGAGTTGATCGCGGACCTGCTCGCGGCGGTGCAAGCCGTACCAGTCGAGAGTCCGCATGCCGATGCCGTACTGCACCGGGCCGAGCAATCCGGTCCCGAGGCAATTCCACTGCTGCGCAAGCGATATCGCGATCAACTCATGCTCTTGGCCGCGCTGGATCTGGCGGCCACCGTGGAGAACGAGCCGGTGCTGCCGTATCAGGTGGTCGGCCGCCACCTCACCGATCTCGCCGACGCGGCATTGACCGCCGCACTGGCGGTGGCGGTGGCCAGGGTCTGCAAGGACGGACCGGTGCCGGTGCGGCTGGCGGTAATCGCCATGGGTAAGAGCGGTGCGTGCGAACTCAACTACGTCAGCGATGTCGATGTCGTCTTCGTGGCCGAACCGGCCGATGCCATCGCCACCCGCTTGGCCGCCGAGATGATGAGCGTGGGCAGCGCGGCTTTCTTCGAGGTCGATGCGGCGCTGCGGCCCGAGGGCAAGGCGGGTGCGCTGGTGCGCACGTTGGACTCGCATATCGCGTACTACAAGCGCTGGGCCAGGACCTGGGAGTTCCAGGCCCTGCTCAAGGCGCGGCCGATGACCGGCGATCTGGCGCTGGGGGAGCAGTACCGCGACGCGCTGATGTCCATGGTGTGGACCGCTGCCGAGCGTCCCGACTTCGTCGCCGATGTGCAGGCGATGCGGCGCCGGGTGGAGGATCTGGTCCCCGCCGATCTGCGCGAGCGTGAACTCAAACTCGGCCACGGCAGCCTGCGCGATGTCGAATTCGCCGTGCAGCTTCTGCAGTTGGTGCACGGCCGGGTGGATGAGACCCTGCACGTGCAGGACACCGTGGAAGCGCTGACGGCATTGGCCGCGGGTGGGTACGTCGGCCGCGACGATGCCGCGAATCTCACCGCCTCCTACGAATTCCTGCGTCTGCTCGAACACCGGCTGCAGTTGCAGCGGCTCAAGCGCACCCATACTCTGCCCGCCGCCGATGACGAGGAGGGCATGCGCTGGCTGGCCCGCGCCGCCCATATCCGCCCGGACGGACGGCAGGACGCGGTCGGTGTGCTCGGCACCGAGATTCGCCGAAATGCGGTGCGGGTGCGGCGTTTGCACGCCAAACTCTTCTATCGGCCACTGCTCGAATCGGTGGTCAAGATGGATCCCGACGCGCTGCGGCTGAGCCCGGACGCGGCGATCCGGCAGTTGGCGGCGCTCGGCTACGCGGCGCCGGAAAACGCACTCGGCCATTTGAAAGCGCTCACCGGCGGGGTATCGCGCAAGGGCCGGATTCAGGCACTGCTGCTGCCGACGCTGCTCGAATGGCTCGGGGACACACCGAATCCCGATGCCGGACTGCTCGCCTACCGGCGCGTCTCGGAGGGGCTGGACGATCAGATCTGGTTCCTGCGCGAATTGCGCGACGAGGGCGCGATCGCACAGCGGCTGATGATCGTGCTCGGCTCTTCGGAATATCTGCCGGATCTGCTGATCAATGCCCCGGACACGATTCGGATGTATGCCGACGGACCCGGCGGGCCGCTATTGCTCAGCCCGCAGCCGGAAGATGTCGCGCGCGGGATCCTTACCGCGGCGGCGCGCTACGACGATCCGAAACGGGCGGTGGCCGCAGCTCGTTCGCTGCGCAGGCACGAATTGGCGCGGGTGGCCTCGGCCGACCTACTCGGCATGCTGGACGTGCCGCAGGTGTGCCGGGCACTGTCGGCGGTGTGGGTCGCGGTGCTGGAAGCCGCACTGCGCGCGGTGATTCGGGCCAGCGAGGCCGAACTCGGGACACCGGCGCCGGCCGATTTCGCGGTGATCGGCATGGGGCGACTGGGCGGTTTGGAACTGGGCTACGGTTCCGATGCCGATGTGCTGTTCGTCTGTGATCCGCGTCCGGGCGCGGACGAGACCAGGGCCGTGAAGTGGGCGATCGGCATCGCGGAGAAGGTGCAGCGGTTGCTCGGTTCGCCGAGTACCGATCCGCCGCTGCAGGTCGACGCGGGACTGCGCCCGGAGGGGCGCAACGGTGCGCTGGTGCGCACGCTGGCCGCTTACGCCGCCTACTACGAGCAGTGGGCGCAGCCGTGGGAGGTACAGGCCCTGCTGCGGGCGCATCAGGTGGCCGGGGATCAGGACCTCGGTGTCCGGTTCCTGCGCACCATCGATAAGGTGCGCTATCCCGAGGGTGGGGTATCGGCGGAGGCGGTGCGCGAAATCCGCAGGATCAAGGCCAGGGTGGATGCCGAGCGTCTGCCACGCGGTGCGAATCCGGCGACCCACACCAAGCTCGGGCGCGGTGGCCTCGCCGATATCGAATGGACCGTGCAGCTGATGCAGCTGCGCTACGCCCACGATGTGCGCGCACTGCACAATACCTCGACGCTGCAATCCCTCGATGTCATCGAGCAGACCAAATTGCTTGCGGTCGAAGATGTTTCACTGTTGCGCGAAGCCTGGATCGCCGCGACCAAGGCGCGCAACGCGCTGGTGCTGGTGCGTGGCAAGCCCGCTGATCAACTACCCGGCCCTGGCCGTCTACTATCGGCCGTGGCGCGGGTCGCGGGGTGGCCGAACGATGACGGCAGCGAATTCCTGGACAACTACATGCGCGTCACGCGGCGGGCGAAAGCGGTAGTGGAGCGCGTCTTCGGGGGCTGAGGTCGGTCAGGGCAGAGCGATACCGGCGCGGTCGGCGCGTTTCCGGCCCCATTCGTAGAGGGCGGTGAGGACCGGGACCAGGCTCCAGCCTTCCTCGGTCAGATCGTATTCGACCTGGGGCGGGACGGTATCGAAGGTGGTGCGGCGGATGAGGCCGTCGGTCTCCAGGTCGCGCAACTGCTGGACGAGCATTTTCTCGCTGGTGCTCGGCATCAGGCGCCGCAGTTCGCCGTAGCGGCGCACACCCTCCTTGAGGTGGGCCAGGATGACCGGCTTCCATTTGCCGTCGATGAGGTCGACGGTCACCTCCACCGCGCAGTAGTAGCGCTTCTCCGGCATCGCTCGCCTCCCGGTACTCACCAAAAAGTGCGTTCTTGTAACACTGTAATCATCGGACTTACATGGAACTCGCACTGCGGCGCGGCCGCACCACATTCTGCAGACATGGAGTTCGATTCCCATGAAAGTCATCGTTTTCGACAGCTTCAAGCCCGGCGTGACGATGGAGACCATCACCCCTTATCTCCCCGAAGAGGTCGCCAATGTGTGGCGGCTGTGGAAGGCGGGCATCGTGCGCGAGAACTACGCCCGCGCCGATGAGCCGGGCGTGGTGATCGTCTTCGAGGTCGACAGCGTCGAGGAGGCCAAGCGCTATGTCGACGATTTCCCGCTGACCAAGGCCGGTCACCTGGAATGGACCTACGTTCCGGTGCAGGCGCCGTTACCGCTGGAGGCGCTGATGGATCCGTCCGCCGATGTCGCCGAGCCCTACGACCGGACGAAGGTGGTGTCGGTCTGATGCAATACGCCTACGGTCTGAGCATTCCGCAGACCCTCCCGGATGCTTGCGATCCGACCAGGATGGCGCTGCTCATCTACGACATGCAGGTCGGCATCGTCCGGCAGCTGCCGGACGGCGACAAGATCGTCCAGACCTGTGTGCAGCTGCGGGATGCGGCGCGGGAGAACGGTTTTCGCGTCTTCTACACCCGGCACATGTCACTGCCGCCCGCGGCGGCCGGTGTCGCGCAACTGCGTACGGCCATGGAGTGGCAGCGGGTCGACAATCCGAACGAGGTGAATTCCAGCTTCCCGCAGGGATCGCCGCAGTATCAGCTGGTCCCCGAGCTGACGCCCGGTCCGAACGAGGTGGTCATCGATAAGATCACCATGTCCGCTTTCGCGGCGACGCCGCTCGATATCGCCTTGCGCGACTTAGGGATCGACGCCTTCGCCATCGCGGGTATCGCCATGGAGGTCGGCATCGAACCCACCGTCCGACACAGTCTGGACCTGGGCTACCTGCCCATCCTGGTGACCGACGCGTGCGGCGCGGGCCATCCGGCCGCGGCCGAACGTGCCTTGGCCACACTGGCTTTCGCCGGAGGCTCGCTCACCACGGACGCCGCCGTGCTCGTCGAGCAGATGCACCGCCACTGAGCGGCAGCCGCGCCGGGCCGACCGCGGTCAGCATCTGGAAGCGGCGCACGAATTCGCGCAGCGCAATGCGGTCCTCATCGTCGAGCGGGCGGTACCCCCGCTCGGCGGTCACCGATACCGTGCTTCCCGCGCGCACCCGCAATTCGTCCCAACACCACGGCAGCACCGGTGTCAGCACGGTGTGCCCATTGCAGGTCACGGTGATTTGCGAGGTGAACCGGCCCGCGGTGGCCGCGAGGTCTTCGGCTGTATCGGCAGTGAGCGCGCCGGTCGCTGTGAACTCCTCGACATACATCGGAACCACCTCACTCTCTGCTGGCCAGTGTAGGAGGCCTGCGCATCCATGGGGTCTCCACAATCGCCGCACTTGGTCTCCATCGGTGCCGGCTAGGGTCTGGGCATGCGTAAGTGGGTGGACCGGGTGCTGCTCGGGCTGGGATGGTGCGCCTCGGCGGCCGGAGTGCTCGGGATCGTGCTGCATTTCGGAACGTGGCGGCGGCAGGTTCCGGTGCTGTTGGCGTCGGGGGCATCGTATTTGATGCTCGCGGCGGTGCTGGGGCTGGTGTTGTTCCTGATCGCGCGGGGATGGAAGAGTGCGGTGTCGGCCGGGGTGCTCGTCGCGGCGGTGTTGTGGACGCAGGTGCCGATGTTCGTGCCGGAGGGGCGGGCGGCGAGTGGGCCGGAAGTTTCGGTCATGCAGTCGAATCTGTTGTTCGGGAGGGGGGATGCGGCGGCGGTGGTTCGGGCCGTGCGGGAGCACCGGGTCGAGGTGCTCACCATCGACGAGTTGACGCCGGAACTCGCGCAGCGACTCGCGGCGGCCGGAATCGACGAGTTGCTGCCACATCAGTTCCTGCAGGCCCGTGGGGGCGGCAACGGTACCGGGATCTACAGCCGATATCCGTTACGGGACACCAAGAAATACGACGGTTTCTGGATGAACAATCTGTCCGCCACCATGGAGCATCCACGACGCGGGGCGGTCGCGGTGTTCGCATTCCATCCGGTGCCGCCATCGGTCGACTTCCCGGCGTGGAGTTCCGAGCTCGACCGGATTCGCGAAATACTGGACGCGCAACAGGGTCCCGCGATCGTCGGCGCGGATTTCAATGCCACCCGCGATCATTCGGCATTCCGTGCGCTGCTGCGCGGACGATTCGTCGCGGCGGCGGATCAGGCTGGTGCCGGGCCGATGCTCACCTATCCGGCGGATCGCCGGTGGGGTCCGGTGATCGGTATCGACCACATTCTGGTCGCCGACGGCACGGCGGCGGAGGTCCGCTCGCTGAGCATTCCGGGATCGGATCATCGCGCGATACTGGCACAGGTGCAGTTGAACGCCTGACGGGCGAATGCGCTCGGACGTATACGCGCGCAGGGGTTTCTGCGATTACCATGTGATCGCTCGACGGGCAGGCGTATGCGATACGCGCACCCATCGGGTCGGGGTTCGCCGAGGACGGACCCCGAGTGAGTTCGGGGAGGAAAGACCTGATGAGGACAAGACGGCTGCGGTTCGGGGTGGTCGCGGTATTGATGCTGGTCGCTGCGGCGCTGGTCGGCTGCGACGGCAAGGCCGGCCAGCAAGGGGCGAGCGCGGTGACCGCGGACAATCCGTGGGACCTCACCGGCGCGGTCTCCAACAATGGGCCGAGCGGCCCGCGCAAGGGTGTTCCGGACGCACCGCTCACCGCGGAGAACGGCGACGGCGGCGCGGTCGACGAACTCGCCCTCAACACCATCGCCGATCTGGAAGATTTCTGGAAGACCGAGTACGGCAAGAACTTTCCCGGCACCTTCAAGCCGGTGAGCCGCTACATCTCCTGGGATGCCAAGGCAGCCAAGGAGCAGGCGATCAAGTTCTGCAAGTCCAGCACCTATCATCTGGTCAACGCGGCCTACTGCAGCGTGGACCACACCATCGGGTGGGATCGCGGTGTGCTGCTGCCGCTGCTGCAGGAGAAGTACAGCGATATGGCGATCGTGATGGTGCTCGCGCACGAATACGGTCACTCGATCCAGGGCCAGGCCAAGATCGCCGGATTCTTCACCGGGACGCTGGTGAAGGAGCAGCAGGCCGACTGCCTGGCCGGTGTCTTCCTGCGCCATGTGGCGGAAGGGAATTCGGCGCATTTCACGCTGAATATGACCGACGGGCTCAATGCGGTCCTCGGCGCGACCATCGCCGTGCGCGATACCGATCCGGATAACCCGAAGAATGTGCACGGCTCCGCTTTCGAGCGGGTGACCGCGGTGCAGATCGGTTACACCGATGGCACCCAGGGCTGCAAGAAGATCAACAAGAAGGAGATCGAACAGCGCCGGGGCACCCTGCCCACGACATACGTGGACGGCGAGCAGGACGCCCAGCTTCCGGTCGACGTGGCGTCGCTGACCAGCCTGAGCCAGGCGCTGGCGAAGATCTTCCCGCTGCAGCAGGCGCCGCAGTACGACTACAACGGGATCACCGAGAATTGCTCGAAGGTGACCGCCACCGAGCCGGTCTCGTACTGCCCGAGTTCGAACAAGATCGGCACCGATGTGCCCGAACTCGCCAAACGCGGCGGGGCGATGAAGGGCGACGACGAACCGCTCTCGGCGGTGGTGGACGGTGACTACAACGCCTTCGCGGTCTTCATCTCCCGCTATGTCCTTGCCGTACAACAGGAACGCAAGCTCTCGATCTCCGGAGCCGAGACCGCCGGACTGCGCACCGCATGCCTCACCGGCGTCGTGACGACCAAGCTGAGCGAGCCCGGCAGTGATCCGCGGCTGTCGGCGAACGACCTCGACGAGGCGGTCTCCGGACTGCTCGCCGACGGTCTGGTCGCCAGCGATGTGGACGGCAAGGTGGTGGCCAGCGGCTTCCAGCGGTTGGAGGCGTTCCGCACCGGAGTCCTCGACGGTGAGCAGAACTGCCTGACGAACTATCGCTAGCGCGGTTCACTCGGCCGCTACGTGGGCCTCCAGCCACTCCAGGACATCGGAGAGCACCTTGTCCTGTTCGGGTTCATTGAAAACCTCGTGGTAGAGGCCCTCGTAGCGAATCACCGTGAGGTCTTTCGAGCCCGCGCCACGCTCGATCAGGTCGGTGCTCGATGGTGCCGCGATGGCGTCCGCGGTGCCGTGCAGCACCAGCACCGGCACGGTGAGCTTGTCCAGACGGCTCTTGACGAATTCGGTGGCGCTCAGCATCTCCATCGCGGTGCGGGCCGGGAGCTTGCCGCGGAAGACCAGCGGATCGTTGTCGTAGGCGCGGATCACCTCGGGATCGTGGCTGATCATCGACGAATCCAGTTTCAGCACACCGATATTCGGCGCGAACCGGGACAGCACTGGGCCGAGCAGGCGCTGCAGCGGATTGCCGACGGCGATATCCAGCGGCGGTGCCGACAGTACGATGCCGTCGACGTCGATCGGTGCCCGGACCGCCAGATACAGCGTGATCAGACTGCCCATCGAATGCGCGAGCAGGAACCGCGGCACATCCGGATGTTCACGGCTCGCGATCTTCAGCATCTCCACCACGTTGTCGGCGGCGCTCGCCATGGAACCGATATTCGCGTTATTGCCCGCCGACTTGCCGTGGCCGAGGTGGTCGAGCGCGTAGACCGCGAAACCGTTGTCCTCCAGGCGCTTTCCGACATGGGTGTAGCGGCCGGAATGCTCCGCGACGCCGTGCACGAGCACGATCACCGCGCGTGCGGTGCTATCGGGAAGCCAAGCCCGCCAAGCGATTCGGCTGCCGATGCCGTCGAATTCGCCGTCGGTGGCCGGTGTCGGCTCAGGGGACTCGCCGGTCGTCGGATCGGTTGTCATGCATCGGCTCCTTGGTTACGTGGCGGCGCCGCGAGCTGATCGATCAGCCGCCGATTGAACTCGATGAGCCGAGCGTAGTTCACCAGGGAGATGCGCTCGTCGGTTCCGTGGATCGTTTCCACATCGGCCTGGCTCAGCAGGATCGGGGCGAAGTTGCAGCGGGTGGTGGCGAGATCGTCGTAGTGCCGGGAATCGGTGGCGCCGGGGACGATGCCGGTGGTCACCGCGATGCCAGGGACGACGGACTCGGCCAGGCTCGCGATCATGTCGAATGCCGGGCCGGGCGGTCTGCCGGGGGAGGGCTCGGAAGTCATGCCGACGAGTTCGATCCGCACCTCCGGATCGCGCACCACCTTGCGGCAGTGCTCGAGCACCGATGCCACCGAATCGCCGGGCAGGATGCGGAAATTCACCAGCGCCTCGGCCTGCTGTGGCAGCACATTGGGTTTGACGCCGCCGCGGATGACCGTCGGCGCGGTCGTGGTGCGCACCAGCGCCTCGGTCTGTGGACGGGCCGCGAGTATCCGGGTGATCACCGGTGTGGCCAGTCCGGCGAAGCGGAGCAGGCGGCGGCGATATTCGGGCATCACCTGCCGCAGCCTGATGACCATGTCGGATACGACCGGCGTCAACCGCAGCGGCATCGGATGATCCTGGATCCGGCCCACCGCGCGGGCGATCCGGCCGACCGCGGTCTGCTTGCCGGGCATCGACGAATGCCCGCCCACCGCCGATACCGAAAGGCGAACGGTCGCGTAACCTTTCTCGCCCACCATGATCGAGGCCACCGGTCGGTCTATGTCGTCGGCGATATCGTCGAGAATGACGCCGCCTTCGTCGAGCAGTAGATCCGCGTGCACACCGGATTCGCGTAGCCGCTGCGCCATTCGCACCGCACCGTGATCCCCGAACACCTCCTCGTCGTGCCCGAATGCCAGATAGATGGTGTGCCGCGGGCGAATTCCCGCGGCGAGTGCGGATTCGACCGCCTCCAGAATCGCGATCAACCGACTCTTGTCATCGATAGCCCCACGACCCCAGATGAATTCGTCATCCACCACGCCCGCGAACGGCGGATGCGTCCACCGACGCAGATCATCGACGGGCACCACATCCTGATGGGCGAGCAGAATCGCCGATACCCGATCCGGCACGACGCCCGGCCAGCGATACAGCCTGCTGTGCCCGAAGCGCTCCAATTCCAGTTCGGCGTGTACCAGCGGGAACGACTGTTCCAGGTGTGCGCCCAACCGGAGGAATTCGGCGTCGCCGGGTTCGGTATCGACGGCGGCGGGCTCGGCGGCGTCCGGATGCTCGTAGGACACGGTCGCGCAGCGCAGGGCCTGCGCGAGGCGTTCGGCGACGTGGGTGTCGACGACCACCGGGCTGGTGTGGGTCGGTGTGGCGTTACCGGTCATCGAGGGCCGGTCTCGGTCGGCAGATTCATGGGCATCACTGCATTGTTCAACACGTCGAGCCCGAGTGCGCGGACCTTCTGGTCGCGCCACTTCGCCCAGGCCTCACTGGTGCCGCCGCTGAGGTCGGGGGTACGCGGGGTGCTGAGCAGGGGCAGATCCAGACGGGCCGCGAGGACGGTGACCTGGGCATTGGCGGCGGCATGGGACCAGACATCGTCGACGACATCGGTGATACGGACGCCGAGACGGTGCCCGGCGCTGATCGGCCAGTCCTGTGCCAGCAGTCTGATATCGGCGGTGTCGGCGACCGGAGCGATGCCACGGGTGATGATGGTGCCGCGGCCGTCGGGAGCGATATCGAACAGCTCGACCGCCGCCGTCGCGGTCGGCGGACCGGACAGGCGCAGCGTTGCCGTCGGAATTCCCGAGATGTGGGCCGTGATACTCAGCGGTTCGGAAATGGACCAGATCTCGCGATCGGGTCCGGGTAGCAGGCCGCGATCGGTATAGGTGCCGGTGCGCAGGTCGATCGGAATGCGGCGCGAATCCGCGGGCGGCCATGCGGTTTCGGAGCGCCAGCCGCCATCGAATTGGCCGACCGTGACGCGTGGGCCGGGCACCTCGATATCGCGGTCGGCGACATGTCTGTCGAAGAAGGCGAGTAGTTCGGTATCGAAATCCGTCGCGCCGCATTTGCTGTCGCAATCGCTGTGACCCCATTGGCCGAACCAGGCGCGGTGCTCGCCGGGGCCGAGCGCATTCCAGACGTCGAAGATGCGATACGCCCGGGTGTTGTAATCGAGAAAGCCCTGGCCGACGAACAGCGGAATGGTATTGCCGCGCAACTGTTCCACGAGATCGCGCTCGCGCCAGAAGGGCGTGGTCCGGTCGTGGTCGGTGGTGTTCGCCGCGAGTTGCTCGTAGCACTGGGGCGATGTCTGGACGGCGTTGGATTGGTATTCGGGGGAGTCGTCGGGTCGGCCGGGTGTAGAGGCGATGAGCAGATGTTCGAAACCCGTCATTTCGGCTGGGCGAATGCCCTGCTCGGTGACCGGCTTGCCGGAGAACTTCCAGGCGACGCCCTGCATGTACATATAGGAGTACGGATCGACATCCGGTCCGAATGCCGCGACGGCGGCCAGGCCCCCGGGCTTGTCGGCCAGCGCCATCATGCCGGTCCAGGCCTCGTAGGAGGTGCCGATCATACCGACCCGACCGGTAGACCAGGGCTGCCCCGCCGCCCATTGCACGGCGGTGGTCACATCCGACCGTTCGCCCGGCCCACCGAAATCCGGACATCCGGACGAGCCGCCGTAGCCGCGCAGATCCACGATGACGTAGGTATAGCCCGCGTTCAGGAACAGCGCCACGTGCAGGTCGTCGGTGGACGGTCCACCCTCGAGCCGCGGCACGCTCAGGTAGGCGGTATGCGAGCGATACGGGCTCACGGTCAGCACCACCGGTGTGCGGGTATCCGCGGCGATGCCCTGCGGGCGCAGGACATCGGCGTGCAGCCGGGTGCCGTCCGGCGCGGTGATGAAGCTCTGCGACCACTGAAACGGCACTCCGACCGGCTCCGCCGCCGTCACCGGCGCCAGCATCCCGAGTACCGATAGCACCCCGGTCAACCCACGCAACAGCATCGAACCCAGAGTCACCTGAGAACTATCGACCGCTGCTGGTCGATAGTCCAGACCCCGGAACCGGGGGTGTCACTCAGCGCTGCGCGGTCGGACCGAGGACCGGCTTCAGATCCAGCACCGGCGTGCCGTCGATCGCTTCTAAACCGTGCACGGTGAGCACGGGCCCGGCGATATCGGCGATCGTGACTCGATGCAGCCCGATCGGATTCGGCCGATGTGGGGCGCGTGTTGCGAACACCCCGGTGACCGGGCGGGTGCGATCGCCGCGCGGATGCACCGCGAGCACCTCCCGATCCGCCTGGTGCAACCAGGTGAAGACCAAAATCTCAGCGCCGGGTCGCAAGCCCGCCGTGCCCGCCACTACTGCGGGATCCAGCACAATCTCGGCGGGCGGCGCGCCTTCGTCGCCTTGCTTCGGCGCCTGCGCCGGATCGGTCAGTGGGGAGCGCACGCGGCCGATTGGGCGCACGTCATAGGTCTCGGCGGGCATGGGTCGATCCTCGCAAGTCGCCGCGATCATGGCTGCACAAGGCCGAACACATGTCGACCGTCGCGATCGTTGCTGGGTCAGCTCGGCACCGGCCCCAACTGCGGCTGGGCAATTCATGGGACTCGAGCTACCGACGGGCAATTTGCTTTTGCTATGGCCGGCGCGAAGGTTGTACTCGGTCAAAAAGATTCGGCTGGTGTCTCAGGTAGCTCGGCGTATGATCGGCCCAGTGCGAGTCCCCGGGGGGAGTATGAGTGAGCCGGTGACCACGGATTGGGACCTATTCGTGCGGTCGCTGGCACAATGCCTTGCCGAGCTACCTTCCCGGGCAACGCTGATCATCGCCGCGCCCGGCAATCGATACGTCCAATTCGTACAGTACGACATCAAACTGTCCGTCGAACTGGCGGGCAATTCCTATCTCGCGCAGCCCATCTCGCCGACCGGTGAACGCATGCTGCGCGATCTCGGCTGGCGCGAACCGGTGGCACGGCGCGAGATCGACAACTGGACCCGCACCCTACTCTGGCCACTGTCTTCGGACACCCTGCTCGGACTCGCGCGCTCGGTCGCCCTCGGCCTGCACGACGCGCTCGGTGTCGGCACACCCGCGGAGCTGCGCGCCATGGGGTGGACCGAGACCTCGGGTGATCTGGATCTCACCGCATTGGGCGAAATCGCGCGTCGCGGCATGAACTGACGCGGTGGGAAGACCCACCCGACGTGGCACTATTCTGTGAACATGGCAGTAGGCAAGGGCGGCACGCCGTCCAAGGAAGCGAAGGCCGCGGCGAAGGCGGCCCGCAAGCAGCAGTCGAAAGAACGCCGCCAGCAGCTCTGGCAGGCGTTCCAGATGCAGCGCAAGGAAGACAAGCTGCTGCTGCCCTTGATGATCGGCGCCGTCGTCGGCATCACGGTCGTATTCCTGGTGGTCGGCCTGATCTTCGGGCTGCAGTGGTTCCTGCTGCCGCTCGGTCTGCTGCTCGGTGTGCTCGTCGCGTTCATCATCTTCGGTCGCCGGGTGCAGCGGAATGTCTATGCCAAGGCCGAGGGCCAGGCGGGGGCGGCGGCCTGGGTGCTGGAAAACCTGCAGGGCAAATGGCGGGTCAACAATGGTGTCGCCGCGACCACCCAGCTGGACGCGGTGCATCGGGTGATCGGCCTGCCCGGCGTCATCCTGATCGGTGAGGGATCGCCGCAGCGGCTGAAGTCGCTACTGGCGCAGGAGAAGAAGCGCACCGCGCGGCTCATCGGCGACACCCCGATCTACGACATCGTCATCGGAAACGACGAGGGCCAGATCCCGCTGAAGGAGCTGCAGAAGCACCTCACCAAGCTGCCCCGCAATATCGATGCCAAGCGGATGGATCTCATCGAGGGTCGGCTGACCGCGCTGAGTTCGCGCACCGGTCCCGCACTGCCGAAGGGGCCGATGCCCGCGGGCGCCAAGATGCGCGGGGTGCAGCGCACCATCCGTCGGCGCTGATCGGTTTCGAGGCCCGCATCCCATCTGGTAGGGGTGCGGGCCTTCGGGTCTCCCCGGGGCGCTCAGGCCGCTCCGGTTCGCCCGGTGTCGAACAACCAGGTGATCCGGTCGTAGCCGACGGCGTGGTAGACGACGAGCACCGCGGTGAAGGCCAACGCCCAGCGTGGCAGTCCCGCGAGCCAGAACGCGGCCGCGCCGCCGAACAACACCACGATCTCGACCAGCAGACGCACCCAGCCGTCCACCGCGACCGGGGCCTTTCCACTGCGGCTCGGATCGCCGGGCACCGCGAACGTCCCCCAGATCGTGGCGGCGGCCAGTGGCAGCACCACCACCAGTACAGCGCGCCACGGGGAGTCGAACGCGCGCCAGCCGCAGACCGCGAACGACGAGATAGCGGTGAGTTCGAGGAACAGGCGAACCACCAGCATGACCGGATGCAACGACACCGCCGGAGCGTACTGTCCCGGCGACCGTGGCGAGGGACTAGCGCGAGCGGACCACCGCGGTGCCGGTGGCGCGATCGTGCATGCCGCGACCGTCGGCATCGGTGAACAGCGCAGGAACCACGAAGACCAGCAGCACCTGGCGGGCCAACGCGCGCACGAAACCGACGGCCACCGGCGCATCGACGCGGATGACGCGCAGCCGCAGGAAGTACTGACCCGGTGTGTACCCGAACAACGACACCGCGACGACGCCGATCACGAACCAGACGAGCAGGTTGGGTGTCGTGAGAGCACTCACAATCGCCTCGAAGTTCGACGGACGCGGGTCCCCGGCCGGAATATTCATCCCGGCGATGATCTTGTCCGGATTCGGCCGCACGATGATCGCGGTCACACCGAGCGAGATGAACCAGTCCACGACGAGCGCGACGATGCGTCGCAACATGCCGACCAGCGACCCGGCGCCCGAGCGCGGCAGACCCAGGTGCTGACCGGGGAACTCGGGGGTTGCCGGATCGCCCGGGTCCGCGGAAGGTCCGGAGAGCCAGGATCCGCTGATGCGTGCCATGACACTCAGGATAGGCCTCTACGACCGGTCGTAGGACACCGCACCAACCCAAGTTGACCTCGGCGAGCGCTGGAAAGAATGGCAGGATTACCATGCTGTTCGAGCCCAGGTGGCCTTCACCACCCACCCAGCCGCACGTGTAACACTGGCGAAACATAGCCTTGATTGCTGGGAAACATCGCGTCCATAGCGTCTGGACGCGACGAACCCATGCAATCGACACTGGCTGGGAACCGATCCGTAAGGAGAACAAGTGACGTTCAGCACGGCCGACGAGGTCATCCAGCACATCAAGGAAGAGGACGTCGAATACGTCGACATCCGCTTCAGTGATCTTCCCGGTGTGCAGCAGCACTTCTCGATCCCCGCGAAGGCTTTCACCGCTGACCTCGCTGAGGAAGGGCTAGCGTTCGACGGCTCCTCCGTCCGTGGCTTCCAGTCCATCGATGAGTCGGACATGCTGCTGCTCCCCGACTTCAGCACGGCGCGGCTGGACCCGTTCCGTCAGGCCAAGACGCTGAACCTCAACTTCTTCGTGCACGACCCGTTCACCCGGGAGGCCTACAGCCGCGACCCGCGTAACATCGCGCGCAAGGCGGAGGAGTACCTGCGCTCGACCGGTATCGCCGACACCGCGTACTTCGGCCCCGAGGCGGAGTTCTACATCTTCGACTCGATCCGCTACGACTCGGGCATGAACGGCGCCTTCTACGAGATCGAGTCGATCTCGGGCTCCTGGAACACCGGTAAGGAGTTCAACCCGGACGGCACCCGCAACCGCGGCTACAAGGTCCGCAACAAGGGTGGTTACTTCCCGGTCGCCCCGTACGACCACTACGTCGACCTGCGCGACAAGATCTCCACCAACCTGCAGAACGCGGGCTTCGAGCTCGAGCGCGGCCACCACGAGGTCGGCACCGCGGGCCAGGCCGAGATCAACTACAAGTTCAACACCCTGTTGCACGCGGCCGACGATCTGCAGCTGTTCAAGTACATCGTGAAGAACACCGCGTGGGCCGAGGGCAAGACCGTCACCTTCATGCCGAAGCCGCTCTTCGGTGACAACGGTTCGGGCATGCACGTGCACCAGTCGCTGTGGAAGGACGGCAAGCCGCTGTTCCACGACGAGGCCGGCTACGCGGGTCTGTCGGACCTCGCGCGCCACTACATCGGCGGCATCCTGCACCACGCGCCGTCGCTGCTGGCGTTCACCAACCCGACCGTGAACTCCTACCACCGCCTGGTCCCGGGCTACGAGGCCCCGATCAACCTGGTGTACTCGCAGCGCAACCGCTCCGCCGCGGTCCGCATCCCGGTCACCGGCAACAACCCGAAGGCCAAGCGCATCGAGTTCCGCGCCCCCGACTCCTCGGGCAACCCGTACCTGGCCTTCGCCGCCATGATGATGGCCGGCCTGGACGGCATCAAGAAGAAGATCGAGCCGAAGGCCCCGGTCGACAAGGACCTCTACGAGCTCCCGCCGGAGGAGGCCAAGGGCATCCCGCAGGCCCCCACCAGCCTGGCCTCGGTCATCGACCGCCTCGAGCAGGACCACGACTACCTGACCGAAGGCAACGTCTTCACCCCCGACCTCATCGAGACCTGGATCAGCCTCAAGCGCGAAAACGAAATCGCGCCGGTGAACCTGCGCCCGCACCCCTACGAGTTCGAGCTGTACTTCGACGTGTAAGTCGGTAGGTTGCTGCGCAGGCTTCGCTCCTGCGTTGTAAGACATGGAGCCCCATCCGTTTCGACGGGTGGGGCTCCGTCGTTTCTCGTGCGCACCAGCATGACCCGGACTGGTTATGGTGGGTATTCGCGCGCCACACCGGTTCGATCGCAAGGCAATTCGGAACCGGGATGTACGAGGGGGGTAGATGAGCGAAGTCTCGGTAGATCCGGAAAAGCTTCGGACACACGCTACGAATGTGGCGAAGCTCGGCCAGGTGGCCTCGATCTTTACTCGTCTCGACGGGTGTTCGTCAGTGCTGATCGCCGGGGCCGGTGGTGGGTTCGACGTGTATGCCGGGCTGCCGCTGGCCTTTACGTTGCGCGATGCCGGGGTCGCCGTACATTTTGCGAATCTCTCCTTCGCACGGCTGGACAGGCTTGGTGCTGATGCCTGGTTGAACGAGTATGTGGCTGCCATTACTCCGGATGCCTTGGGGCCGCCGGACACCTACTTTCCGGAGCGGGCTTTGGCGAGATGGTTTGCGCTGCAGAACGAGCCATCGACGGTCTTTGCCTTTCCGCGGGTTGGGGTGGTGGGTTTGCGCGCTGGCTACGAGATATTGGTCGAACGGCTGGGGGTTGATGCGATCGTGCTGGTCGACGGTGGGACCGACATTCTGTTGCGTGGGGACGAATATCTGTTGGGTACGCCGCAGGAAGATGCGGCGAGCCTGGCTGCGGTCGCTGGAATCGATTATGTGCCAGTGCGATTGGTGGCGAGCATCGGCTTCGGGATCGATGCGCACCACGGCGTCGACCATGTGCATGTCCTGGAGAACATCGCCGAGCTCGATGCGCGGGGTGCCTACCTCGGCGCCTTCTCGATATCGAGCCGTTCGACCGAGGCACAGCGGTACCGAGCTGCCGTCGAGCACGCCGCGGACTTGACGCCGAAGCGGCCCAGCCTGGTCAACGATCAGATAGCCGCAGCATTGTCCGGTCAGCATGGGAATGTGCCGATCCGTGGACGTAGTTGAGCTGACGATCTGTTCGTAAATCCTTTGATGGCAATGTATTTCACGTTCGACCTGCCGGGGCTGGCGGCGTACAACGCGTATCTGCCGAGTCTGGAGGACACGACCGATATCTCCGAGGTATCGCTGCGGATCGGACAATGTAGATGGCGCGCAAGCACTTCGGGCAGCTCGCCGGTCTCGAGGAGTTGTTCGGTCTCATACTGGCGGATCGTCTCCAGTGCCCGGTAGCGGGTGCCGCCCGCGGACGGCGCGGCGGTGAGCAGGCTCTGCTCGGCGAGCCTGGCCAGACCGTCCGCGACCGAGTTCGGTTCCAGCGGCGGATATCCGGCTACCTCGGCGGCGTCGGCGGCGGTGAACGGTGCGACGAAGACCGAGACACGTCGGAGCACGCACCGGTCCGAGTTGGTCAGCAGGGCCTGGCTCCAGTCGAGCATGGCCCGCACGGACCGATGTCGGTCGTCGGCACGGCGTCCACCGACCAGGAGGCGCAGCGGATCGGCGAGACTGGCGGTCAGACCGTCGAGACCGAGGGTGGGCAGCCTGGCGGCCGCGAGCTCGATCGGCAGCGCCAGACCGTCGAGCCGCTGGCAGACCTCGGTGACCTGATCCAATTGTTCCGGTTCGACGGGCCAGCCCAGGGCGGCGGCTCGGTCCAGGAACAACGCAATGGCATCCGCGGTGGCGGCATCATCGCCGAGAGATAGCGGTGGCACCGCGTAGACCTGCTCGAAGGGCACCATGAGCCGAGCGCGGCTGGTGGCCAGTACGGTCACGCGCGGGCAGTGCGCGAGCAGGCGCTCGATGAACGGTGCCGCGCCCTCGCGCAGATGCTCGCAGTTGTCGAGGACGAGCAGGGTGTGGCGGTCGGCGAGGGCGCTCAGCACCGAATCGTCGAGGCTGCGGCCCTGCTGTTCGCCGAGGCCGAGCGCACGGGCCACCGCGGATCCGGTCATCGCCGGATCGGTTACCGGTACGAGGTCGACGAACCATGCACCGTCGGCGAATTCACCGGCAAGATCTGCGGCAACGGCAAGGCCAGCCGCGTTTTGCCGACACCGCCGGGGCCGAGTGCGGTCACGTGGCGCTGCACCGCGACGGCCTGACGCAATTCGGCCTGCTCCCGGAGCCGGCCGACGAACGACGTCAATGGTGCGGGCAGGACGGCCACCGCCTCGCTCCGCTCGGCCCGGGTGAGCTCGGCCGCGCGCTGGGCGAGCGCCCGCCGGTCGGGGACGCCGACCTTGCGCAGCAGCGAGGACACATGGGTCTCCACGGTGCGCACCGAGATGTACAGCTGCGCGCCGATCTCGGCATTGCTGCGATGTTGTCCGATCAGAGTCAGGACTTCGGCCTCGCGGTCGGAGATCCCGGCAGCCACCTTCTGCGTTGACACGTCTCCATTCTCACGCACCGGTCCCGTAGCCGCGCGGGCATCGACCCGTGCTCACTCAGTGGTGCTTTCCGTGTTCGGCACGGATGTCGCGCCGCCGAGCGCTGCCTACCGTAATTCTCATCGCCGCAAGACGATCCGGACCACATCGCAGAAGGAGTACTCATGACCGCCGCCTCGGCCGCCTCGGCCGGGGGAATCAAGACCGTACTGCATCTCGTCTCCGACCTGGCGACGGCCAAGGAGGTCTACACCGCCCTGATCGGTGCACCGCCGCAGATCGACGGAACCTACTACGTCGGTTTCGACGTCGCGGGCCAGCACATCGGGCTGGTACCGGGCGGCGGACCGCAGCGCATGACCGCACCGGTGACGTACTGGCACGTGCCCGATATCGAGGCGAAGCTGGCCGAGGTCACGGCCGCGGGCGCCACTGTGCGCGAGCCTGTGCGCGATGTCGGTGCAGGTCGCCTGGTCGCCACCATCACCGATCCCGACGGCAATGTCCTGGGGCTGCTGCAGGACCGGTGAGCGCCCCCCGACGTTTTCAACCGAACCGATATCACGATCGACACCACAACGGAGGAACCGCAATGACCACAACCCGCACCACGAAGCGCAAGTCCACGGTGGGATTTTCGGAAGAAGAGCGAGCTGCGATGAAGGAGCACGCTCAGGAGCTCAAGACGGCCGCACGCCGCGGCGCGCGCAGCCAAGGCGGACGGCGAGTCCGATGTGCTCGCGAAAATCGCCGAAATGGTGGATTCGGATCGCGTCATGGCCGAGCGAATCCACGCCATCGTCAAGGCCAACGCGCCCGAGCTCAGCCCGAAGCTCTGGTACGGCATGCCCTCCTACGCCAGGGACGGCAAGGTCGTCTGCTTCTTCCAGACGGCGGAGAAGTTCAAGGCGCGGTACGCCACCCTCGGCTTCAACGACTCAGCGAGCCTCGACGACGGCACCATGTGGCCCACCGCCTTCGCGCTGACCGAATTGACCGCCGCCGATGAGACGCGGATCGGGGAGCTCGTCAAGAAAGCGGCGAGCTGAGAACTACGGCCTGCCACCGCGTCTGGTGGCAGGCCGTATGCATGGCTGGGATACTTCTGCGGTGGATGGTGCAGGGGGAAACACGACGCATGACTGGGCGAGCGCGGTGGACTTCGCCCACCTCGCCGAGATCCGTCGACAATGCCCACCGGGCGGTGTTCGGCACTTGATCCTCGAAGTCATCGCCTACGCGGCCGAGGAAGCCGAGTGCAACAACGGGGGACGACCGCCCGGATCGCAATTTGCCCGCGACGGATCGGGCGGCAGTCGAACAGCTGATGCGGTTGACGTCGCCGTGGCAGCGCCTCTCCGTCGACATCGCGATGCACGCTGAGGAGCACTGGATGAAGTTCGAAGCCCGGGTCCATTTCACATGACCTGGACTGAAGACGAGTACCTGCGAAACCTGCGGGAAGCGCGGGGCGACTATGCCTGGTTGATGCGGCGGTATGGCGGACGCACGTGGGAGGAGGCTGATGCGGAGGCGCGGGAGGCGTATCCGTATGAGTCGAGTGATCGGCCGTTTCGTGGAATCGAATTCCATGATGACGCTTGGCATTGGGCGATGTTGTCGATTCACGGCGCCATGTACTGGCGCGAGCATCCGGAGCTATTGGAGCCGTCTGCCGAGTATCTGAGGAGCCGAGGGGAGTAGCGGAAGTCTCGGTGGGTGGTATGCGGGTCTCGGTGAGTGGGGTAGTAGCGGCGGGATCGGAGAGAAAGTCAGCAGGGCGCGGGGAGACGGCTCTACTGTCCCGCGCCATGAAGAATTCAGTAATTGCTCTAATTGGTTCTGTCCTAGCGACATTCGCGTTGACCGCTACCGGCGCGCCGCCGATGGCGACGGCCGAGCCGACGGTGGAGAGTGCTGCGGCGCGGATCGAATTGCAAGGCGCGGTCAATGTTCGGGATATCGGCGGGTATCGGACGTATGACGGTGCGAAGGTCAAGTCCGGCAAGGCTATTCGGTCGGATTCGTTGGAGAAACTGACCGACTCCGATGTGCAGAAGCTCGGTGGATTGAATCTGAAGGCGGTCGTTGATCTGCGGACGTCCGCGGAGGTGCAGTTCATGGGCGCCGATAAGGTGCCCGCCGGGGTGCAGACGGTGGCGCGGCCGATCGATGACACCGGGTTGTTCCAGCAGATGATGGCGGCCATTCAGTCGCGGGACCCGCAGAAGCAGGAGGAACTGCTGGGGAACGGGAAGGCCGAGGAGATCATGGGCCGTGTCTATACCAGCTTCCTCAGTGCGGATTCGCGCGCGAAGTTCGGGCAGACGATTCGGGATCTGGCGGCCACCGACCGCGCGACGCTGTATCACTGCACCTCGGGTAAGGATCGAACCGGCTGGCTGACATATGTGGTGCTGCGGGCGGTCGGAGTACCGGAATCGACTGCGCGACAGGATTATCTGCTGTCGAATCAGTATCGAGCCGCCGCAGATGCCAAGCTGCGCGAGCAGGTGAAGCAGGCGGGGCTCATGCAGAATCCCGATCTGCTCATACCCCTGCAAGAGGTTCGTGACCAGTACCTGGATACCGCCATCGATGCGATGGAACAGGCCTACGGCGACTTCGGAAAGTTCCTGACCCAGGGCCTCGGCCTCGATGGCGGCACCCTGGTGCAGCTTCGAAAGAACTTGGTCGCCTAGCGAGACCGTCTCGGGCCCACCCCATTCCAAGGGGTGGGCCCGAATCACGCCCAGCCCAGCCTGAAGCACCCCTTGGACAAGTGATCACCATGCGCTCATGCAGCCAAACGTCGAGAGTGCAGCTGCACCAGCGCATTCTCGGCCGTTGTGCTTTGTTCTGCTGCATATCGAGTCATGGTCGCGCATAACGTATATAGCTTGTGCGAACTCATCAGTTCAGGTGCGGCAGTGGGGGGTTCAGATTGGGAGCAGCATGTGGACGAGTTCGGACAGTGAGACGCCGCCGGTGCCGAAGGATGCCACTAGGGCGTAGGCGATTAGTGCGTCCTTCATGGTGGGGTGTCGAGTCGGGGGTGGTGCGGTTGATGGCGGCGCCCACACCACGTCGATGTGGTGCGTTCCGGTCAGCATGAATTCACCCAGGACGTGATCGCGTTGGTCCTTTTGTCCTAGAACCAATGTGCTGGAGTGCAGGGTCGTCGGCAGCAGCCGCAAGATCCTGCCGTCGACCTCGGCGATCGCTCGGTAGGTCCACCGGCGGTAGAAGAGTCCGCGGCCGACGGTCAATCTGATGGGGCGATCGTTGATCGATGCCCGTAGCCGTTTGGCGTTGCGCGTGCCGATCGGTACGCGCTCGCGAGTGCGCGGGCCGATGCGCTCGATGGTCACCACGGTGGCATCGTCGAATACCGGTGTAGTGACTACTCTTTCGTCGGTCCGCGTGATCACGATCTTGCCGAAATGCTCGGTGTCGACAACGAAACGCTCTGGACTGATCAACAGGCTCCTTCGACGGTAACGAAACATCCTGCGGCGCTGGGGGATCAGCCCGTCTTCTTGGCCTGCTCGCGGACCGAACCCGCCAACGCATTGGGCATCGGTTCGTGCCGTACGTACGAGCGGGTGAAGTCACCGGTGCCGTGCGAGAGCGAGCGCAGATCTATGGCGTAGCGGGTGAGTTCGAGTTCGGGCACCTCGGCATGGATGCGCGTGCGGCCGGTGCCGTGCGGTTCGGTGCCCAGCACACGTCCGCGGCGTCCGGACAGATCGCTGAGCACCGGACCGACATAGTCGTCGGTTACCACTACCCATACTTCGGCGATCGGCTCGAGCAGGTCGATACCCGCGGCGGTCGCGGCCTCACGCAGTGCGAGTGCGCCAGCGGTCTGGAATGCGGCATCGGAAGAGTCGACCGAATGCGCCTTGCCGTCGAAGAGCGTCACGCGCATATCGACCAGTGGGTAACCGGCCGCCACCCCGCGCGCGGCCTGGGCGCGCACACCCTTCTCCACCGACGGAATGAATTGCCGCGGAACGACTCCGCCCACCACACGGTCGACGAATTCGATGCCCGACCCGCCCGGCAGTGGCTCCACCTCGATCTCGCAAACCGCGTACTGCCCGTGCCCGCCGGACTGTTTGACGTGCCTGCCCTTACCGGTTGCCTTGCCCGCGAACGTTTCCCGCAGCGCGACCTTGTGATCGACCACGTCCACCTGCACACCGAACCTGGTGCGCAACCGCTCCAGCGCGACATCGCGGTGCGCCTCGCCCAGACACCACAGCACGATCTGATGGGTATCCGGATTCTGCTCCAGCCGCACCGCGGGATCCTCGGCCGCCAGCCGGGACAGACCAGTGGAGAGTTTGTCCTCATCCGCCTTGCTGCGCGCGCGAATGGCGATGGGCAGCAGGGGATCCGGCATCCGCCAGGGTTCGATCAACAGCGGCGCGGCAGTGCCGGAGAGGGTGTCGCCGGTTTCCGCGCGACTCAGCTTGGTCACATAGGCGATATCACCGGCAATGGCCTGGCCGAGCGGGCGCTGCAGTTTGCCGAACGGCGCGGTGATGGCGCCGATGCGCTCGTCCACATCATGGCTTTCATGGCCGCGGTCCTCCAGTCCGTGACCGCACACATGCACCGTATCGTCGGGGTGCAGGGTGCCGGAGAAGACGCGAACCAGCGAGACGCGCCCGACATACGGATCCGACGCCGTGCGGATCACCTCGGCCGCCAGCGCGCCGTCTGGATCGCAGTGCAGGGGGGTCGATGCGGAACCGTTGGTGGTGGTGATGGCCGAGACCGCGTGCTCGGACGGGGTGGGAAAGCCGCCGATGATCAGCTCCAGCAGTTCGACGGTGCCGAGGCCCTGCTTGGCGCCCTCCGGGGCGGGCGCGCCGAACAGCACGGGATGGAAGCTGCCCCGGGCGACCGCCCGCTCGAGGTCCGCCACCAGCGCGGCCAGCTCGATCTCCTCGCCGCCGAGATAGCGCTCCATCAGGGTTTCGTCTTCGCTCTCGGCGATAATGCCCTCGATCAGCCGGTTGCGCGCCTCTTCGAGCAGCGGCAGCTGATCCGAAGACGGTTCGCACTCGACCTCCTCCCCGGAGGAGTAGTCCGCCACGCAGTGCGGCAGCAGCTCGACCAGACCGGTGACCGGGCGGTGGCCGTCCGGACCCTTCGGCCCATACACCGGAAGGTGCAGCGGGAGGATATTTTCCGAGGAGCCGCCGCCGAGCACGATGCGGCAGGTCTCGGTCATCTCTTCGAAATCGGCGCGCGCGGTATCTAGATGGGTGATCACGATCGCCCGCGGCATCCCGACCGCCGCGCACTCCTCCCACAGCGCGCGCGTGGCACCGCTCACGCCCTCCGCACCCTCCGCCGCCGAGATGACGAACAGCGCCGCATCCGCCGCCCGCAGACCCGCCCGCAGCTCACCGACGAAATCGGCGTATCCGGGGGTATCCAGCAGATTGACCTTGATCCCGCGCCAGGCCATCGGCACCACCGACAGCTGCACCGATCGGTGCTGGCGGTGCTCGATCTCGTCATAATCCGACAGCGACGTCCCGTCCTCCACCCGGCCCGCGCGATTGACCGCGCCCGCCGTGAGCGCCAACGCCTCTACCAACGTGGTCTTACCCGACCCGCTGTGCCCGACCAGCACCACATTCCGGATGTCCTCCGGCCGCTGCGCCGTCACAGCCTTACCGTTGGTCCCTGCAGACGCACTCGCTTTCTCGACCATGTGTCTCGCTTTCTCGGTCGACACCTACGGTCCTTCGAGCTTCCCACCAGCGGTCGCCTCGCGTGCACAGATCGGGCGATCCGGTCTGTTCAGGTGCGCGTCGGGTGGCGTGCATATGGGGTTCAGGGTCCGGCCGGACAGAGGCACATGGTCGGTGCAAGTGTGTGATGGGACGGTGTGCGGTCGGCATTACGCGTAATCGAGGATGACGGCTCGGGGGGCGAGTCGTCCTGGGCGTATCCCGTCGACCGACCAGTCTGCACCGGACTGGTGACGTGACACCCGGGCTGGCGACCGCCGCGGTCTGTCGTAAGTGGACCCCCACGTTCCGCGTACGACATGAGTGCTGTCGAAGTCACCGGCCGCAGCTGCGATGACACCATCGCGCCCGCCGAGGGTGCAGTCGTGGTATTTCGGGGGCACTATCGGCGTGCGCCGGGAATCGCGTCGACGTCGTTGGACAGGGGGAGTTTCGAACAGACGCTGCGGTCGCGGGCCAGTCCCGGGCCCTCACAGTAATCAGACATTCGCATCGCCTGCACGGATCAGGCGATCCGATGCGGTTCGGTGCAGAATGTCCCGATGGGACGCCGGTTCAGGAAGATCAATGACCGCTGAGCGGCTGTCGCCGGACCTCGCTCCCGTGTGGGCGGTGCTCCATCGCCGCCTGTCCACCGGTCAGGCGGTGCATCGGATCAAAGTCGGCCCACTCGATCCGAACCAGCAGGCCGCCATCGCCGATCTGTTCGGTTCACCGCGATTGCCCGGGCTGTACTGGACCGGCAGCCTCGCCGACATCGACGCGGTCCTGCTCGAGGTGACAGGGTGCGATGCCCGCGCCGTCGTCGAGCAACTGATTGGCCCCGTCGGAAACAGGTCCGCTGAGCGAGCAGCCGATGCCGCTGCGCGTCACGAGCTGTGGCGATGGTTGTCGGAGCACAACGTCGTTCGGGCCCAGCCCGCTTTGGCGACTTGGGTGTCGGCAGTGCAGCGCAATGGATTGATCGCGAAATCGGTCGAGCGCACGAGGTCCGAGCTGGAGCGGACCCTGCGGGTACTACACGAATTGCCCTGCCCCGGAACGCCATTGCCTGTATTCGCCGCCGAACTGCTGGGTGATCCACATGAACTCGACGAAGGCACCCGGGTGCAAGCAATGGTCGTGCGAGCGTTGACAGCGATCTACGGCACCGAACCTCCAGCGGATGCGGTCGGGTTGCGCGCACTGTGGGCGCGAGCGGGGATCGCTGACGACGAGTTGTCATCGACCGTCTTGGTCGCCGGACTGCCGATGTATGACACCGGCACCCCGATCGGCCATATCCTGCACTCCTGCGCGAGCGCCGGACTCGCTTCGGTGCTGACCCTGCAGCAGTTGCGGGTCCAGTCGGAGTCGATCAAGGTGGCAGACCGCGTATGGGTGGTCGAAAACCCCAGCGTGCTGGCGATGGCATTGACGCGTTTCGGTACCGGTTGCCCGCCGATGGTATGTACGTCCGGTTGGCCGAGCAGTGCCGGTGTGCTGCTGCTCGAGCAGTTGGCGCAGGCCGGGACCGAGTTGTACTACCACGGTGATTTCGACGGGGAAGGACTGCGTATCGCTGCGAATCTTGTGGCCAGGGTCGACGTAGTGCCGTGGCGGATGACCAGCGCTGACTATCTGCGGGCTGTTGGTGCCGACGGCCCCGAAGTCGGTCGAGTTACTCCGGTGCCCTGGGATCTCGAATTGTCCGAGCACATGCGTCGTACCGGTCGAGCGGTCCCCGAGGAACGCGTGGTCGAGGATCTGCTCGCGGATATCGGCGGCTGAGTCCGTCGCTCGTACGGGGACGAGCGCGGGATGTCGGCCCAGGCGTCTATCGTGGGCAACCGAGTCGCCAGCTAGGGGGAGCCGCTATGGATCCGATTCGTGTTCCGCCCGAGATGTTCCGTTTCACCAGCGGTGATCGGGCCGGGTTGTACGTATCGGTGCTGCATGCCTTCGGTGAGGCGAACGAACGTCTGGAGACCGCTCTCGGTATCGATGACGTCCGGGCTCGGCTGCGCACGGTCGGCTGGTTGGAGGCCATTGACGACGAGGATCTGACCTCGGCGCTGGATCAGTTGCGGGCCTGGAACCTTGTCGATGTCATCCAGAACCATTCCGAGAATTACCGCACCGCAACCGAATACGAACGTCGGAACCTGCAGTACTCACTCACCAGGCAGGGCGAGGCAGCGTTCGCCGGTGTCGTGCACGCTATGTCGGTGCTCGCGTCGAGCGGAGCGTTGCAGACCGCAGTACTCGACGCGATCTCGGATCGACTGGCCGACCTGCTGCACGAACTGGAGTCGGGCGCGGATCGCCGAGTCTTTATCGTACTGAGCGAGCTCGAATCCCACCTGGAGGCGTTGCGCGCCAATACAAAACAGTTCAATGGCGAACTGCAACGGCTGCTACGCGCCGAGGGTGTGGATCTCGGCGTGTTCCACGAGGTGAAGGCCGCGACGGTGGCCTATCTCCAAGAGTTCCTCACCAACATCGAGTACCGTACGCATACGATCGCTTCGCGAATCCAGGCCGTCGAGGATTTCGGCATCGCGCGGATGCACCAGCGCGCACTGCTCGGGGCCGAGCTGCCGAAGCTGACCGGCGCTGATCCCGGTGTCGCTTGGCTCGAGCATCGTCGAGCGAGGTGGGATGGAATACGGGCCTGGTTCCTACCTGTCGATGGATCGACGCCTCGCATCGATCAGCTCCGGCAGGTCGGCCGGAAAGCCATCATCACCCTATTGCAGGTTCTCGACCGGATCACCGAGTCCCGCAGGCGTTCCAGCAGTGCCGTGGCTGACTTTCGGGAGCTGGCACGGTGGTTCACGGTGCTGCCGGAACAGGACGATCTGCATCGGTTGTGGTCCACTGCATTCGGACTCAGCTCCGCGCGGCATCCGCACCTGGCCCACCCTGATCCAGAGTTGGTGAGCTATACCGCGCCCTGGGGCGAGGCGCCCGCGGTGGAGGTTTCGCCGCTGCTGCGTTCGTCCGGGCGCACCGAACGATTCGGTCGAACCGGCGCGATTCCGGACGTCGCGGCGATCAAGGCAGCGCGGGCAGCGCGCGCCGCAGTCGAGCGGGCCGAGCTGCAGGCCGCCTGGGACATGCTGGATACCGGTGGGGCCGTGCGTCTTTCGGCGTTCGGCGAGCTGGATCACGAGGTTTTCGAACGCTTGCTGGAGTTATTGGGGCGAGCCTTGAGCAACGCGCCGGACCGGAAGGGAACTCGGCGCGGCAGTACAACCGATGGTCGGATCGAGATCGTGCTGCGAAGACCGCCTGATGGCGGCATTGCCGAGCTGAAGACACCGCGCGGGATTTTTCGCGGACCCGACTACATCGTCGAGGTAACCGCGTCAGGACGTGATACGCGGCGAAGGGGAGCCTCGGCATGAGCGAGCGTAGCGAGCGAACAATAGTCACAGCCGAGCCGTCGCTCGTGCCGGAGCCGAGCGTCAGCGAGGCGCAGGCATGAGCGACCTCGCCAACCAACTGGTGATCGCCGAGCGTGAGGAGATAACGCGCGGTGTGCGGCATCTGCTCGCCGACCCGCTGATCACCGAACGGTCGGCGCCGGAAATCTTCGATGTCATTCGACGACGGCGCGATCCGATCGCGAAATGGTTCGACTACTACTGCGGGTGGACGTTGATGGTCGAACCGCGGCTCGGTTACGCCCGCCTGGTGAAGGTGCGTCCCGCCCTCGACGCGACTCGACCGGCACGGCGATTGCGTTCGACCAGAACGGAGTTCGATCGCCGCCGCTACGTCCTGCTGTGTGTGGTCGCCGCCGAGTTGTTCGCCGCACCAGTGACCACGATCGGCTTGTTGGCCGGACGGGTGCGCGCGGCCAGCGCGGCAGATCCGTTGGTGGCGAACTTCGATACCGCCAGCCGCGAGGAGCGGCGGGCGTTCGTGGATGTCCTTCGCCTGCTGGAATCATTCGGCGTGCTCGATGCGCTCGACGGTGCCGCCGACGCGTACGTGGAGTCGGACGCGGCCAAGGTGCTCTTCCGGGTCGACACGACCTTGCTGTTACGGCTGCTGGCGACCCCGGTAGGCCCCTCGCAGCTGGGCCTGCCCGCCGAGGAGGTGCCGTTGCGGTTCGACGAACTGCTCGCGGAGCTCACCCGGGAGGGTCGCTACGGCCTGGCCGGTTCGGTGTCGGGCAGGCACGCCGATATCGCCGGTGTGTCCGACACCCAGCGCAATTTATGGTTGCGCCACAGTGTCTTTCGTCGGTTGATCGACGATCCGGTCGTCTACTTCGACGAGCTCACCCCGGACGAGCGTGCCTACCTCGCCTCGCCCACCGGCAGACAGCTCATGCGCCGCGCCGCCGAACAAGGTGGATTCGTGCTCGAGGAACGTGCGGAGGGGGTGCTGTTGGTCGACCCGGACGGCATTGCCACCGACAGCCGTTTTCCCGATGACGCGGCAACCGCGAAGGTGGCCGCCCTGCTGCTCCTGGATACCATGCCGGGGCCGACCACAGTCGAGCAGTTGCAGCGCGCCGCCGCCGAACTGCTGGAACGGTTCCCGCGCTGGGCTCGCAGTTACCGCGGCGACGATGGTGCGCGCGAGCTGGTTTCCGACGCGGTATCCGAGCTGAAGTCGTTCGGGCTGGTGCGCACGTCGGCATCCGGGCTGGTGGCGCCGCGACACGCAGCGGCGCGCTACCGCGTCAGCGAAATCCGAACCTCCGATACGACAGAGGAATCTCAGTGACCGTGACCGAGCTGCCGCAGTCGTTTCCGGATATCGTCGAACCCGTTCGATGGAAACCAACTCGGGCGGGCATTCTCAACGTTTGGCGCTACTACGACGAGGTTTTCGAGTTCCATGAGGGCCGCCTGCTACTGCGCGGGCCGAATGGCAGTGGCAAATCGAAGGCTTTGGAGTTGTTGCTGCCGTACCTCTTCGATGCGAATCTGCGGGCCAACCGGCTATCGACATTCGGTACCAGTGAGCGGACCATGCATTGGAACATGATGGGGGAGGGCGCATCCGGTGCTACCCGGGTCGGTTACGTGTGGTTGGAGTTCCGACTGCCCGGGGCGACCGATCAATGGTTCACCTGTGGAGCCCGGCTGCAGGCCACCAGCCGAACCACTTCGGTACACGCGGACTACTTCATCACCGCGTTGCGGATCAGTGGAGCTGGCACCCTCGGCGGTCTCGAACTGACCGACTCCGGTCGCCCATTGACCCGCGCGGCCCTGGCAGAGCGCATCGGTGCCGATGGCAAGGTGTGTGACAATGCGGCCGAGTATCGCGACGAGGTGCGTTCGACGCTGTTCCCGACCCTGACCGAGCAGCGCTACGACGCGCTCATCACGGCATTGCTGCAGCTGCGGACTCCCAAACTCTCGCAACGGCTCGATCCATCGTTGTTGTCGACCTTGCTGTCCCGGGCCCTACCGCCGCTGGGCCAGGCCGAAATCGCCGATCTCGCAGAGGGGTTCGAACGACTCGACGCACAGCGGGAGCGGCTCGTCCGCTTGGACGCAGAGGTCGCGGCTACCCGCACGCTGGCCAGGCAGCAGCGGACCTATGCCCAGCGGGTGCTGCGTGCCGGAGCCGCCGGACTCATTTCCGCGACTTCGGAATTGGACCGGCTCTCGGCTGTCGCCAAGCAGTCGGCCGAAGAACATGCTCGCGTTGCGCAGCACAAACACGATGTCCAGGAACGCATCCGGACGGAGAATGTGGATCTGTCGAGTGCGCGGGCGCGACGAGATGGATTGATGAAATCCGAGGCATACAAGCAGGGTTTGGAACTCGACGAGCTCCGCAAACAGACGCGCGGTGCGCAACAGCGCGCGATCAAGGCCCGCGCCGAGGAACAGCGGCTGCGTCAGATCGCAGAGAACGATGCCGCCGAGCATGCGACGGCGATCGAGGCGGAGCGGGGCCGGGAACGCATCGCCACCGACAGCGGTATCGAAGCGCAACAGAGTGGGCATCGCGCCGGGCTCGGCGGTGTGTACGACGAACTCGCGAACGACCCCTGCGGGAGTGCGGCGCGGGCGCTATTGCGCGGCACGGTGCGCAGCAAGCGAGATCGCATGCGTGCCATGGCCGGTGCACTGGACGAACACGAACGCGCCGTAGGACTGCGTACCGCGGCCGAAAGAGATCTCGAGTCGGCGCGCACAGCTTTCGCGGACGCCAGGGAAGCCAACCTCCAGGCCTCCGAGGAACGAGAGCGGGAACTCGAAGAACTGCGTAATCGCCTGCAGGACTGGGCGAGTGGTTGCCGCGCACTTTCGTTCGCCGACGCGGTTGCGCTGGCCGATCTCGCGGATCGTGAATCGGTGGTGATCGAAGCGGTGAACAAAGTCGCGACTGCGGCGCTCGAGGTCGTAGCCGGACGAACAACCTTGTGCGAGAAGGAAATCAGCGACGCCCGGCGCGAGCGTGAGCAACGGATCGCCGATCGGGATCGGCTGGCGGATGAACACGACATTTCGCCCGCGCCGCCACATTGGCGCACCGCAGACCGTGGCCGGATGGTGGGCGCGCCGCTGTGGCGGCTGGTCGACTTCGCGCCGGATCTGCCCGGTGCGAGCGCCGCGGGAATCGAAGCCGCGCTCGAATCCGCCGGGCTGTTGGATGCGTGGATCGGGCCGCGCGGCGACATCGAAGGACACGATGTCTTTGCCGACTCGGACGCGCTGATACCAGTCACCGGCCGATCTTTGGCTGAAGTGCTTGTTGCTGTTCCAGATGCTGAGGTCGACGCCGTCGTCGTCCGTCGGCTGCTGGCCGCGATCGCGTTCGACGAACAGTTGCCGACCGGATCGGTGGTCGCGGTCGGTGCCGACGGCGGTTGGCGCATTGGCAATCTCACCGGCAGCTGGTCCAAGGAACAACCCGCCTACATCGGTGCCGCGACCCGCGAGCGCACCAGGCAACGTCACATTCAGCAGCTCGAAGACGAGATCGCCGACTACGACCGGACATTGGAACGGCTGCGCACCGACCGCCAACAGTTGGCGACCGTGCGTGAGCTCATCGAATTCGAACGCGACTCCCGACCGAAACACGACCTGCTGACCGCTGCCGAGAAGCGGCTCACCCGAACCGAATCCGACTTGGCCGCCGCCGACCACCTGGTCCGTGAACGGCTGGACAACGTAACCGCCGAACAAGTCGCGGTCAAACGTGCTTTGCACGCGCTGTCCGCCCTCGCGGCGGAAACCGGCCTACCCACCGACCGCGCCGCTCTTTCCTTGCTGGACAGTGCCATCGAAGACTTCTCCGGCCAAGCCGAGACCTGGCTCGACGCCCACCGCGATCTGCGCGCGGCCCGTGCCACCGCCGCCGACCGGGCCGATCGCGCCGAATCCTCCGCCGCGGAAGCCGTGGCACGAGCCGAAGCCGCTGCGGCGGCCGAGGACGAGCACCGCGGCCTGGCCGCCGAACTCGCGGCCATCGAGGAATCCGTCGGCCGCGACTACCGCTCGGTGCTGACCGAAATCGACCAGCTGCGCAGCCGAATCGACGAACTCACCGACAGCGTGGAGCACAACCGGACAACGGTTACCGACCTCGCCGGAAAACTGGGCAGCCTCGAAGCCCAGCACCGCACCGATGCCGAAGCCCGCGACCTGGCCGCCACACAGCGAGACGCTCTCGCGCTACGTTTCCGGCACCTGTCCGGCGGAATCTTCCCGGCCGACAGCGAAATCCCGGATCTGCCGACGTTCCGCGAAACTCTCGCGGGCTCGGAAGGCGTCCGTGCTGCACTCGACGCGGCCCGATCGGTCGCCGCGGCCTGGCCGACCATCCCACACACCCCCGCGAACCTCGGTGATGCGTTGCGTCGCCTAGCAGACTCCGTCCACGAATGCCGCACCGCGCTGTCCGCCCGCGCCGATCTCGACCTCGAAACCGACGACGACGTACAGGTTTTCACCGCTGTTGTCGACGGGGTTCGCGTCGGATGCGCCGAGCTACTGCGTATCTTGAGCGCCGAAGCGGACCAGAGCAAGAACGAGATCACCGAGCAGGAACGACAGCTGTTCGATCAGACGCTGACCGGCGATACCCGGCGACACCTCGCCGCCCGCATCCGGCAGGCAAACGAACTCGTCGACGGGATGAATGCACGTCTCGAGCGGGTGCGCACCGCGTCGAACGTTGCCGTGCAGTTGGTTTGGCAAGTGGGGCAAGACCTTCCACCGGGCACGAAGGCGGCCCGCGATCTGCTGCTCAAGGACCCGGTCCGGCTGAGCGACGCCGACCGAGAATCCCTGCACACCTTCCTTCGCGACCGCATCGAAGAAGCCAAAGCAGATGACACCGCCACCAGCTGGGAGCAGCAACTCGCCCAGGTCTTCGATTACACGGCGTGGCATCGGTTCGTAGTCAAGATCGATCGGGGGAACGGCGAGGGCTACAAGGAGCTGACCAAGAAGCTGCACGGTGCGCTGTCCGGCGGCGAGAAGGCCATCGCACTGCACCTGCCATTGTTCGCCGCCGTCGCCGCGCACTATCAGGCTGCGCCACAAGCACCCCGAGCCATCCTCCTGGACGAGGTGTTCGTCGGCGTCGACACCGCCAACCGCGGCCAGATCTTCGCGCTGCTGTCGGCGTTGGACCTGGACCTGATGCTGACCTCGGATCACGAGTGGTGCACGTATGCGGAGTTGAGCGGGATCGCGATCCATCAGATCGTGGGTGGAGATGGCGATGATGCAGTGACCACGGCGCGATTCACCTGGGACGGGCGGGAGTTGTTGCCGGCGTGATGGCTTGAAGACGGCGGCTCCGGGCATCCACGCGATGTGCGGAGCTGTTGACAACTTTCCCTACGGACTCGGTTCGGCCGTGCGGAGCAGCATGAGCAGTCCGTTTACGGCGGCGTACTTGTCCTCTGACAACGGATCCGTGGCAAAGTGCATCAAATCATTTCGCACATTACGAACCCTACTCAGGAGTTCCACGACTTGGTCATGATCGAGTCGCCATCCGAGCTTCCTCCAGCGATCGGGATCTTTGAGCAGATGCACATAGTTGCCGAAGGTGAGATCTGCGGCGTCTTTGACACGAGACTTCTGGTGGGGTGGGACCGCCGCTTTCAAGTCATCGAGATCGAAGTGCTCGACCGCTCGCCGGAGTCGGTTCTCTGCTTCTTCGATGAGTACGAAAGGCCTTGCGAGGGTGCCGAACTGCCAAGTGAGGTCCGAGGCGGTGAGGATACCGGTAACGCGGACACGATCCGGATCGCGGACGAAGATGAAACCCTTGTCGTAGATCACGCTGATCTGGTCGAGCAGCAGCGCATCGTGGTCGACGACAAGAGCCGGAACCGTGGCATTCGCCAAAGTCGGGTCCTCACTGGCGATATGAGCTTGTCCGATCGATTCCCAGGTCACCGCGCCGTGGTACGTGCCGTCTTCGTCGATCACCGCGACCTGTGAGAACTGATGTTGCAGCATCAGTGTTTTGGCGAAGGTGAGATCGACAGATGAGTACACCGAAACCAAACGGGCCGGAAGACTGCCCAAGCGGCGGGACATGGGTTCGGGCTCGGTCACGTCTTCGACGTCCTCGATGTTCTCGCCGCCATTGGTCACTGTGGACGGGCCGCCGGGCTCTGTGCCGAGCGGCACCAACGCCACGATGTCGCTCAGCGCGCCTTCGGTGAATGCTGGACGAGTGGTCAACCCCTTGCTCGCGAGGTCGGATTTGATCGTGGAAATGACTGGCGCGGTTCGGCGTTCGAGCCCCCAGTGCTCGAGCAGGCTTCGGATTGTCAACTCACGGGGCTTCGACGCATCCCGGGTGGCCGCGTCCTCGAGCAGTTCAGCCGAACTGGTGACCTCTTCGTCGCCGTCGAAACCGGGATCGGTGCCAAGTGCTGCCAGGTGGGCGATGCGCGCAGCGGCGTCGTGGCGCGTCAACCCGCATACGGTCAGCAGCGAGCCGAGACTGGCTCGCAAATCCGGCCTGATCGCTTCCCACGGCAAATCGGGACGAACCCAATCGACCTTTCGCACCTGCCGAAAGTCCTCGGGCTCATCGGCTCGATACTCGTAAGGTCCGCTCACTCGGCCGACCGCCACGTATCCGGGCCGGGTCTTCAGCGGCATGAGCACCAGGTCGCCGTACTTGATCTCGGTGTCGAATTTCCAGAGTTGACCGGTCCAGTTACCGATCACCGTTCGGCCGGCGTTCGGGTATGCCTTCTGTAGTGCGGCAGTGAGCTCTTGCCACGTCTGATAGGCGCTCAGATCGCCGACCTCAGCCCAACCGACTATCGCGAGGCCCTCGCTCAGCGCTCGGCTCTCGCGTTCCCCGTTTCGCCCGCTGCGGATCAGCCATGCGTGTGGTTCGCGCTGAAGATCACTGGACACGAGCTCATCTCCTCCCCACCTGTCAAAGCTCATCGGAACCCGAACAATTCATACCGCAGACTGCGTCGACGTGGGGAATGATTCGGACACTGTCGCGCACGAGCCGTTCGAGGTGCGGACCTCGGATTCGAATCGAGCCCTGCCGCGCGCACCTGCGATGGTGCTGATGTGCGCGGAAATATCGTGATCACTTGCGATTCATGGCGTCGAACACCCACAGGATGATCCAGATCGGTGCCCAGAGGCCGCAGGTGAGCAGCGTGAGTACCAAATGCAGTCCGTGGTTGACCCCGGGGCGTACGTAGACGACTCCGCGGCCCGTGGTGTTGTTCTGGGTGACCGAAATGATCGGCATCTGCGGATACATCGGCGGTGGCGTCGACACACCATACCCGGGTGGAACCGGTTGTGGTCCAGGCGAATACGAGTTCGGTGGTGGACCCTGGACCGGTTGCGGAGGGTACGTCATGTGTCGCGGCGTCGGTGTGAAGTTGACGCGGGCGGGCACTGGCGGCTCGGGGTGCGGCGTGGGTACGTCCGGCAGCGACGGTGCGGTAGGTCCGTCGTCCTCGAGTGATTTGTCGGATGGTCCGGTCATGTCTGATCAAGTCCTTCAGGTCGGGTGCGGGGTTCAGGACAGTCCGTCGAAGCTGCCGGTTGCCATGAGCGTGAGCAGGTGCAGCGGAATCTCGGCGTGCGGCACGATCGAAAGCCGGTAGACCCCGTTGTTCAGCCGGTCGCAGAGGACGACCGCGTTCGGCACGCTGCCGAGCGCGGCCTTATCAGCGTTGCAGGCGAATTCGGCGCCGTATCCGGAGTAGTGGCGGACGTGTGTTTCCGCGGACGCGGTACCCGCGGTGGCGGTGACGAACGCCGCCGTTGCGGCGACCAAGGCGGCGACGGTGATCTTGTGCATGGGATTGTCTCCAAATGTGTTGTGGGGATTGAGGATGGCAGCGAGGTTCGGTGCTTCGACTCCCGTCCTCGGGGCCGTGGTGTCGGGGCTATTCATCGGCCCGCCCGGTGGCGTGCCCGCCCGAGCCGTTGGAGCTGACTGCCATTGGCGGTGGCCAGGTCGGCGAGGCTGTTCGCACCGGCGAGAGCGGCGAGTCCGATCGCGATATCGGCCGTGGCGGCCGCGTCGGCACCGGCATGATGGTGGTCGTCCAGCGTGACACCCAGAGCGCCCGCGACGTAGGGCAACCTGTATTTCTCCAGCGACAGTTGCCTTTTCGACCACGCGTAAGTGCATCCATACATCCAGTCCGGCAGGTCAGCACCGGTGAAGGAGCACGCTCGGGTGAGGTTGTCCATGTCGAATGCGGCGTTGTGCGCGACCACCGGCAGGCCACCGATCACCGCCAACACCTCGGGCAGCCGCTGTGCGAAGCCGGGCTGACCAGCGACATCGGCCGGGGTGATCTTGTGGACGCGCACGTTGTACGGCGAGAATTCGCCGATCGGCGCCGGGGGCCGGCACAACCACGTGTGGGTAGCCACCCGGACACCGCCGCGCACGACGGCGACGCCGATCGAGCAGATGCTGCCGCGTTTGGGGTTGGCGGTCTCCACGTCGAACGCGGCGAAGGAGAGGTCGGTTGTCATCGGATTTCCTCCAAGGGGAGTGGATGGGCGGAAGGTCCGCCGAGTGGAACGAGGTATTCGCCTGCGGGGCACAGGGATTCGAATGTCGCCCAGGCATCGGCCATGGCCGGGGTAGCCGACTGCGACTCCGTAGATGGGCGTGCGAGATCTGACCGAGGCAGCGCGGCCTTGGTGAGACGGGCGGGACGCTGATCCGTCCCCTGTGTTGAGTTGTCGGGTGATTCAGCTCGAACGGCGTCTGTGGGAGAAGATGCGACGCTTTACCTGCCAGGCGTGGTCGGCGTGCACCCGCAGAGCCTCACGCCGGGTTCGCATTTCATCTCTCCTTTTGGTGCTGCACGACGTCGGGTCGGGCAGGCCGGAACACACGGCCGAGCGACGTCGGTCCGACACGCATGATGGTTGGGAAAGCTATTGGGGTGCAACCTGATTCGATTTTTGCCTGCGGCGGCGGCTCGGCCGCTCCGGGATGAGATGAACAGCAAAGCGTGATCTGCGGCGGCAAGTATCTCGGCGGCGCGCCGTATCCGGGTGGAACCGGTTGTGGTCTAGTGGGTTCGGCGGTGTATTCGGGTTCGGTTGTGGAGGGGCAAGCTGCGTCCCGCAGCATCGGCACGGGCAGGCAGCGGCGGATCGGTGACGAGATTCCCAGTTATCACTGTGCGTCTGGGATCAGCCCGAGTTGCTCCTTGACCTTGTTCGAGGCATCCCGAACTGGGCCGCGTTGGGTCGAGACCTTGTCGTCTGTCGAGATGATGTTGTTGCGCCATATCGTTGCGATACGCCGCCAATCGATCTCGGTGGCGAGGCGCTTGTACTGTTCGGATCGCCAGGTGAGGTCGGGGCTCTTGCGGATCTCGAACGCGACACGACCGATCACCACGAGTCCCGTCGCTGTCATATTGATGTACTTCTGCCGGAAGTCCGCGACCTGGTTGGCGGGTCCGCCGCTGGTGGGCAGTTCACAGATCTCGCGCCACGGATCCATGTGTTCGGACATGGTCTCGATGAGAGTGACTGCATCCGTGACAAATTCGTCGCGGGTCGTCTTGTTCCCGAGGAGCTGGGCACTCTGTCGCGCGACCGAATCCTCGGACAGGGCGTAGTCGGCGAACAGCAACTCCTTGACGAACTGACGAACCTGGTTGAGCAGGAAGACCGCCTGCGAGGCCTTCGGGAGGGTTTTCGCGGTGGAATCGACTCGGCCTCGGAAGAGGCGGGTCTGCTCGACGAGGTCCGCGAGCACACTGTTGACGGGCTCGCGAGTGTTGTATACCGCGAGCAGACTTGCCGGAATCTGCTTGGTCTGTGCGGCATCCGCGAAGTCCTGATGGATGCGTTTGAGGTCGTCCTCGACGACGATGAGCACCGCAAGGCTGTCGTCTTCGAAGCCGATACCCAGATCTACCAGCCCCGGAATAGCAGACCGACCGACGCCGTGGCCCTTGATGGCGGTGATGCGATGCTGACCATCCGTTACGTAGAACCGGACGCTGTCACCAATGACCATGAAGCCCAGCCGGTTCTTGAAATTGCCGCGGGGCACGTGCAGCGCGGGCAGCTGACGCGCATTCAGGGTGACCGGCGGCAGGATGTAGTCGTCCTGGTTCTCTCGCACGTAGCTGTTGATGTTCTTCACGTGGTCGGTCATCAGGGGCCGGTTCGTGGTGTTGGTGGGATCGCCGCCCTTGTCGACGGATTCGGAGACGACCTGGTGGGAGAGAAAAGAATACGGGAATGAGGTCGAGATCATCGTCCGCTGTCCCTGTTGGAATACGGTGCAGGGGAAGACACGAGCTCCTGCCGCTGCCGCATCGGCGGAAGCGGCCGTGAGCGCCTTGTCCAGGCCGTCGTGTTCCATCAGGCCCATGTGATTTTCGATCATGGTTATTTCCTTTGCTTCGGTACTGCCAGTGGATGATTGTTCGCAATGGGGCTCAGCTATGCGCCGCGACACCTCGCTGTTGAACGGGTGGCGTGGGGTTTCCGGCCCGATCGCCGACGGTCGTGATAATGGTCAAGATTGTTCTGCGAATGACGAATTTCGTTCTGTGACAGTGAAATCGGGAGAAAGTACTCTCGGTTCGATCCTGGTTCCAGCTGCTTCGATGCGCAGGCGGGCGAGTGCGGTCGCCGTGATAGATGCGCCTGGCCGTTCGGGTTATTGGTCCGTGTGTCAACGGGATTGGAGAGACAGCATGCTCAATCCCGGGCGCTGCCGGTGACGCTGATTACCGTGACCAATGCAAGCGCCTGTTCACATCAGCGGGATGCGACGCGCGAAACTCGGTGCTTGCGCCTACCTTAGCGCTAATAGAAGCCCGGATCGGACGGAGGTTCGTACGTCGAGTGACTGACTCTGAGCGACCTGATCGACGTTGTGCCCGTTATGCATTGGAATCCCTTATCGCGATCACCCAGTTGGGTGACCCGGACGATCCGAGTAGAACAGAATGACACAGTCTAGAGGTGATTGCAAACCGTTGATTGCAGATCCCCTTGTGTGCGATGGCATCTGGTGACGTTGCTGGATACGCGGTGTGCGCGCTGGTCCGTAACTTGGGAGGGTAGGTTGTCTGGCGGCGGGGTCGGCTGCCGTTGCGGTAGGTGGACAGTCTCGACGGGCGAGTCGATGCGACGTTGGCGGTGGTGGCTTTCACGAAGGTCACCGGGGGCCCAGTGCTGGAACGGCGTAATGACGGCAAACCAGTCAATGCCTTGGTCCGGCACGAATTGGTCTTCGCCTGGGTGAGACTGCTTGACTCGGCTACATCCGACTAGTCGGAAGTACGCGTATAGGTGATCGTGCAGGACTTCATCCGGCGCAGTTCGGGCACCTGGGCCCGCAGATCGTAACGAGACTCGTACGGCTGGAACATGTCGAGTCCGCGTCCCAGGATGACTCGCCATCCGGTATCGGTCGTGATCCAGCGGTCATGCAGAGCAGCTTGATCGCGGAACTGACAGCTGAATTCAATCCCCGCCTCGAGAACTGCCTTCTGGATCTCGATCAACGCGACCGTCTGCTTATGCCGGAACTCCGGAGTCTTGGTCTCCTCGACGGTATCCAGATGAACCTTGACCTCGCCGTCGAGCGGCTTCATGGCTGCGATGTCAGCGAGGAGCTCGAACAGATTCTGCAGCTGGTGAGGTTTTCGAATGTAGGGGTCGACGATTGTGATCTGGCGAGCATCCCGGAGGTAGGGAGTAATCAGGGTGCGATAGGAGTGGCCGCGCGAGTTGTCGGCAATGTCGATCGTCTTGGGCACCAAATCGACTGACGCGGGCTGTGCTTCGATGGCACTGACGGTAGGCACCTGGTCAGATGCGTCTATGTCGGCGGCATCGCGTTCATAGTACTGCGGGTAGTCACGTTCTTCTTGCGTCGTAACGTCGTGCCAGACGCCCGCAGCATCCGTGTACCCGAACTTGACCTCGTCCATCGTTCGGTCGATACGCAGGATCTGGTCCTTGACCCGCTTGCGGCCCTCGATGGCGAATCGCAGCAGCTCCTCGGTCTCCGCCTTGGTGGCGGCCCGGCTGGGATGGATGAGTTTCATCAAGCCGGAGAAGGTCTTTCGCACACCGTCGCGGTCGCGGGTGGAGATGGTGTCCGAGAGCTTGAAATGCGACGTGTAGCCGTCGGAGAGATCGAGCGAACGCAGGTGGGTGAGGGCTTCAGCCAGGTAATCGACGACGAAACCGTAACCGTCGGTGAACAGTTCACGGCGGATGATCGATACCTCCCAACCCGGGATGTAATGGTGCAGCCGGTCGAGGTAGGCAGAGTCGTGGTAGGACTGGGGGAGGACCTCGAACAGGTCCGAGTGCGCGAGCATTGCCGGAACCGGACGATTCGTATTGCCGATGAACACCATGGATGCCTCGGCACCTGTGGACTCCATGCCGCGGGAGAACGTCTTGTTCGCCATGTAGTTCTTCATGATATCGACCAGCGACTTCTCGACGCGCTTTTGGCCGGCGAACTCGTCGAAGGCGACCACGTCCCAGTACCCGACCAGGCCGATCTGGCCACTGGCATTGTTGACGAACAACTTTGGTACGGTCACCTCGCCACCGGAGATGAGCATGCCGTGCGGCGAGAACTCGGAATAGATGTGGGACTTGCCGGTTCCCTTGGGGCCGAGTTCGACCAGATTGTAGTTCCGTTCGACGAACGGGATGAGCCGGACCAGCTGCAGCAGCTTCTCTCGATCGGAGAGATGCTCGGGCGCGAAGCCGATGGTCTGGATCAGCAGGTCGATCCATTCCGTTGTGGTGAACTGGGAACGCTTGGCCACGTAGTCGTCGAAGTCGAACTGCCCCAGCTGAATTGGCCGCAGCGCTGCGATGAACCAGCGGGCTTCGTCGATGTCGCCGGAGGTGTATTCGAGGTCGACCATGCACCATACGCCGCCGGTGAGCAGTTTGGGCTGGCGCTTGACGATCCCGTCGTTGATGGGGATGTTCCGCAGCCCGAGGTTGGTGAAGGAGGCGATGTGGACGTCCCGGCGGTCGTCGAGCGTGACGCCGACCTTGTCGATGATCCGGTATCGGCCTTTGTCCCGGATGGTGGACTTGACCAGTTCCGCATCGCCGCGATGCACATAGTGCTGGGCCAGGATGTTGCGTACGTTCTCGATCCCGGCGTCGATGGTGGCCTCGTCGTCTCCGGCGGCGTACTGGGCGAGTAGAAACTCCAGTACATACCCGGGGACGACGGCATTGCCGCGAACCCGCCCGACCAGATCCTTACGAACGATGTAACCGGGGAAGGCAGCGTTCGCCTTGGCGTCGAGTTCGGACAGCGCTCGTGGTTCGGGCTGAGTTGACTCGCTCACCGGTTCGCGTTCCTCCGTGTCAGTTTGTCGGGCCCAGAGCGGTGGTCGCTCCGGACCTGGCCCGGAATCATTCGGATGCAAGCTTCAACCTTCCCACAGCGGCGTATGCAATGCACTTTGTTACAGCTGATCGAAGAATCCGCCGAAGCCGCGCTGCAGGACGACACGGGTGTCCTTGTAGCCGATCGGGGTGTCGCCCCGCATCTCATCGGCTCGGATCTCGACCTCCTTGCCGTTGTACTCCTGCGCTTCATCGCTGAGTACCAATTCGATGCGCACCACGCGTTCCCTGATGTCGTCGGTAGTGCTGTCCATATCGACATCGCGCGTATTGGACAGCAGCTTGCCGTCCGCCCACACACCGACGCGCAGATGCCGGGCGCGCACCGAGCCGGAGACCGCTTCCGCCTGGGTGAGGGTGACCACGACGGTGCTCGAGGTAACCGTCCGGCTGGTCGTGGAGAGCTCGACATTCACCTTTCGAATCTGCTTGCGGTGCTTCTTCTGCCGCAGCTCGATCAGAGGCACCACGACCTCTTGCAGTGTCGCTCCACCGTGCACGTACCGTACGCCGCGACCCTGCTTGCGCAGCCGGTAGAGCGAGCGCGGTATCTGTACCTGCACGTTGCCGATGAGACCCAGTTGCGCTGGCTCCCATAATGTGAAGGCCGCATCGGTTCGCAGTTCACGCCCGAGCACGAATCTGCGCTTGCTGTCGATGATGACGTCACCGTGCGCCTGTTCGCTGAGGAAGTCGTTGTCCTCGAGCTGCGCGGACTGATAGAGGAATCCGTGGTCGGCCGTGACGAGAACACGGCTGGTCCGCATGCTGGAGCGGCCGAATTTCCCTATCAGGGCGACGATTTCATCGATTGCCTGCCGACAGGCGTCGGGAGTGTGCTGCTCCGACTTCGCGCTGTCGCCGGTCGCGTCGATCCGATCGTGGTAGACCACCAACGCCGAATACTCCGACCACAGTTTGGCGAGCTCCTCGGCCGATTTCTGACCCGCCTCCTCGAAGCTGATCGCCTTGGCGCCAGCCTGTTTCCAAATCTTGTCGCGGTTGGTGAGCCCCCGGGTGGGCTGCCCGTCGGCGCGTACGGTTTCGGCGTCGACAAGCTCCAACTCCCGGTGCGGCAGATGTGCGGCCATGCCCAGCTGAGTGAACGACGGCAGCGGCGTGAGCCGGGGTTCGATTGTGGCGCTGAACCATTCATCTTCGGTGTTCATGCGGTCGGCGAGTTCACGGCCGACCTCATAGCGCAGCGCATCAGAGATGACGACGAGCGTTTTCGCCTTGGCGGGAAGATCCTTCTCCGCGAAGTCGGACAGTGATGTGATGCCGGGTACCTGCCAGGAATCCATGGAGTCGACGTACCGCTGCCAGGTATCGGCCAGTGGGCGTTGATACTCCTCGAGGTAGCGGTACTCAACTCGTTTCACGACCTCCGGGGGGACGCTGCCCTGCGCCTTGTCGCAGTGGTACCGGAAGGTGCGGTAGGCGCGGTCGATATCGTTCCACTCTTCGACGTATCGCCGTACGCCGTCGGCGGCGTCGGCCATCGTTGGCGCGAAGGTGTCGATCCGCGCCGTGCAGTCGGCTGCGGATTCAATTGCGCGATAGGCGTGTTCGTGTCTTCCGAACCACGGGGTGGTGGACCTGGTCCGCACCAGTGCGGCGATCTGGTCCGCGGTGGCCGTCTTGCCGAGCAAGCTGTCGGTCAGCGCTGCGAGCATTTTGGTGTCGACGAGCGGGAAGATGTCCAGTGTCGCCAGTTGCTCCACCGACGGGTACTCCGACCACACCCGATCCTTGATGTTGAGTTGCGTTTGCTCCCGTTCGGCTAGACGGGTGAATACGGTGCGCCAACCGGGATCGGTACGCCACCGTTCGAAATCGAGCCGCGCGGCATTGGTCGGGCCGTGCCAGCCGGTCCAGGCTCGCTCGAAGAACCAGGACGCCAAGACACCGACGTCATGCTTGTCGTCGTACCCGTAGATTCGGGCGCAGCCCTCCCATAGGAATTCGTCCAGTCCGTGTTCGACGAGCATTTCGTAGCCGTCGGTGCGGTCCTCGGTCAGATCCTCGAACAGGCGCTCGACAATCCGGTGCAGGCGATGACTGCCGGGGCCGTGTAATCCCAGTGCGGTGGCACTCAATACGCCGCGAAGATGGTCGTTCACCTGCTGGGAGGAGAGGCCCGACAGCTGACTCAGGTGTTCGCGGGCCGCAGCGACCTGCTTCGGCGTTCGCAGCACATTGGGGTGCTCGTCGAGTACCGTTGCTAGGTCGTAACCGTCGAGACCGAGATCGTGCATGAGCATCGCGGAGGTATCCGCCGTGAAGACCCCGTAGCCGACCTCGATGTCCAACAGCCAGTTGTCACGGAACGGTTCCGGGATCGGCCCGCCGCGGTATATGAGGCGCTTGACCGAATCCGAGTGGCCCGCATCGAGCGCGGCATACACCTCGTGCTTCACCCCGAACTCATTGCCCGACACCCTGAGCGTTTCGATCCCGGGGAAGTGTTCGGCCAGTGCCTCGGTGACCGAATCGATGATTTCTGTGTACTCGCCTTCCCGGTCCTGCCACGTGACCACGGGGGAGAGAGTGAAGTGGCCGACCAGCAGTTCGGCGATCCGCTGCGGAGACACCGGACTCACAGACCGCTCACCTTCTTCACCACACCCGCGAGCTTCGGATAGTTCTGCTTCACGCCGTCGTCCAGGTCGAGCTCGATCTCCGCGGTCGCGGCGGGGAACAGGTGGCTGTCGATCCAGGTGCGGACCTCGCGGAGCTCCACTCCCAATTGCTCACGCTCCTTACGTAGTTTCGTGGCCTCTCCCTTGGGGGCCGTCAGTAGGGCGTGGTCGATGTGCTCGACGCGGGCTTCGAGCTTTATGCAGTACTCCTCGGCGTAGTTCTGGTGGATCAAACCAAGCGTGGCGGGGATGTAGCGGTGCAGGTAGAACAATGCGTTGAAATTGCCCTTCGGGGATGAGACCTGCCAGTAGATCGGACGTTTCGAGTACATCTGAACGTGGTCACTGTAGAACTTGTCGAGGAAGTACTTGCGCAACGGCATCGGCTTGCCGCTGCCGAGGGCGTTTTCCAGCCATGAGACATTCGCGTCGACGTGCTCAGCTCCGAAAGCTGCGGACAGGAATTCCCGCAGTCGAGTGGCAATATCATCTTCAAAATAGCGTTCGGCAGTGATCGGGATGATTCCGTCGACGCTAGCGCTGAATTCTGAGTTGAGAACCCTGCTATCTAAATCGGAAATAGCGGAAGTTGCATCTGTGAGCACCAGCCCCGGTCTATCCAAGCTGTAGCGACCCACTATGCAGCCTACCGCATAGGATATGAGTTCTCTGGCGAGGTCGCGGTCGAACATTTCGCGATATTCTCGATCGCTTAGTGAACTATTCTTTGCGGGCGCGTATCTAAAGTAGGGGTTGCGGGCAAGGGATATCCTGCTCAATGGTATCTCGGTAGCCACCTCGCCCTCCAGTCCGTAAAGACTGGCAAAGTAGCTGTTGTTCTTCTCTTCGAGCTTCTGCGCGGAATGAGTATTGGATATTGCCCTGTCCCAGATGGTCTCAGCGTGGGACTCCAGTGTGCCATGTCCGCATGATGCCAGCGGGTTCCGCTCGAAATGCCACGAAGTCTCGTAGTCGTTCCAGTCGGCGCGGAAGAGTGACACCAGTTCTTCGACCATTCCAGCTACCGCACGCGGGTCCGCGGGAAGAATAGGGAGATTCGCAATGTGACCAACCTCGAAATGCAGTGTTGGCGAGAGGACTGCCAGCATTTTCTCGCATATCGATGAATTCAGGAACCCCATCAGGTAAATCATCTCAGTGCTTGAGGCGAACACCGCTTGGCCTACATGGCTGAAGATGAATTCGCTAGGATATTCGCGAAAGGAGGGAGGCCCTGACGATACGTTTGACCAGGAGATGCACGGTTTGAAGTAAAGGTCGGTGTTCTGTGGTCGTGAACGTTGCTTGCCTGATGCGTCGACAAAGTTCCTGATGGCGTGTCCGTCATTTTGCCAGTCTACAACGTAACCTTGATTTCCCCACCACTTTCGAAACGCACCCCCTTTGTTGTATGGGAACCAAAGAAGACCGGATTCCTTTGCCTCGAATCCGTTTGCCATCCCGAAGCCAATGTGACTGCTCGAAACCTCGAACCATTGACGAAGGAATCGATCGTTGTCCGCCGTAGCGAGGCCCTGTCGTGGTGAAGCGATCTCGGATAGTCTGACTCCTTTTGTGAACGCATCTTTCATCGCATCGGACAGCCAGTACACAATTGGCAAATCTGGGATAAGTGAGAAGTCGGATTGGAGCGTTACGAAACGGCCGTAGGAACTACTCTTGAAAAGTGCTTCGATAACCTCCGGCTTACGCACCTGTACATGCTCTTCAAACAAGCGGCGATATATCGCTCCGTATCCAGGGGAGGCGGGTGCATTGGTCATAACGAACGCATCGGATCCAAAGTCGGATCCGAACAGGCCGCGCCCAAGGTGAAGGAAGGACTCGATACGCTGTGTCTTGAGGAGCCACCCGCGAAACTTTGCAAAGGTCTTCAGAAACATCCACGAGGGGAGTACGATCATGCCCCATTGTCCCGATGGAACAGATATTTCTGTTGCTCGTACCATGAACGCTGTGAGCAGGTCGCCTTTGGCGTCCGAGTAGTTCTTCTCTATCCATCCTTTGAGAAGCGACCCCATATTGCCGCTGCCGAGATAGGGTGGGTTTGCGACCACCACGTGATATTGGCTATCTACCAGTGACTTCGCTTGGTGAACAAGCGTTTTCAACCGATCGACGGCTCTATGTATATAGAGCCCGTGCGTGCCGTGCTCAAGTGCCTTGAGCTGGGCTTCGAGCGACGCGACCACGTCGCCATCCACCCGAGCAAGAGATCCGAACGTGTCGGCGTCTGTGAACGAGTACAAAAGCCGCACCAATGCCACGCGGTCGACCGCGGCGTCCTCATGGGCGACCGCGTCCACGATGACCTGAACCTCATCCTCGGTGAACGACACCGGCTCGATGTGAATGATGTCCGGCCGCGCATCGCGAGTCAGGAATCGCCGGTCGAGCCTCCGTGCCTTCATCGCCAACGCGAACGACGCGAGCTGTGCCGCACGAGTGTCGATCTCCATGCCACGAAGGTTGTTTCGCAGAATCAGCTGAGGGATAGTGCTCTGTCGGCGGCCTTCCTCTTCATAGATCGCATACAGCAGGTCGAATGCGTACGTCAGCATGTGGCCCGAGCCGCAAGCCGGATCGACGACCCGGATCTCCTCGGGCGAGCTGACGGTCACACCGGTATCCGCTTGTCCGGGAACCGGATCGACGTAGTATTCCATGCTGTCCCGCAACCCGCTGGACGGTTTGGACCGCAGCCAGAGCCGTCCGAGCGAGTTCTCCACCAGGTACCGGACGATCCAGTGTGGGGTGAAAAGCTGGGTGACAGGCGGAAGTTCGGCCGCGTCGATTGGCGTCTTCGCATCGTTGATCTGGGCTTTCAGTTCCGCGTTGTAGAACTGGTACAGCCAGCCGACTACTTCCACATTCTCGCAGGCTTCGTCGTCCATGATCTGAACTGCCTGCGCCCGCACCGAGTTAGAGGCGAGGATGTCGACCGGGGTGAGCAGCCGAATCCAGTCGACCGCTGCGGGGAACACCTCCGGCATCGGCGCATGCCAGGCGCGGAAGATGGCCTGCAACAGCAGGGTGTATGCCTCCAGATCCCGATCCTGCGATACCCGGGTGCCGGACAGGAGATCGATGACGGCCGACCGCACGTCGTCGGGAACCTCGTCGGGGAACTCACCGGCATGCGCGCGGGTGAGAATCTCCGGCAACGCTGACGCCGAGCCCATTTCGGGGGAGACGATCCGGTACAGCCCGGAAAAGCCGTTCACGTCCATATACCGTGCGGCGGTGAGACGGTTGAACCACGTGTAGGCGGCCTGTTCGGCGGCACCGTCCACACCGCCACCGGCGACTGCGGATTTCAGCATGGTGATCTCGCGCGGGTACTCCAGCGCGGCATGCGGGTTGTCGAGCAGTTGTGTGATCCGGGCTCGCATCTGCTCGTTCAGCGAACGGCGCGAGGCGGTGGCGAAACTCTGCAGGGCCGCAGTGTTCTTCATCGGATGACCGTCTTGCCCTCCGCGATGGCCGTGAGCAGGCTCGCATGGAGCGCTTCGACGAACGTATCTACGTGTTCCTGGGTGGACAGCACGGTCGGCGCATTGGCTACCTGCACTGACGCCAGCTGAATGGTCGTTCGTTGGGGTGGTGCGGGCTTTGCGTCGACAGGGGGTGCGGCAGGTTCGTCGGGATTCGCCGCAGCTGCCGCATCGCCAGCCACTCCCGCGGTGTTCGTCGGTTCTTTGACCGGCTGCGAGACGATGAGCTGTTCGATGATCTGCTGGTACTGACTGGCGAACTTGGCTTGGGCCAGCGCGATCGCGCCGCGGCTGTTCATCCGCTCGATCCCAGTGAGCAGGGAATCGAACCGCGCGGTGGCCGCTGCCTGGGCCGTTCCGGTGGCGCTCCGGAACGCGGCTTCACCCAGTAGCGCGGTACGGCGCTGTTCAACCTCCCGTGTCAGCCGATCCCGATCGGCGGCCACCGTCGCGTTCAACCGATCGCACAGTTCCTCATGGAGTCTCTTGATCTGCGAGACCCCGTCGCCGCGGAAGAACTGCGGATTGGCCAGCAGCGCACGCAGGTGATCTGAGTCAACGCTGTCGGAGCCGTCGAGCTCGATGCCGCGCGAAGTCAAGAAGTCGCGTGCCTGGTCGACGATCTTGCATTGCGAGCCGTTCAGGAACGCGCGAATTGGATCGAGCAGATCGTCCTTGAGCTCCTGGAGATCCTCGGAAGGACCCGCGAGGAAGCCATCCAGATACCAGTCGTCCTCCTGCCCCTCCGTCGCGCCCAGCACAGCCGTGTGTGCTTGTTGCAGCTCTTCGGCGAACGGATAATTACGTGATGCCCAATCCGCGACCAGCGCAGCCGTTTTGGTCAGTTCCTGCCGGGCCAGTCGCACCAGCTCCTCGGCGGAGGCGGGGAGATTCGTGACGTCCGAGAACTCCGCGAGGAACTTCCGCAGCCGTGTCACCCTGGCCGGATCTTGTTCCCGCACCTCGTCGACGCTGATGTTCTTGTGCTTCGCGGTGTTCCGCAGCTCACCCGCGACCTGGGTGCGAGCCAGGACGCGGCCGTCGAGTGCCAATCGAATTCGGCCGGTGCGCACGCCGTGTGCGAGGGCGGCCAATACCGCCGTCGTCGACCAACCGAACGGGGGTAATGCGAATTCGTTCACAAGCGACGCCACCGTTGTCGTCTTGTGCTGGGTCTTCTCCATGCGCCGACGGTTGACCACCTGCTGGGTCAATGCCTCCAGGGTGGAGGTGACCTCGAAGTCGAGGACGTTCTCATGCTCGAGCAGCCGACCGAGATCCTTCTCGGTGTACCCGGCGACCCCACTCGCCTCATTGATGCGGGTGTACTTCGCCTCGATGGCGGTCTGCAAGGTGGTCTGCACCCGATCCTTGGCGGTGCCAGCCGGGACCGACAGTACCGCCCCGTTGTGGACGAACGTGGCGTGCTCGACCGCGTCCCGCAGCGCCTTGCGGACGTCCCCTTCACGCTCCATATTGCGGCGGCCGTGGGATTCCAGAATGCGGCGTCGCATTTCGGGAATTGACTTACGCAGTTGCAGCCGAAGGTAATCCTTGGTGCGAACCGAGAGCTGGACCTCTTCGACGGTGCTCTGGTTGAGGTCCAGTACCACGTAGACGGTTCCCGGCTCGCCGCTGGACTTGTACTGCATGTCCTGAATCGAGCCCTCACCCGAGGTCACGAAATGGATGCCGAGCGGTGCGCTGTTGCCCTGCCGCTCACCATCGAGCCACCGCTCCAGCTTGAGGTCCGTGCCGGTCTTGTCGTGGCGGACCTTCGCGGCCACACCGGAGGCCGCCACTACCTCGTCATTCAGTAGCTTCTTGACCTCGGTTTCGTTGAGATCGGTTCCCTTGATTGCCTTTTCGACATCCTGCTCCTCGTTTGTGAGGTAGGTGTAGGTCGAGCCATTGCGTTGCACGTACGTGTTGGCATGCAGCAGCTGAAGCGCTCGGTCGATGTCCTCGCGCAGCTCCGCCACGTTCGCTTCGATCTCGGGTGTCAGCAGCACCGCCAGGGACTGGGATGTCGCCTCGAACTCCTCGTTCCACTTGGTCATCAACAGTGCCTTGAGCACCCTGATGGCCAATGTCTTGTAAGGGCCGTCTGGGAGGTTCTCTTCCGCCAGATGCACATTCCGCTTGACTTCGGACAGCACCGAATTCTCGATGCCGTCATAGAACAGATCGAAGGTGGCGAGCGAGCCGACATCCTTGGATTTCAGCGCCGAGCCGATCTCCTTGGTGACACCCAGAAGTGACCGTTCACCCACCGACGCATGTCGGCCAGTGAAGGCATTGCTGTCCGACAGACCGCTCATAGCGGAGTGGAACAGCTCGAACTGGTAGTCCACGAACGGGTAGGTGCCGACGAATTCGTCGGCCGTCGCGTAGTTGCGATACACCCGCTGGCCTTGGAAGGCGAACAGTGATCGGAAGCGATCGGTATTCTGCTTGTAGATCGCCTCCAGCTCCTTCGCGCCGCCCGCGGTCTTCTCCAACAGGCGCTTCGACACCACTTCTTTCACGTTCTTCGAGTCCAGCTTGAGCTGGACCGCGAAGCGCGCCTGGATCTTTGAGAAGTCCTGCTTCTGGCTCTTGGTGCGGTCGCCGATGATGGAATCCATAACCTCCTGCGAGGTCACCACCACCCACGAGCGGCCGTGGCAGCGCGTGAACAGGCTCTCCGCGATGGTCTGAAGGCTCAGCATGAGCTTGGTGTCGTCGCCGATGAACTGGCCGATCTCATCGACGAAGAAGTTCAGCCGTGTCGCGGGATTCGATTGAGCAGCAAGCCATTCGGCCACCTCGTCGGCGAAGGACTCGATCGACATCGAGTAGTCGTCGCGATAGCTGGTCAATGGCTGGCGCAGGGAATTGCCGGTGATCTCCTTGTAGGCGGCCTCGACGGCGGGTTCGGCAAACGTCGGCGTATCGCGGCCCTTCTCCCAGGATTTGCCGGAGTGCCTTTCGAACGCCTGCCTGAACTGGTCGAAGAGCCCTTCCCGTGTCAGGTCCCGCTCGAATCGGGCGATATACGGCTGTCGGCCGAAGAATCCGCACGACTCGTAGAAGACCTGAACGAACACCTTCAGCAAGGCGTCGGGCTGATCCTTCTCGTTCTTGTCGACCTTCTCGTCGATATTGAAGAGCAGAGAACGAGCTGGTACCGCTGCCGCGCGCTGGATGGCGGCGCGAAGGAATCCGTCATCGGCGGATATCTTTTCGACGAATTCGGAGGCGACCTCGTCGCGGGTGATCCCCCCCGCTTTCACGTCACCGAGCAGATGCGCCAGCATCTTCAACAAGTGAGACTTACCGGAACCGAAGAAACCGGCGATCCAGACGCCGTTGGACTGCGGGGTACCCGGCTGCGTGTACACGTCCAATAGATCGCCGAGGTGCCGGGCGATCTCCTTGGTGATCACGTACTCGTTGAGCTCCGTGCGTAGCTGCGCAACGTTGGACGCCTTGACCACACCGTCCAGATCGCGGTCGATCGGTTTGGCCAGGATCTGTTCTATCTTCATCGGTGAGCCTCTTGGTCCAAGAGATCGAAAGCGCGGTAGTAGTCGTCATCGGTGAGCTTGTCGAACAACTCGAGGGACGAGCCCTGAGTGGCCGACTGCCTGTACGAGCCGGGGAAGATCAGCACCACCGGGATGTCGGAGACCAGTGGTTGCAGGGTGTTGAGGATCGCGTGCGCGCGTATCAGCGGAAACAAGCGCCCCACGTTGGACAGCACGATCACCTGCGGCGGCGGTACGTGGGTACCGACACGATCGGCGATCCGCGGTGACAGGTAATCGCTGGGCGACACCACATTCCCGACATCCTCACCGAACCTCGACTTCGGCAGCGATGGCTCGGCGGCCAGTATCTGCTCGAAGATCCCGGTCTCGTGCCACAGCTCCGACGCCAATGCCCACAGGTCGATCTCGCACACCTCGACGCCATCGTTGCGCAGTCGCGTCACCAGCCGTTTCCGGGCACTCGTGACCTTCGGCTCATCCTGCGGCCGATAGGTGAGGATGAAGTAGGGGACCTCGTTGACCAGGCCCTTCATCTCCAGAAACCGCTGTGAGCTCATGACTCGGTAAGCGTGCTCGAATCGTTGCTCGAACGTCAGGATGTCCGCGTTGCGGACCATCGAATCCCCCCGGGGTTTTCCCGAAAAAGTGGACCTAGGTCAGCTGGTTCGGGAGCGGCTGTTGAGTGACTGCTCGTAGTCGATCGGTGACTGCATTCCGATCGCCGAGGGTCGTCGCTGATGATCGTAGAAATGAATCCAATTGTCAACGGCAGCAATGAGTTCGATCTTAATCGTCTAGGTGTAGATCGCGGTCCCGCTGTAGCCGCGGCGACGGCTCCGCCACATCAGAAAAGCGATATCTTTGGCCTGTGCAGCGACTTTCGCTCGAAGCCGTGCCAGCTCGGCTCCCTCATGGGCCGAAAGTGGTTGGCCGCCAATACCGCCTGGATCACCGCAGCGGCCACCGGTCGGCTCGGCGGCAGCCATCCGGCGCCGCTCCGCACGTACCGACTTCGGCAGGTTCTCGTGCACATCCAGCTCGCGCGCAACCTCCCGCACAGAACGACCCGAGTCGATCAGCCGATCGGCAGCCTCCACCCGATACTCAGGTGAATACGACCGACGCGGACGAGGGATGATGAGCATTCTTCCAGGGGCCGACAGTCCTGCGGTCTCGGATGTCCGCCACGTCAGGAGAACCCCACCCGTCCATTTCGAACCAAGGTGGCGATTTGTACTACATCCATTGGGAAGCTGGTGAACAACTCGGGTGAGACGGTTTGGATCACATCAGCGACTGCGGGCGATGGCTGTGCCGGATGTACCCGGCCATCGGCATCGATGTACCCGGCCTCGCGCAACATCCGGAAGGTGTTCTGGCGCAGCTTGTTTCGAGTGGTCGGCTTCGTATCCCGAAGACCGTCCACCCAGGACGACTGTACGTTCCAGAAGGTGTCGAAATCGCCGGACGTCACGACTGGCCGTTCCCGCAGCACCTCGCGGCCGAAGTCGCGCAAGAACTGGTACCGAACGCACGCTGCCAGCCACATCAGGTGGCGGCCATCCTCAACCGGACCCTGCGCCAGCATTTCAACCCCTGACTTCGGGAGCTCTGTCAGTCGCTGCAGCACTTCACGGGTCACTCGCTCGGTCGACGACGCCGTGCGTTGCTGAACGACATTGGTCGAGACAGCCTTGCGGCGGACCGCGTCGGTGTCCGACATCGTTAGCATGAGGTCGGCGATCGCCGTAGCTTCCGCGCGCAGCAGCCCGCCTGTCGTGAACGACAAGCGGTAGGCGGCGTCGGGCACGTGAGACCTCCGGTCGGCGTGGGTGGTGCGGTGCACCGAATACCCTATGCCGAACGCCGACGTGAGCTGGCCGATGGTCCAGAACGGCAGGTCAGTGCGTCGGACTGAAGGCGCGCGAACCTTCAGCGCGGGCAGGCTGGAACACGATGATTTGGATGGCGCGGTTATGACGCGGGGCAAAGGAACCTCATGCGAACGGAGCACCGGCACAGGTGGCTCGGGCCATCCGAGCTAAACAGCCTAATGGGAGCTACCGGGCTGGCCAGTACGGCAGACTCGGTGCCTGCAGCCCTGATAGGTGAGCACTCAGTCAGCCTGACACAACGGGGGAAGGTGGGCAGGCTGACTTGGACCCGGAAGGGTGCAGGTATTTCAGCGAACCATGGGGGCGCCAGCTGCCTCGCCGAGCATCTGTAGAGACATAGTCCCCTCTGGACCGCAGTGTCCGGAGAGCTGGTGTCGGGCGCTCGATCGGATCCAGTGACAGGTAAGTACTGAACTAGTTTCGAAGTTGGGGGTAGTCTGGTCTCGTGGGCACCCGGACTTTCCCGTTCTCGACGCTGATCAACAAACAGACCAGTGTCTTTCCGGCGTTGGAGGATGCTGATGTCATCCTTGAGCGGCGTGATGCGGAGAATCTGGTGCTGATGCGGTCCGAGCGGTTCGAGGCGATGGTCAAAGGTCTTGGTCTGGCGGCTCGTTCGCTTGCGATCATCGCGAGGGTGAATCGGAGCCTGGCCGAGGAGGTTTTCGCGGAAGAGCTGCCGTGGCTGGTGTGGCTTCCGGAGCAAGCGCGTCCTCAATGCGTCAAGGAACTGCTGGATCACCTGCTAGCCGGATCTGAAACCGGTTTGCTGCTTCCGTTCGCGCGGGCACTGCGCGAATGGCAGTCGACTGCGGAGATCTATTCCGATCCGGAGTTGGCTCGCCGACTACGCGGACCGTTCGACACGACCGGTGCGGTCGATGCCGAACCTCCGGGTAGTGCCGATGGCTGAGAAGCTGGGTCGAGGAAGTGAAGCAAGGCGACCGACGGGCTGGATTGTCCGGTTGATCGACAGGCAGGCCGCAAACGGCTGGGCAGCGCTGCTAGCCCAAGCGCCTGACAATCTCGACCGGGCATGGATCGCGATAACCGCCGACCCACGTTGCCGGGATGAGCCATCGCGTCAGCATCGGCTCAATTCGACCTCGGTCGGGTCGACGTCGATGGTGTCGAGTTGGAGCAGTGGCAGTATGAGGTCACCGGTGGCGGTCGGATCTGGTATGCGATCGATGACGAACGACGGACTTTGTGGATAACTCAGGCTGGCACCGGTCATCCTCGCCAGACCGACAAGCGACGGCGCTGAAATAGTTCAGTCCCGTCGGATGAGCGTGCGTTACCGCTCGCTTCATCCGTAACTCCAGGTTGGCGGGCCCGGTCACCGCTTTGTGTTCGCCGCCGCTCGCCGAGTGGGTTGCCACCAGGCCGCGATCGACCGAGGTGATCGTGTGAGCATGGCTGTCGGACAAGCCATTTCACGCCGGAGGGTCATTGCGGGCGCAGGATGGTGCGCATCCAGTCGAGGGTGTGGTGCAGGCCGTCGGGTAGGAGGGTGGTGGGGTGCCAGCCCAGGAGGGCTCGCGCGTGAGTGAGATCCGGGCTCCGTGCGGTGACATCGGTGGTGCTGGCGGGGGCGACCTCTAGCCAGCCGCTGCCCGCGAGATCGATGACTGTACGCGCGAACTCGGCGAGCGTGACCGCGTTCGGGCCGCCGATATCGACCGGCCCGAACGCTTCGCTGTCGAGCATCGCGACCATAGCCTCGACCGTATCGGCCACGTAGACGAAAGATCGCGTGTCACCATCGATGACCTGCAGTGTCTGATCGCGCAGTGCGGCAGCACAGCAGGAGGCAGTGACGCGGCCGTCGCCCGGCCACAGGTGCGGACCGTACACCTCGAAGGGGCGGACGATGCCCACGTTCGCGCCTCGATAGTGGCGGGCGAGGGCCTCGGTGACGTGGCTACCCGCGGTGTTCGCGCTGAAAGTGCTTGCCGGGCCGATGTTTCCGAGGTGGCCTCGGCTTGGTGGCGCGTGGTGCGATTCGCCGGAAATCTCGGAGCCCGACGCCACGACGATGCGAGCGCCGCGACGCGCGGCCAGGTCGAGAGCCGCGAGGGTGCCGGTCGAGGCCGCCCGGAGGGTGTCGACCGGGCGCCGGGCGCTGGCTGTTGGGCTGCCCGGGCGCGCGAGATGCGCGATGTGGGTGACGGTGGCGAGGTCGGCGAGCGCGCCGGGTGCGGTCACATCGGCGGTGCGGAGGGTGAATCGCGGGTGCGCCGTGAGGTTTTCGATAGCGGCCCGGCGGCCGGTGCTCAGGTTGTCGATCGCGGTGACCCGGTCCCCGCGCTCGAGCAGTGCTCGGCACAGATGTGAGCCGAGCAAGCCCGCGCCTCCGGTGACGACGGTGTGATTCATGGTGGCGGTTCCGTGGCGGCTGGTGGCCGAGGTGTGCATGTGACGCGGGTGGGCGCTCGCGGGTGGCGGGTCATCGGTGCTGACGGTGTGGTTCATGATGGCAGTTCCCAGGGGCGGTGTCGGCGGGTGGAGTCGAGGGTGACGTGCCCGGCCGCGACGAGGGTGGCCAGGGCGGCGCGGCGGCGGGCGCAGTTGTGTTCGCGGTGTAGCTGCATCGCGCGGTGCGCCTCGTCGAGAGTCAATGGCGGAGTGGGCAAGTCGCATGTCCACGCTGTCGGCCACTGGACCGGACGTAGTGCGCAGTACGCTCGGGTAGGGCGATGGGTGGGGGCGGATCGGTGCGATCGGTCGGTCGGCCATACGCATCCGAGGGTGGTCACCGCGATAACGCATCCGGCGAGTACCGCCACCACACTCGACACCACATGCCACGGGGCCACGGCTGCTCACCCCTCCCGGCCGTCGTCCGGGCGCATATCGCGCGCCAGTTCGCGTAGTCCATCGAGAACCTGGTGCAGGGTAACGGGTTCCGGTGCGCCACAGGGAAATACCGAATCGGGTCCCGGCGTTCGCCGGGATGACGGTGGGGCGGTGGGAAATTCGATGCCACGCCGATGTGCGCGTTCGCGTGGACTCAATGTCTGCGGCGCGATCCGGCCGTACTGCACGAGTGTGCGGTAGGCGACCCATTTCCACGCGCACCGGTGGATCCGGCACTCCCGGTGCCGCCGCATCAGCCGATGCGCCAAGTCGATTTCGGCACTGCCGCAGATGCTCGGCGGGGTGCGGATCGACTCGTCGCTCATCAGGGCGCCAAGCCTTTTCGGCTCGAGGTGACCGTCATCGCCTTGGACGGGCCGAAGGCCACCTTCGGTCGACCAATGCTGGGGTTGACTCGGGGAATTCATCGCGCGGCCCCCGCCTCGACGCCCGGCGCGGGCTGCGCACTGCGTGCCCACGTGCTCGGCGGGGAAACCGTTTCCAGGTCGCACCCCGCATCGCAGACCAGGGCGGGCTGGTCGTTCACCTGCGCCAGATCGAAGACCACGATGACCTCGACGCCGAGCCCGGCGGCGATGCCGAGGGCATACCCGATCGGATCCGGTTCGTCGGCCGGTGGGCGGACCGTGTACACGCACCAGTAGCCCAATGCGCAAGCGTGCCGGTGTATTTCGTTCGCATGGCGAGGCGCGTGCAGTCCGGAGACATCCGCGCGGATGAACCCGATGGCTTTCGGCCTGCCGGTAGTCGGTGGCGGTTCGATGGCTTGCGTGTGTGGCATGAGACTCCCCGGAACATGTCGATGTGCGAGATCTGCTGGGGCGTCCGGGGAACGGGCAACAACGGATCAGCACGGGTCGCCGCGTCGGCTCGCGAGGGTGGTGCCGAGCGGAGACGCATGCCGCCGATGTTGTTGCGGTGCCGATAGATTCGAGAGCTTCGATGTCCCCGAACGCCTGACTCAGCACACCACCAGCGATATGCTGAACCAAGCCGAATCGGGTTAGTTGGACCCAAGTTGCTTGAAGCCCCAGCATGCGATGTACGTGCGATCCGGAATAGGTTCGATTCACCATCGGCGTCGATTCGATTTCTCAGGTGATTCCATTCGCTCTTGCGTAGGAGGCCCGATGTCCCCAACCGACGACGACGAAACCGAACCCTCGACCCTGGCCCGGCGACAGCTGGCCCGATTCCTTCGCGAGCGTCGCGAGGAAGCGGGCTTCAGCATCGCCAAAGCCGCATCACTCGTGGAGCTGAGCCAGCCTGCGCTACAGCGCATCGAGACAGCCAAGACCAAGAAAATCCGCGTGGTGGACGTGAAGGCGTTGTGCGAGGTGTATGAGGTGTCCCGCGCGGACACCACCCGCGCGGCCGAACTCGCCAAGCAAGCGCAGGTCACGTCGTGGTACACCGCGTTCGCGGGTCTCTACAGCGATGAAACCTTCCAAATGATCGTTGGACTGACAGCTTCCGCGCGTCAGCTGATCGCATACCAAGAGATCGCTCTGGGTCTGGTGCAGACCCCCGACTATGCACGGGCGATTATCAGCGCCCTGCCCGGCCAGGAGGATATCGACCGACGAGTAGAACTGCGCATGAAGCGCCAGACGATCATCACCCGCAAGACCGATCCGGTGAAACTCGAACTGCTGCTACATGAGTCGGCACTGCACCGTGTCATCGGTGGTCCACGCGTGATGGCCGCTCAGTTACGGCATCTGGCGGAGATCAGCACGTTGCCGAACGTGAGCCTTCGAATACTCCCATTCAGTGCTGGCTGCACCTGGGGGCTGTTACACGGCCCGTTCGTGATACTGGACTTCGGTCTCGACACCAAGGGCAACCCGGTCGAGCCGCCGTTGGTCTACTTCGAGGGTGCCGGTAAAGCCGACCTGTACCTGGAGGACGCCGATGATCTGCGGCGCTACCATGAGCTTGCTTCGGTCGTACGGAGTACTTCGCTCGATGAAGTGAAATCGCGAGACCTGCTCAGGCGGGTGGCAAGGGAGTATGCAGCGTGAGGACTGACCTATCCGGGGCGACGTGGTTCAAAAGCAGCTACAGCAGCAGCCAGACCGACTGTGTTGAGGTGGCGTGGCTTGCGGGTGGCGGTGTCGGCGTTCGTGACTCGAAGAACCCGACCGGCCCAGCATTGGTCTTCACTCCCAGCGAGTGGGACGCGTTCGCCGCGGGCGTGCGAGAGGGCGAATTCAAGGGAGCGTGAAGCGTGAAAGCTGACCTGTCCGGGGTGGACTGGTTCAAGAGCAGCCACAGCGGCAGCCAGAGTGCTTGCGTTGAGGTGGCATGGCTCGACGGTGGCAAGGTCGGCGTTCGCGATTCGAAGAACCCCACCGGCCCAGCGCTAGTTTTCACTCCAGGCGAATGGGATGCCTTCGCGGAGGGCGTGCAAGAGGGCCAATTCGACCGACCAGCCTGACTATCACTCCTACTTGATCACAGCAGCGGCCGAGTACTCGACTGCCGCCCCATAGCTCGACGGTGCGCACGGTTCACCACCGTGCGCACCGTCATATCGGGCGAACATCGGTGGAACCAAATGGGTTTCCGGTGCGTCCTACACGACGTACGGACTATTTGGCGGCCGGACGGGAGCAGTGGTGGGACGCCAGGGTGATCGAGGTGCGGCCGGTGGAACCGATCATCGACTCCGTGCGTCAGTATCAATACACAGGCGAACTGGAATGAGGCTCCCGGTGTCAGTGGGGAGCGCGGAGGGAGCGGTATGTCGTTCGAGGTCAATCCGGATGGCCTGCGAGGAGCAGCGGGTGTGATGGCTGCGCTTCCCACTGCGATCGATCAGGCTCCGCACTTGGGCGCGGGTCCGAACGCGGACAAGTTGAAAGGGTCAGCGGTCGGGACAGCGCTGGGTAAGTCGGACCCGTCGAGTAGGCGGGCCAAGGATGTGCTGAAGGCTCGGTTCAACCAGTTCTCCAGTCTGTTGGCGCTGTCGGCGGAAACCTTTCACGACACTGACCTCGATGCCGCGAAGCGGCTAGCCGCTATCGGCGATATCAACTCCGGCGACCCGCACGCAGGGAAGTAGCACGATGGCTACTCCAAGTGAGGTACTGAGTTGGGATTTGTCCGGGCTGCAGGCGGTGGCCGTCAATGCCACCGCGATAGCTGACGCGATCATCAAAGCCTCCGACACCATGTATGCCACGATCCACGACGACTTGGCCTGGAGCGGCGAAGCCAGACAGGCCGCAGAAGACAAGGCCGACCGGGAACGCACCCAGATGCGTGCAATCGCAACGGCATACGACGATCTCGCAACCGCGAGCGCTGGCGCAGCCCGAGATATGGCGCATCCACTTGCGGAGATCCGAACCATCTTCCAGCACTATGTTGTATCGCCGGTCACCGTCGCGGACGACTGGACCGTGAGCGGCGTGGAGGATTGGAATTCCGAGGCGGGAATGCAGCTTTCGAGACTCGCGGGCTTGGTCTCGAGTCTGGAAAGTTCGGATGCGCAGTGGGGCGCGAATATCGCGCAGGCGAATCAAGAACTCGACGCTATGGCGCCGGAGTCGGTGCTGACCGAGGCGACCAAGACGATCGAGGACGACAAGAAACAGGACTCTCGCTCGAATCCTGATCGTCTCCGTACGTCGGCGGCGGCGTTCCAACAGATCTTCGGCCGAGCGCCATCCAGTCCGACCGACTGGAAGACCGCCGAAGCATTGAATCCGAATAGTTACGATCCGAAATATCAGGGCGTGCCGCCGAATATCAAGGTCGCGCGCATCGAGCCGGTCCCCGGCCAGGGAGTGATTCGCACCGCTGCCTTCATCCCTGCTGCACAGGTGTTCAATGTGGATGCGGGCGGCATGAAGCTTAACTACGACATGGGTGACAATCGCTCGGAGGACCCCAACTTCGATCCTGAACATGCGCGTGTCACCACGTATGTCGATTACGAGAACGGCCTCATCATCACCCGGCAAAACCCATCGGTCACTGCATCGGGTGAAGTGAAGGTCGGTGAACCGGAAGTTCAGGCGTCGCAGCTTTCAAACGGTTCGGTCCTGATCCAATATGATGCGGCGAATCCGTTTGCTCCGCCGGGATCCGGCGTGACCGGCCATACCGTCAACGGTGAACTCGTCATATCCCCGACCAGCGGAAATCCAGGCACACCGAGAGTGATAGCAGGCGGTGAGATAACTAACTATCCCTCGATGGAGATCTACCAGGACAACTCCGCAGGAGACTCCCGGCCGGTGCTGATTGATCCGGCAGACTCCGGGAGTCAGTGGGGACCGCTCAGGAACCTACCTTTCTTTCACGAGGTAGGAGGGGGGAAAGAAATGTTCGAGCCGTTCCGAGCCGACTTCAACGATCCGAATTGGGAGCGAAATAAGCCGACGGCGCTGGGTAGTTCGAGCAATCCTCCGTCAGTCGTGGTTGTGCGCTAGTGAAACAACGTGATGGCGTCTTCGCGCATGGCCTGATATCGAACTCTGTTTTCTGGCAAGCAGCAACGATGGCAGTGCCCCTGGCTTCGGCGACGGCCGTGATGCTGTTCGGATTGGTGATCGGCCTGGCGGATGCGGCGTATCCAACGTTCGAGGTGTCCAAGCATCTGGTGTTCGCCGTCGTTACGTCCGTAATGGTCGCGGCTGTGGGATTACTTGTCTGGCGGGGAACGCCGCGGACGCTCGGTGCGGCCATCGGCACAGTGATACCTGGTCTGCTCCTCGTGCTCGTCTGGTTGGTGAACATATGAGCGGCCTACCATCGAAATATGCACGGCAGGACTGGTTCGGCCCCGAGTCGTTCATAGCCGTCGTCATCGGCATGGTCTCCATCTCGTTGCCCTACACGGGACTGGTCCCTCGCGACGCGATCTGGTTCATAACCGGACCACCCATCGCCGGTGGCCTACTCATCGCCATCAGCGCCGCTGGACTTCCACTCAGTGACAACACCCGCCGAGTAGGCGTCGGACTACTAGCCGCATTCGCCGGATTCCTGTTGTGCATCATCGGATTCCTCATCGGCCTCGCAATCGGGGCAATCTTCACCTAAAGAGCGGGAAGATTCTCCGATGACGGAATTGGTGAACCCCGCACGGTCCCTTGCCCTTTCACCCAGTGCGCTCCGAGCATTGCAGGACATCCAACTGGAGTCGCCGTCATATGCGGGTTCCCGGCCGCGGGCAAGACCATCGCTGCCCGGCTCCTGTCCGAGCTGCTCTCTCTCGATCAACAACGGTGGCCAGTACTTGACTGCTACGTACGTGACCGAGCGAATCGGACTGCGCGGCCAGGACCCGGTTGTCGCAGTCTCAGTGATCGACCCGGTGAAGGTTGAAATCACCTGGGCAGAATTGGAATCTGGATAACGAGTAAGACTGCGAGCGCCGTGCTCAGCTGCCGGACCAGCCGCAACGGTCGAGTACCAGTTCCCTGAATAGGACACCGGATGAGGTGCGGGGCGTGCTTCTCTCGCAATTGTGTTGTTACGCTATGTGTTCGACTCGCCGCTACGCGGAAACACTCGCCGAGCGGCCCGGGGCGTCCGATGCGTTGACAAAGACGGGAATCTCGCCGAAGATCGTGCGACACACCATCTTACGGTCGGATGAGAACGAACCGCGGCTACGGCTACGGTTCAGTCCCATGGGGGGAGCTCCGTGCACGGAGACACGATGCTGCAGCATCAGCTGCAGTATGCAAAAGGCAAGCTCCTCTCGATGATCGAGGATGCTGTCGGCAACGAGTTCGAGAAGCTCTTCCATCATCTGATGGAGCTGCGGCATGACGACTACATGGTGATACGGACACACGGCAATATCGGCGACCTCGGTGGCGATGGCTACCGTATGTCCACCCGACAGCTGTACGCCTGCTATGCCCCGGAGTCCTTCGACGTGTCGGAGGTTCGGGGCAAGTTCCGCAGCGACCTCGAGAGCGCCATTATCCACCGTCCGGAACAGTTTGAAACGTTCGTGTTCGTCCACAACGACCGACGCGGCGGGATCCACCCCGTCATCTCCGGGGTACTGGCCAATGCGAGAACCGACCATCCACACATCAGTTTTCAGCAAATGGGTCCGCGTAAGCTGTGGATCGAAGCCAGCTACCTCGACCGCCACAAGATGGAAGATCTCCTCGGCGAGAGAATCCCCGTAGATTTGGTCGCTTACAGCATCGGAATGGCCGACATCGAGCCGTTGCTCAAGCACATGGCCGAATCACGCAGGCGTCTGGTCACCGTCGAGCCGATCCCGCTGCCCACCACCCACAAAGCCGACTTCAACCGACTGTCCCAGTACGACCGGGATAGCCTGCAGGCCGGTCGGCCGTACTCCTACCTGGTCGAACAGTATTATCGCGGCGGACTCGACGTGCACGAGCGGGATGAAGTGGCGAATGGTTTTCGGGCGCACTACGAGCAAATGCGAATCGCGTACGGAGACGACTCGGACGAGATCATGCACCAGATGCGTTGCTACGTCCTCGGTCAGGAGATGGCCCGTCAGGCGCGCGACGAGGCCGCGAAGGCAGTGCTCGCATACTTTTTCGATGAATGTGACATCTTCGAAGTACCGCCACCCGGTTGGGAACCGGCACGCACCGGTCGAGGAGGAGCCGCATGATCACACCCACGAAGGGAATCGCGCCTGATCGCGCACTCCTCGCCGTCGGAGCCCAGATCGCCATCCAACTGGATCGGCCACTGACAGTCAGCCAGACGTGGTCTCGGCTGCGCAGCTGGCGGAGCGAAAATAACCATCCCGCCCCGATCTCATTCGGTTGGTTCGTCCTCGCACTGGACATGCTCCATGCTGTCGGCATCGTGGACCTGAAGGATGACTTGCTCGTCAGGAGGGCCGCCCATGCTGCGCTGGCTGACGGCTGACGACGAGCGGTTCAAGACGGTCCGGTTCGAACCCGGGCTGAATCTGCTGGTCGCGGAGAAGACCGGCACCTCGCGTTCCACGGACAGTCGGAACGGCTCGGGCAAGTCCAGCATGATCGAGCTGCTTCACTTCGTACTCGGCGCCCGCTACGACAGCAAGCATTTGGTAGCACGTAAGAACCTTCGTCGAGTTACCTTCACGCTTGCCTTGGACTGGCCGGGGCTGAGCGAATATCTTCATGTCAGCCGGAGAGCGAGTGATCCGAAGCAAGTCGCACTCACTCCCGGACTCTTGCGGATTTCTACGTTCAACCATGTCGCGGAGCAAAACGAAATACCGTCGATCTTCGACAGTTTCAAACTCCACACAATCGTGCAGTCCGATTCGGGTCGGGACTCATCTGCAGCTGAAGTAATTTCGGTCGATGAATGGCAGCGGATCATCGAACAGAAGCTGTTCGGACTTCCTGACGAGCATCCAGGCGTATCCGGACGCGCATTGCTCTCATTTCTGATCCGGAAAGTGGGCGACCACGGGTTCAATGAGGCTGTGCGCAGCTTTGCTCGGCAGCCGTAAGCTCAGGCATCGCCGAATATCGCTTATCTCCTCGGGCTCGACTCCACACTTGCTGCTCGATATCAGGAACTGGCCGCGAAGAAAGCTGCGCGCGATCAACTGAAGAAGGCGGTGAAAGACCCGATATTGGGCAGTGTCGTCGGAAATGCTGCCGATCTTCGCGGCGAAATGTCGATACAGAACGTGAAGATCGCCGAGCTTCGGCGCCAACTGAATTCATTTCGTGTCGTACCACAGTATGAATCACTTAAACAGCGAGCGGACGAGTTGACTCGGCACATTCAGGAGCTCAGCACCCAAGATTTCATCGATCAGCGAAATTTGGACCATCTCGACCGTGCGGTCGAGGAAACGATTGATCCCGAGGTCCGGTATCTGGAACAGGTCTACGATCAACTGGGGGTTGCCCTCCCGGAACAGACTCTGCGGCAGTTCGAGGATGTCAAGGATTTCCATGCGGCCGTCGTAAGAAATCGACGCACCTATCTGAAAGACGAGATCGAGGCGACTCGAAATAATCTCGAGCGCCGGAGACTCGAACGCGCCCGCCTCGACGAGGAACAGAGCCGCATCCTCGGGGAGTTGAGCGAAGGCGGTGCCTTGGAGGCTCTCACGACACTTCAGAAAGCATTGGCCCAAGAGGAAGCGAAACTCGGGGCACTCCAGCATCGGCTGGAGGCTGCCCAAACCGTCGAGGCGAGCAGCAGAGAGATAGACGCCGCCCGCGTCGATCTGACCCGCGCAGTGACCATAGATCTGGACGAACGTCAACCACAGATCGATGAGGCCACGCGACTCTTTCACGAATTGGTCAGCAAACTCTATGGAAACGACAGACCGGCATATCTGTCCGTCCAAGCGGGTCCGAGCAGCCTGAAGATCACCCCCAGGATATTGAGCGATGCCAGCCAGGGAATCAACAAGATGTCGATCTTCTGTTTTGACCTCACCATGGCCGTGATAGCTCATCGCGGCGGTCGCGGCCCAGACTTCTTGGTACACGATAGCCATATTTTCGACGGTGTGGACGACCGCCAACTTGCCCGTGCGCTCCAGGCTGCGGTCGAGCTCACCGAGTCAGAAAAAATGCAATACATCGTCACCATCAACGAAGACGACCTGTCGAAGGCGGAACGGCTCGGGTTCAAGCCCGAACCTTTCATTATCGAACCAAGATTGACGGACGGTGCCGAGAGTGGAGGGCTCTTCGGATTCCGGTTCGACCATTAATCGCCCAGCTACCATCAACCGTTCTGGAACCGCAGGACTGGCGTTGACTACGGCTCGGCTGAGACGTGCCGAAGCTGAGCGGCCAGGTCGTCAAAATACTGCTTCCCGCGCCAAAGTTGTCGATTCCCAATCACATACAGCCGCCGCTTAGCGCGTGACACGGCGACGTTGAGTAGGTTCGGCTTGGCCGCTGCCCAACTGCGAGCGCCTCCTTTATCCGGTGGGGTACCCAGTATCAGAATGACGACGTCGGACTCCTGCCCTTGCACCGTGTGGACAGTTCCGACGTTGCCCCGAGCGAAATCTCGGCCGATTGCCTGCTCCGCGATTTTCTTCGCACCCCGGACGACTTCTCGAAACGGGCTGATGACGCGAATATTCGTGGACGCGATACCGTAGCTGGTGGTCAATGTGGTCAGCACCTCGCGGAGTTTCTCGCCTTCCGCGGGCACCCAGTTGCCGTCCGCTTCCTCCACGCGAACGTCGAACCACGTATTCTCGCTGGGAAATTCGCCGCGCTGCGGGGTGCCGTAGACCATGAGGTCGCCGCCGTAGGCGATGCGATTGGACACTTCGAACATCGGGCGGTCGCAGCGCCGGTGCACACGTAGGGGTGCGCCTACCCACACCTGGTCCTCGCCGTCCGGGGTTGGGAGGGTAGTGCCGTGCCGGGCGAGTCGGTCCGCGACTCGTTGGACCGAGGTGAAGTCGGGGGTCCATTCCTCATCCAGCCTGTGGTGTCGCAGGATCGTCTGCTGTGCTGAGAAGGGCAGGGTGACAATGGGTTCCAACTGTTGGGGGTCGCCGACGATGACCGCTCGGCGCGCCCGCCATAGTCCGCCGGCGGCCTGTTGTGGAGTGGCCTGACCGGCCTCGTCGATGAAGAGCCAGCCGAGGGTTTCGCGCTGCAGTCCGGCTAGCAATCGGGGGAGGGATGCGAAGGTCGTGGAGACCATCGGCACCACGAGAAACAGTGTTTGCCACGCTGCCGCAATGGTTTCCGGCTTGGGGGTCGTCTTGACGTTGTTTCGGAGCAGGGAGGTGGCGGCGGCCAGGTTGCCGCGGATTCGGCGGGCTGCGTTGAGTATGAAGGCTTTGTGCAGCCGCAGAGCTTCCAGGAACAGTCGATGACGCGCGGCGCTGAATTCCTCGTCGGCCCAGGCGTTGCAGAGTTGGAACCGCTCATCGTCGGTCAGGATATCGCCGTAAGGTACTGTGCCGGGCCATCTTTCACGGGCATGATCGACCTGGGCGGAGGCCGTGTTCGCGGCAGCGATGGCGGCGCGATGCTCTTGTACCTTGTGCCGCCCGAGCGCCGCGGCGCTGGCGCACTCTGCTTCGGCATCCGCCAGGGCTGCCTTACGCTCATCGAACTCTCGCTTGGCTGCTTTCCTGGCCTCGACCAGCGCGATGCTGTCGGCGTGCCATCTTCTGCCCGCACGAAACAATGTCGACAGCGACACCCAGAAGCTTGGTTGTCGCCGATCGTGGTCGGCGACTTCGTCGCACGCCTGCCGGTACGACTGCTCGGCATCGTTGCATGGCTCCTGCGCCATTCGGTATTGCTCGCACCAGTATGTGTGGCGCGCTTCCGCGGACTCGATATCCGCCCAGGCGGCTGCGATGACTGTGTTCAGTCGGGTCAGTTCAGCGATGGCGTCGGCGATGTGTTGTCGCTCCCGCGCTAGTCGGTGAACTTCATTGCGCGCGTTCTTGAAGGCGGTGACGGCCGATGCCCAATCGGGCACTGTGTCGGGGTTGTCGATTGCCCACGCCAACGTGTCTTTCATCCCGAGATTGCTCTGGGCCGCCGGCTCGGCATTGTCCGTTGGATCGGACTGCGGTGTTCGTTCGGCCGATCGCTGCCCGGCGTCCTGTGCTCGGGGCTCGGGTGAGCCATTACCGAACCAGAATTTACCGACGAATTCTCTTCGATTCGACATTTTGCCCAGGACTGCGGCGATCAACCCCCATGCGTCTTGGTCGAGCACCAGTGACGCGAGATCGGTGAAATAGTCGGCGGCCAGGACGTCGTCCTCGACTCCCGCCACTGCCGCCACGCCCGGTATCTCCGCGGTGACATTCGTGGCCGCGTCGTTGCTTGCCGTTGCGAGGACGATCTCGAAACCGGTCAGCGCGGGGAGCAAGCCATGGACATCTGGGGCGTAGGTGGTCCCAACGAGCTGAACACTTTCGATCATTCCGGTGAAAGCCTTGGCGGGACGGTCCAATTCGGCGAGCCGGGACGCGCGCTCGGCAACGATCGCGGCGAGCACGTCACGCAGCATCGTGGTCTTGCCGGTGCCAGGCGGGCCGTTCACCGCGAAAACACCTGCGCCATCGCCGAGTTCGGTCATCAGCTGATTCACCGCGAACTGCTGGCTCAGTACCAGCGGTTTGTGTACAGCACCTGGCCATCGCCCAATCGGAAAGAGCTGCGGTGCAACACCATTGACCACAGATTGCGGTCGATTCCGCACATCGACGCGGCGCTCGACGGGAACGTCGCGTACATCGGTGAGATAGTTCCGCAGCGCGGTCCCGATGTCGCCCTTGCGAACAGCCGATTCGACCCGCGCAAGATCCTCTGCTAGAAAGCCGTTCAGGAATGCCTGATCGCTCGCCTCCTCGGCGTAACGCTTCGAGATCTGCGTGCATCTGATCCGTAATCCCTTGGCGCCGAGCGCCTCTCTGATGTCGAGTGCATCGCCGAGTTGGACGACGAACCTGTGCAGATCCGCAGAGGTCAAACTCAGTGCAGGCGCCGGGGATTCGTCTGACGCGATAGACCGATCGTTGCTGGGAGTCGGACGAGTGAGGAGTTTTTCGGCGAAAGTGCCCGCGACGGTACCGGCGATGCCGCCGATCACGGGACCCGCGAGGGCGGTGCCCGCGGCGGTAGCAGCCGCGGTCGCGGCGGCGCCCGCTCCCTTCTTGACCGCCTCCGAAGTCGCGGCCCGCGTTTGCCTGCCGAGAGCGTCGACAGTTCGCGACAATGGGGATTGTGGCTGATCTGCTTGTCTGGCGTTACCCACATTGGGCGGCGCCAGCTTGTTGAGGCCTGCGATGAAGCCGAGTTCGTCATCCTCGAATCCGTCCAGCCAGCCACGATTCTTTGGACCTGGCGACCGAAGCCGACTCATCGCCCACGCACACGCCGACAGGGTCGGCGAGTTCTCCACAAGTGCGCCATCCGCGTTCACGGTAAACGCGAACATCGCCGTGGTGTCGTCGCGCCGACCATCAGGCTGGCTACGGTCCGCACCGAACACCCGGATCAGCTCGTCGCGAACCTTCATCACGTCGTAGAGGCCACCGTAAACCGTGTACTGCCAAGTCTTTCCGTGCTCCAGAGGAGTCCGCCGCAACCGATGATCAGGGTCCCACGGTGCGAGATCGTCGGCCGCCACGTCCACGACGACGGGGTTAGGAACCTGGTTGGAGCGCCGCGTCAGCTCGGGAACCTTTTGTGGACTGAACATTTCGATCGCTCGCCAGAATTGCACGAGCTGTGCGGCGTGCTCGGCCCCGCTCATTGATAACCCCCTCGTCAGTACCACCCGCCACAGCAACGACTCGACCACGGTACGCCTCGTCCCGAATTCGGTGCGAATCTCGACTGTCGTTTCACTGCTGCGCGGTGGGCTTTCGGTCTGTCGGTCGCGATATACCGCTATGTGGACGCCGACGGTGCGACTCACGTGGCGGCGATTCCTCGGTTGGCGCGTACCGGCAGCATCACTGGTCTGATCGTCCGGCTGGGAGCACTTGATTCGCTCGCCAGGACGTCACGCAGATCTTCTGTGTCGACGATAGAGCTAAACATAGATTAACCAAGTATTAGCTGTAAATGTTTATGCTGCCCGATCCGTGCACCAACCCGCGTCGATGCCGCCATGGCGTTCCTGTTCGAGGCTCTTCACCGTCAAACCTGAAGCCAAACTTGTTGAACTATCAATACGCAGGTAGACGTCGCGCTAGTGGGGCACGGGCTCGCAGTAGTCTCCGTTGTCCTCTTACCTTGCGCACGAAAGAGGCGCACAATGAATGCGATACGCCGGGTTCGGGGGTTGGGATCGACGGGTAGCTGGATATCCGCCGACAGCATTTGGGCGGGCATCCGCAGTGATGACAGCGTCTACATACTGGGTGGCGGCGTCCGGACCCGCCGCTGGCATCGCGGCCAGGCTTCGTACCACGCTCAATGCCGGGTACCGCGAATGTTGCGTGTAGCGACGTGGCCGCATCCGCCAGTTCGGCACCATCAATCGAAAGGAAGCGCGATGTCACAGCAAAACAAGGGCACTGCCAAGCGCATCTTCGACGCATGGAACATGCGAGACCTCGACGTATTCGACGAGGTGATTGCGGCTGATTGCATCAACCACGATCCACAGAACCCGTTCGCCGATGTCCATGGATCCGACGGTTTCAAAAAGCTCGCGCAGATGTATCTCGCCGCGTTCTCGGATCAACGGTTCTTGGTCAACGAACAGATCGCAGAAGGCGATTTCGTCACTACCCGTTGGACGGCGACAGGCACCAACGACGGCGAGATGTTGGGTATGTCCCCGACAGGCAAATCAGCGGTCGTTCAGGGAATCACAATCAGTCGCTTCCGGGACGGCAAGATCGTCGAAAGCTGGGGATGTTGGGACACGCTCGGGATGATGCAGCAACTCGGTGTCGTCCAGCCGGCGCACCCTGCAACAACCTGACTCGCGCCTCGCTACTGTTGGATAAAGTCAAGTGCGGCACCGAAATCCGAGTCGGCGGTCGTGTACGCCACGACAAGCCGGGTTTCGCTGACGCCTAGTTCGCTATAGCCTCCCAGAGCAAACCGTGTCAAGGGCGATCGGTGCTATCGAACGAACCAGCCCGACGACCGCAATGAGGCCCGCGAGAACATCTACGATTCGCGCGTGCGCGGTCTCTTACCGAGGTGCTGAACTCCGCCATTGAGGCTGCGATGCAGTCGCGGCGCTCCGTGTTCGATCTGGAATCGATGCAGCCAGTGGCGATCGAACCCGGCCGCCTGGTCCGATCGCCGCAGCGACACCTCAGCTGCCGAAGCGCGCCAGGACGGAGCTGGCCTCCTGGGAGGCGGTGCCCTCGTCAGCGAGATGCGCCATGGCTGGGGAGATTTCGCGGCCGTGGTGGGCCATTGCCTGGGCATAGAGGCGGCCCGCGCGGTAGGAGGAGCGGACCAGCGGTCCGGCCATGACACCGGCGAAGCCGATTTGCTCTGCCATGCGGGAGTGCTCGACGAATTCCTCCGGCTTGACCCAGCGGTCGACCGGGTGGTGGCGCGGCGAGGGGCGCAGGTATTGGGTGATGGTGAGGATGTCGCAGCCCGCCTCGTGCAGATCACGCATGGCCTGGGTGACCTCCTCCGGGGTTTCACCCATGCCGAGGATCAGGTTCGACTTGGTGACCAGGCCGTCTTCGCGGGCCGCGGTCAGCACGGCGAGGGAGCGCTCGTAGCGGAATGCCGGGCGGATCCGCTTGAAGATGCGCGGCACCGTCTCCAGGTTGTGCGCGAGCACTTCGGGGCGCGCGGAGAAGACTTCGGCGAGTTGTTCGGGGACGGCATTGAAGTCCGGGATGAGCAGTTCGACACCGGTATTCGGGTTCAAAGCCTTGATGGCGCGGACGGTTTCGGCGTAGAGCCAGGCGCCGCCGTCGGTGAGATCGTCGCGGGCGACGCCGGTGATGGTGGAGTAGCGCAGGCCCATCGCCTGCACGCTTTCGGCGACCCGGCGCGGCTCGTCGCGATCGAGTGCGGCCGGTTTGCCGGTGTCGATCTGGCAGAAGTCGCAACGGCGGGTGCACTGTTCGCCGCCGATCAGGAAGGTGGCCTCACGGTCTTCCCAGCATTCGAAGATATTCGGACAGCCCGCCTCCTCGCACACCGTGTGCAGGCCCTCGCGTTTCACCAGGCCCTTGAGTTCGGTGTACTCGGGGCCCATCTTGGCTCGGGTCCGAATCCATTGAGGCTTGCGCTCGATCGGGGTCTCCGCGTTGCGCGCCTCGATGCGTAGCAGTTTGCGTCCTGCCGGTGCTGAAGCTGAGGTCACCCGATCGACCTTACGCCTGCCGCGCGCCGCCGTCGGATGCAGTCCATCACTGTCCCGGGCAACGTGACAGCAGCCGACTCATTCGGCTTTCTCAGGCCCCACGACGGGTGCGGCGCGGACGATATCGCGCGCGGTCACCGGGAGTTCGCCATTGAGCGCGCGGGTGATCGCATCGGCGACGAGCGGCTTCACCTCGGCCACCGTGACCTCCCGGCCGAGCTCGCGCGTCAACGTGGTGACACCGGCGTCGCGGATACCACACGGGACGATGGCCTGGAAGCCGTCGAGCGCGGAGTTGCAGTTGAGCGAGATGCCGTGCAGCGCAACGCCCTGCTGTACCCGCACGCCGATCTGGGCGACCTTGCGCTCGGAGTAGAGCTCGGTGGCGGGCAGCCAGACACCCGAGCGGCCCTCGACCCGGCCGCATTCCAGGCCGAGGTCGGTGCAAACGGTGATGAGCGCTTCTTCCAGCCTGCGCACGTAGTGGACGACATCCACCGGCTCAGCCAGCCGCACGATCGGATAGCCGACGAGCTGCCCCGGCCCGTGCCAGGTGATCTTGCCGCCGCGATCGACCTGTACCACCGGGCTGCCATCGATCGGCAGATCCTCGGCCTCGGTGCGGCGCCCCGCGGTGTAGACCGACGGATGCTCGAGCAGGAGCAGATGGTCGGCTCCTCGGCCCTCGGCTCGCTGCGCGGCGATCGACCGCTGCAGGTCCCAGGCGCTGTGGTAATCGATGAGTCCGAGATCCTCGACCACGATCGGGGTCGTATCGAATCTGGCGGACCAAGTGGTACGCGTGTCGTTCACGTCCTCGACGGTACGCCGAATGTGACGATTCGATAAACTATCCCGGTGTGGGCGATGCCACAGGGTTGCCGGGTTTGGCATCGGGTGCGAGTGTGTGTGCTGGTCCACGAGGTATAGCCCAGGTACCCGGCTCCGTCTCTCGTCAGCCGGACGCCAGGCCCGTAAACCCCATGCAACCCTTTGATTCGGGCGGCTAACCAGGTCTGGTGTGCGGCTGGTGTCAGTCACCCTCGATCGGCAGGGTCAACTGCATCAGGGTCAAGTCCATCCAGCGACCGAACTTCCGGCCGACCTCCGGGAGTTCCCCGACGGTGCGGAAATCGAATCGCTCGTGCAGCGCGATCGAACCGGTATTGCCGGATTCGATGGCGGCGACCATGGCGTGCACGTCGGCTGCCTGGCGGGCGCGCTCGATGAGCTCGGTGAGCAGGGCGCTCGCGATACCGCGGCGGTGGAAGCGGTCGGCGACATAGACCGAATTCTCCACGGTGAAGCGATAACCCGATCGGGTCCGCCACGGGCCGTAGCTGGCGTAACCGGCGACCTCGCCGCCGATATCGGCGACCAGAATGGGCAGCCCGGCGGCGCTGCGCCCGCGGAACCAGGCTTGTCGATCGTCGAGATCGACCTGCTCGTGATCCCAGATGGCGGTGGAGGTGGCGATATTCGCGTTGTGGATGACCAGGATCTCGGGCAGATCGCCCTCGTGCGCGTCACGAATGACGCTGGCGGGTCGGGTGTCCAGCTCGGTCATCGATCTACTCCATGGTGGGTCTTCGCCAGGCCGTGTCAACGGTCGTCATCGCGGCCGAGGGCGGCCGCCAGCGCCGCACCGATCGTCTGGTGCTGGAACGGATAACCAGCATCTTCCAGTGCCGTCGGAATCGCCCGCGGCCCGTTCAGGATCGCCTCTTCGGCGAATTCGCCGATCAGCGCGCGTAATGCGAACGCGGGCACCACAAATGGGGTCGGCCGGTGCAGCACCCGGCCGAGTGCCCGATTGAATTCGGCATTGGTGACCGGTGCCGGACCGACCGAATTGATCGGCCCCGCAACGCTGTCGTGGGTGAGCGCGAAGATGATCGCGCCGATCTCGTCGGCCATCGAGATCCACGGCGTGTACTGCCGTCCATTGCCGAGTCGCCCGCCGAGTCCGAGCGAATACAGCGGCTGCAACATGCCGAGCATGCCACCGTGCTGGGACAGCACCACGGCACTGCGCAGCAGCACCGTGCGTATGCCCGCGTCGACGGCGGGTTTGGTCGCTGCCTCCCAATCCCGGCAGAGGGTGGCGAGGAAACCTGTTCCCGCGGAGGTGGTTTCGTCGACCACCCGGTTACCGGTGGCGCCGCCGTAGTAGTGCACGCCGCTGGCATTCACCAGCACCGACACACCGGCGGCGGCGACCGCATTGGCCAGGACATCGGTCGGGGTGAGTCGGCTGTCGCGCAATTGCTGTTTGTAGCTGCCGTTCCAGCGCCGCGCGCCGATGCTCGCCCCGCAGAGGTTGACCACCGCGTCGGTGTGCCGCAGGGCCCGCTCGTCCAGGTCGGCGCGAGCGGGATCCCAGCGGTATTCGTCCGGCGCATTGGGTGGGCGACGTACCAATCTGGCGACTTCGTGCCCCTCGCGGCGCAGCGCCGCGACGAGTGCCGTCCCGATCAGACCGGACGAGCCGGCGATCACCACCTTCATGCGCGACAGACGACCCTTTCCGATTACAGACCGAGGTCCGCCTCGAACGCCGCTTCCTCGAGCCGGTGCCGGATCGTGGTCAGGAAACGACCGGCGTCGGCACCATCGATGAGGCGGTGATCGTAGGTGAGTGGCAGGTAGCACATCGACCGGACACCGATGGACTCGTTGCCGGTCTCATCGGTCACCACCACCGGACGCTTGACGATCGCACCCGTGCCGAGCATGCCCGCCTGCGGCGGAACCAGGATCGGGGTGTCGAACAGCGCGCCCTGGCTACCGATATTGGTGATGGTGAAGGTGCCACCGGCCAGCTCGTCCGGCTTGAGGCCGCCGGTGCGGGCACGGTTGGCGATATCGGCGATGGCGCGGGCCAGTCCGGCCAGCGACAGGTCGCTGGCGTTGTGGATCACCGGGGACAGCAGGCCCTGCTCGGTGTCGACGGCGATGCCGAGGTGCACCGAGGCGTGGTAGGTGATCTCCTTGGTGGTCTCGTCGTAGCTGGCATTCACATTGGGGTGTACGCCGAGCGCCTCGACGACCGCCTTGGCGAAGAACGGCAGGAACGTCAGATTGACGCCCTCGCGCTCCTTGAACGCGGCCTTGGTCTGGCTGCGCAGTGCCGCGATCTTGGTGACGTCCGCCTCGTGCACCTGGGTCAGCTGCGCGGTGGTCTGCAGCGATTCCCGGGTCTTGGTCGCGGTGATCTGGCGAATGCGGCTCGCCTTCTGCACGGTGCCGCGCAGGTGCGCCAGCTGCGACGGGGCCGCCGGGGCGGGTGCCTTCGCGGCCGGTGCGGCTGCCGTGGGGGCGGGGGCCGGAGCCGGCGCCTTCTTGGCCTCGACGGCGGCGAGCACATCCTGCTTGCGGATGCGTCCGCCGACACCGGAGCCGGTAACGGTCGCGAGATCGACGCCGTTCTCCTCGGCCAGCTTGCGGACCAGCGGGGTGACGTACGGGGTCGCGCCGTTGCCGGAGGTGTCCGGAGCCGGAGCCGGAGCCGTGGCGGCCGGAGCCGGAGCGGGGGCCGGGGCAGGAGCGGTGGCTGCGGGAGCCGGAGCAGGCGCGGGAGCCGGGGCTGGTGCGGGAGCCGGGGCTGGTGCGGGAGCCGGGGCTGGTGCGGGAGCCGGGGCTGGTGCGGGAGCCGGCGCGGCCGGGGCCGGGGCCGGGGCAGCGGGTGCCGGAGCGGCGACTGCGGGGGCACCGCTACCGATCACGCCGAGCTGTCCACCGACGGCGATCACGTCGTCTTCCTGTGCGGAGATTTCCAGCAGGGTACCGGCGACGGGCGAGGGGATCTCGGTGTCGACCTTGTCGGTGGAGACCTCGAGTAGCGGCTCGTCGACGGCGACCTGATCACCGACCTGCTTGAGCCAGCGGGTGACAGTGCCCTCGGTGACCGACTCGCCGAGTTCCGGCATCTTGACCGGGGTGCCCGACGCGGCGGCGGGGGCGGCGGCCGGAGCCGCGGGTGCGGGGGCCGCAGTGGCGGCGGCCGGCGCGGGGGCCGGTTCCGGTGCCGGGACGGGTGCGGGTGCGGGCGCGGCTTCAGGTGCGGGTGCGGCGGCGGGCGCGGGCGCTTCGCCGGCTTCGCTGATCACACCGAGCTCACCGCCGACCTCGACGACATCATCCTCGGCTGCGACGATCTTCGACAACACACCCGCCGCCGGCGACGGGATCTCGGTGTCGACCTTGTCGGTGGAGACCTCGAGCAGTGGCTCGTCGACCTCGACCGTGTCTCCTTCCTGCTTCAGCCACCTGGTCACCGTTCCCTCGGTGACGCTCTCACCAAGAGCCGGCATCTGGACGGAGAAGGCCATGTCCGTTGACTCCTCTGACTGCTCGACGGGTTCTACAACAGTTGATCTCACTGCGAACACCCACCGCGGGTCGCGGTGGGTGTCCGAAAGCCACCGATCATTGTGCGTGGCACCGGAGATCTGTGTGGTTCTTGTACCGCGATCCATCCTTGCACTCGCTCGCGAGACGTGTAGCACAGGGCAGTGAACTACACGGGGCTGGCAAGATGGAATGGCCGGTGCCGAGCAGTCGGTCACCGGTGGAAGGAGGTCGGCGTCGTTGGGTTTGCTGGATCGTTTCCGAGGCGGCGCGGCGCGGGGTGGCAGCGCTTTACGTGCGGGTTCGGGTAGTGGTAGCGATGCCCGCTACCTCGCCGAGTGGGTGCGCACCCACACCGGGGTGGAGGGCTACGTGGAGCCCAAGACGACGGTGACGGATGTCACTGTCGTATTGATCGCGGCCGACGGTGAATGGACCCGTCGCATCGTCGGCGAGCGCGGCGCACAGCGGCTAGCCAGGGATTTGCGAATTCCGGTCTACGACGTCCGCAAGACCGGTTATCCGCAACGGATGCGCGACTACGACGCCCGCAAGCGGATCGAGCGCCAGCGGGCGCTGGAACCCGATTCGGGCGACTTGTAGGTCTGTTCTTTTCGTTCAATTTGTTCGCGGATCGCGATGCGACGCCCAGGGCATCCGGACGCCGCATCGGCATTCGGCTACTCCGCCGCGTCGGACCGATCCTCGTGCGCGATGTCCTCGATCACCGAGACCAGGGTGCGGACCGGAACTCCGGTGCCGCCCTTGCCGATGTAGCCGAACGGACCGCCGGTGTTGTAGGCCGGACCCGCGACGTCCAGGTGTGCCCACTGCACACCCTCGGGGACGAACTCCTTGAGGAAGATCCCGGCCGAGAGCATGCCGCCCCAGCGGTGCGATGCGACATTCGCCAGATCGGCGACCTTGGAGTTCAGATCGGCGCGCAGTTCGGCGGGCAGCGGCATGGCCCAGCCGTTTTCACCGGCCAGCCGGGACAGCCGCGCGACGCGGTCGCGGAAATCGTCGGTGCCCATCACGCCGGGGGTGCGGGTGCCGAGCGCGACCATCTGCGCGCCGGTGAGGGTGGCGACATCGATGAGGTACTCGGGATCGTCCTCGCTCGCGCGCACGATCGCGTCGGCCAGGATCAGGCGGCCCTCGGCATCGGTGTTGAGCACCTCGACGGTCTTACCGCCGTACTGGGTGAGGACATCGCCGGGGCGCTGCGCGGTGGCCGAGGGCATGTTCTCCGCCATCGGCACGGTCGCGATCACAGTTACCGGGAGCTCCAGCTTGGCGGCGGCGACGGTCGCGGCGATGACCGCGGCGGCGCCCGCCATATCGGAGGTCATATTTTCCATATTCGCGGCGGGCTTGATGGAGATGCCGCCGGTGTCGAAGGTGATGCCCTTGCCGATGAGTGCGATCTTCTTGGGGCCGCCGCTGTAGGTCAGGCGCACCAGGCGGGGCTGGCGCGAGGAGCCCTTGCCGACGCCGAGCACCCCGCCGTAGCCGCCCTCGGCGAGCGCCTGCTCGTCGAGCACCTCGACCTGCAGGCCCGCGCCCTCGGCCAGCGCCTTTGCCCGTGCGGCGAATTCGGCCGGGTACAGGTGGCTGGGCGGGGTGTTGACCAACTCGCGTGCGGTCGCGATGGATTCGGCGACCACCCAGTCGTGGTTGAAGCCCTTGCGGTAGGACACGCTCGGGTCGCCGACCAGGAGTTGGACTTTGCGCACCGGCTGCTCGTCCGGCTTGCCCTCGGCATTCTCGGATTTGAACGCGGTGAAGGAGTACGCGCCGAGGAAGAACCCTTCGGCGGTAGGGCCGATGCCGCCCTCGAGACCCGACAGCGTGGTCACGGCCAAGCCGACACCGGTCAGCGCACGCCCGGCGACGCCGGCCGAGCGGCGGATCTGTTCGGCATCGATCTTGTCCGCGGCGCCGAGTCCGACGGCGAGCACACTTTTCACGCCGAGGCCCGCGGGCGCGGGAATCCGGGTGAGCTCCTCCGCCTTACCCTTCGCGCCGACGGCGCGCAGCTGTTCCTGCAGCGCCGCGCGGACATCAGGGGCGAGGATATGGTCGACGAATTCGTCCTCCAGTGTGGCGATCGTCGGGCCGTCGTCACCGGACACCAGGCCGATCACCAACACATCGGTGTCGGCGCTGATGGTGTCGACCAGGTCCAGGTCCGGTCCGAGCGAGCGATCTGCAACAGCGGTCATGGGCACAGGCTATTCGGTCTGCTCCGGCCGGCGCATCGCGACGCCATCGCATAACAGCTGCGTGCGCGGTGGTGTGCGGCGAAACGCCTGCAACACCGCTGGGTGCCGCATACCTTTGCAGTTCCGCATCGTTATCTACAGCTGATCGATCTGGGCTGATCGTCACAGCGCCGGATGTGCTCAACCCACCCCGTCGGCTCCGCCGACTGCCGTCCCCTAGGCTCAGCGCGTGACCGATGCGAACCTGCGGCAGGGCCCGATCCATGCTGTCCACGTCGAGCTCGGGGCGAAGTTCGCGCCGTTCGGCGGATGGGAGATGCCGGTCTCGTACGCGGGGACGGTCGGTGAACACCAGGCGGTTCGCACGACCGTCGGGCTGTTCGATGTGAGTCACCTCGGCAAGGCCACCGTCCGCGGCACCGGAGCGGCGGAGTTCGTGAACTCGGCGCTCACCAACGACCTCGCTCGGATCCGGCCGGGCAAAGCGCAGTACACCCTGTGCTGTGCGCCCGACGGTGGGGTGATCGACGATCTGATCGCCTACTACGTCAGCGATGACGAGATCTTCCTGGTGCCCAATGCCGCCAATACCGCGGCGGTGGTCACGGAACTGCGGAAGGCCGCGCCGGAGGGCATCACCGTGACCGATGAACATCGCGAGTACGGGGTGTTCGCGGTGCAAGGGCGGCACTCGACGGCGGTGCTCACCGCACTCGGGCTGCCGACCGATATGGAGTACATGGCCTACGCCGACGCCGAATGGGACGGCCGCCGGATTCGGGTCTGCCGTACCGGATACACCGGTGAACACGGCTATGAACTGCTGCCGCGGTGGGCCGATGCCGAGCCGCTGTTCCGCGCGCTCGTCGAGCAGGTCCGCCAACACGATGGGCAGCCCGCAGGGCTCGGTGCTCGCGATACGTTGCGCACCGAGATGGGTTATCCGCTGCACGGACATGAACTGTCGCTGGCGATTTCGCCCGTGCAGGCGCGCTGCGGGTGGGCGATCGGCTGGCAGAAGTCCGAGTTCTGGGGTAAAGCCGCACTGGAGCAGGAGAAGTCGGCTGGTCCGCGTCGAATCCTGTTGGGGCTGAAGGCGCTCGATCGCGGTGTGCTGCGCCAGGGACAGACCGTGCTGCGTGCCGGTGCGCCCGTCGGTGAAACCACTTCCGGCACCTTCTCGCCCACGCTGCAGATCGGCATCGCCCTCGCCCTGCTCGATACCGCGGCGGGGATCGAACCCGGTGCCGAGGTCGATGTCGATGTCCGTGGGCGACGGCTGCGGTGCGAGGTCGTGCGCCCGCCGTTCGTCGATACCAAGACCAAATAGTCGGCGTCTCGCGCGAGACCCGTCTGTACTGCGGGTTATCGGCAGGTTGCGCGTGTGCGTTCGCGGCGGGCCGACACGCGCACCGCGGCGGATCGGCGCCGGATAGGATCAGGCTCATGACCGTTGCCGCACAGTTCACCCATGTTCCGCATCCCGCGCCCACTTCGGCGCAGCGGGTACAGGAGATTCTGGCGGCGCCGGGATTCGGGCGCTTCTTCACCGACCACATGGTTTCCATCGACTACACCGAGGGCGAAGGCTGGAGCAATGCCCGGGTCGAGCCCTACGGGCCATTGGCGTTGGATCCGGCGACGATGGTGTTCCACTACGGCCAGGCCATCTTCGAGGGGCTGAAGGCCTACCGGCAGAACGACGGCAGCATCTCCTGCTTCCGCATCGACGCGAATGCGGCACGCTTCCGCAAGTCCGCGCGCCGGATGGCGATGGCGGAGTTGCCCGAGGAACTTTTCATCGAATCCGTGCGTCAACTGCTCGAGGTCGACGGGAGCTGGGTGCCGGCGGCCGGTGGTGAGGAATCGCTTTACCTGCGGCCGTTCATGTTCGCCACCGAGGCCGGACTCGGTGTGAAGCCCGCCTCCGCCTACAAATACCTGCTGCTGGGATCGCCTGCGGGCGCGTACTTCCCGCGCGGGGTGAAGCCGGTGCGGGTCTGGCTGTCGACCGAATACGTGCGGGCCGCACCCGGCGGTACCGGTGAGGCGAAGGTCGCGGGTAACTACGCGGCCTCGCTGCTGGCCCAGGCGCAGGCCTCCGAGCAGGGCTGTGATCAGGTTGTCTGGCTCGATGCCTGTGAGCGCCGCTATGTCGAGGAGATGGGTACCAACAACCTGTTCTTCGTCTTCGGCTCCGGTTCCGAGGCGCGGCTGGTCACGCCGGAACTGTCCGGCTCACTGTTGCCCGGTATCACCCGCGATTCGCTGCTCACCCTCGCCGCCGATTCGGGCTATGTGGTCGAGGAGCGCAAGGTTTCGGTCGAGGAGTGGCGCAAGGGTGCCGAATCCGGTGAGATCACTGAGGTTTTCGCCTGCGGCACCGCCGCCGTGATCACACCCGTCGGCTGGGTTCGTTCCGCCGATGGTGAGTTCGCGATCGGCGGTGGCGAACCCGGCGAGGTCACCATGGCGTTGCGTGACACCCTCACCGGAATCCAGCGCGGCACTTTCGAAGATATCCACGGGTGGATGCGCGGCATGTGACTGCGGCGACTCGAGAAATGCCGCAGCCGTGTGCCGTTCGCGGGTCAGCTGGGCATGAAGGCGCGCCATTCCTCCAGGGTTTGCGGGCGCATGACATAGTTGGCGTCCTTGACCGTGGAGAGCGCGGCGGAGGGCTCCTGGGAATACCAGTGGCCCGGATAGACGACCGGGTCGCCGGATAGGTCGGCCAGGTAGCGCAGGCTGCGGAACATGGCGTCGGAGTCGCCGCCGGGAAAGTCGGTGCGGCCGCAGCCGTCGATGAAGAGGGTGTCGCCCGCGATGAGGCGATTGTCGAACAGGAAGCACTGGCTGCCGGGGGTGTGGCCGGGGGTGTGCAGCAGTTCGATATCGAAGGTGCCTACGCCGACCTTGTCGCAGTGTTCATGTCCGGTCAGTTCGCTCGGCGCGATGCCGGTGACATTGGCGACCCAGGACAGTTCCTCGGCGTTGACGTGCACCGGGACACTCGTCTTCTCGAGCAGCTCACGCACCCCGCGCAAAGTGAATCCCAGCATGGTGCCGCCGACATGGTCCGGGTGATGGTGGGTGGCGAGCACCCCGGTCAGCCGCAGCCCGTCGGCCTCGGCGATATCCACCAGTTCGCCGGCCGCATACGCCGGGTCCACCACCACACATTCGCCGGTCTCCCGATCGCCGATCAGATATGCGAAATTTCGCATCTGCGTCGCGATCGGATCTCCAACAGCGAAATCTCGACCGGACAGCAGTTGACGAAAATACAGACGCTCGGAAGACATACCGTCCACTGTATTGCCTGACCCAGACAATGCGCGCACCGTGCCAGCTATCTCGGTGGACGGGATTGGCGATTCCTCGGTACAGGTTGGTCGGGTCAGGCGCCAAGGGACAGTCCGGCGGCGGTGATGGCGACGGATATCTCGAGTGTCGCACCGAGGATGTCGCCGGAGAGGCCACCGAAGCGGCGAATGCAATGTCGGGCCAGCAGGGTCGAAATGCCCAGGGCGACAACGATAACGAGGGGGCCGACCCAGCGGTGCTCCGGTACGGCGAGTATGCCCGCGGCAACGGCGAGTGCGGACCAGAGTGCGACGGTGATCGAATGTTGGGTCCCGGCGACCAAGGCGCCGAAGCCGGTGTCGGGCGCGGCGGTGCTGCCGTGCCGACAGGCGAGGACCACCATCACGCGGCCGACGGCTACCGCCAGCACGACCGCGAGCCACCGCTCGGCCTGCGCCAGCGCCGCGAACGAAAACGCTTGGATCCCAACGGCGAACACAATCGCCGCCGCCCCGAACGGTCCCGCGCCGCCACTCTTCATGATCTCTCTGGCCCGCTCGGGCGAACCATAGGACCCCAACCCGTCCATCGTGTCGGCCAACCCATCCAGATGCATCCCCCGAGTAACGAGCGCCAACCCGGCAACCATCACCAGCCCGGCAACCGCCGCACTCGCCCCGCCCCACACCAACACCCAGAGCACCCCGACCCCGCTCACTCCGAGCCCTACCCCGACCAACGGCGCCAACCCGATCGCCTGCCCCGCTGCCGCTCGGTCGACGCTGTCGGGCCCCCGCACCGGCAACACCGTCAGCCACGACACCGCGAGCCGCACGCCGTTCATACCCGCCGACCTGAGCAAGACAGCTATTTCCGCAAGTCCGGCGGCGCGATCCCCTCGGCGTCGACGCTGGGCTCGGCTTCGGCTTCGGCCGCCGAATCGGCTGTGCTCACACCGGCTTCGGCGAAGGTGGCCATTTCAGCGAGGGTGGCTACGGCGGCGCGGAGGATGGGCAGGGCGGTCAGGGCGCCGGAGCCTTCGCCGAGGCGCATATCGAGGTCGAGGAGGGGATCGAGGCGGAGCTGGCGCAGGGCGAGGGTGTGCGCGGGTTCGGTGGAGCGGTGCCCCGCGAGCCACCAGGCGCTGGCACCAGCGGCCAGGTCCTCGGCAACCAGGGCGGCCGCGGTGACGACCACGCCGTCGAGAATGACCGGAGTCCGGCGGGTCGCGGCCTGGGCGAGGAAGCCCGCCATGGCGGCGAAGTCCGCGCCCGCGGCTACCCGCAGCAACTCGACCGGATCCTTGGCGACCGGGCGGGCACGGCGCATGGCGTCGCGAATCGCGGCGACCTTGCGGATCCAGCCGGCATCGTCCACGCCGGTACCCCGGCCGACAGCGGCGATGGGTTCGGTATCGGTGAGGGTCGCGATGAGGACGGTGGCGGGGGTCGTATTGCCGATGCCCATATCGCCCGCGATCAGCAGGTCGGCGCCCGCATCGATTTCCTCGTCGGCGATTGCCTTGCCCGCGGCGAGCGCGGCATGGATCTCGTCCTCGCTGAGTGCGTCTTCGCGATCGATCGCCCCGCTCGAGCGCCGCACTTTATGCTTGGCGACCTGCGGATCGGTATCGGTGTCGACGGAAATATCGACGACACGCACGGTTGCGTCGGCCACTGCGGCCAGCGTATTCACCGCCGCGCCGCCGCCGACGAAATTGGCGACCATCTGCGCGGTCACTTCACTCGGATATGCCGAAACACCATGGCGCGCAATACCGTGATCCCCGGCGAACACCACCACCCGCGCCCGCTCGAACTGCTTCGGCGGGCACACACCCTGACATGCCGACACCCAATTTCCGAGCGTCTCGAGCCGCCCGAGCGCCCCACCGGGTTTGGTCAGCTGCGCCTGCCGCTGCTCCGCCGCCGCCCGAATCCCCGCATCGGGTGGCACAACCGGTCCGAATCCGTCTGTCACTATCGAGCCTTTCCGGGTCGGGGCAGTTCATTCCTGACACCGCGCAGTCCGTGTCCGGCCCAATCTTGCCGCCACCTCCACCACCCCGCACCACCGGGCGGCTACTTCAAGCGGAGGGGAAGACCGGCGACTATGAGGAAGGCTTCATCGCAGGTTTGCGCGAGGCGTTGGTTGAGTATGCCGATTTCATCGCGGAAGAGGCGGCCGGAACGGGTGGCCGGGATGACACCCATGCCTACCTCGGGGGTGACGATCACCAAGCGACCGGGATAGTCGGCGACGGCAGTGACCAAGGCATCGGCGTCGGGGCCGATGGTGCCGCGTGCGGCATCCCACGCCTCGCGGGCGTCGATACGGGCGGTGAGCCAGGTGCCGATATCGTCGATCAGTGTGGTTCCGGTCGAGGGAGCCGCGGTGAGAACCGTTGCCGGATCGGCGCTTTCGATGACCGTCCAGTCCGCGGGCCTGCGGTCGCGGTGGCGGGCGATGCGCTCGGCGAAGTCGAGATCGGCCGGATCGGGAATCGCGGTGGCGATATAGCGCACCGGGCCGCCCTCGGCGGCCAATACCTCCGCGAACGTCGACTTACCGGATCGCGCGCCGCCGAGCACGAGGATGCGGTGCGCGCGGCTGCTGGGAGATGAGCGGTCCGACACGGCAGCACCGTATCAATCAGCCGCGCTCAAGCTCGTTGTTCGGTCGCCTCCGCGGCCCCGAACCGGCGGCGATACTCGGTCGGCGCGATACCGACGATCTTCTGGAAGTGGTGCCGCAGCAGCGCACCGGATCCGAAGCCTGCTTGCGCGGCAATATGTTCCAGACCCTCGTCGGAGTCCTCCAGCAGATGCTTCGCATACAGCACCCGCTGATTGGTCAGCCATTTCACCGGTGTGGTTCCGGTTTCGGCGGCGAAGCGGCGGGCGAAGGTGCGCGTGGACATTATCGAGCGGGCTGCCAGATCGTCGATGGTGTGCGGCAGGTCGAGGTTTTCGCTCATCCACTGCAATGTGGAGCTGAGACTGTCGGAGGTGCATTCGGGCACGGGATGTTCGATGAATTGGCGTTGCCCGCCATCGCGCTGCGGCGGCACCACCATGCGCCGTGCGATCGCGTTCGCGACGGAACTGCCGATCTCGCGGCGCACCAGATGCAGGCACGCATCGATCCCCGCGGCCGTGCCCGCCGAGGTGATCAGATTCCCCTCATCGACGAACAACACATCGGGATCGACCGTGGCCAGCGGGAACCGCGCCGCCAGCTGGTCGACGTAGCGCCAGTGTGTCGTGCATTTGCGGCCGTCGAGCAGTCCGGCCGCCCCGGCCAGGAACGCACCGGAACATACGGTGAGCACGATCGCCCCGGCATCCGACGCCGCCCGGATCGCAGCGACGACCTGCGGATCGGGCCCGTGTTCGAAGGCCGATGCGGGGAATGCCGGAATCGCCACCAGATCGGCCTTCGCCAGCTCCTCCAGCCCGAACTCCGGGGTGACGGTGATACCGGGCGTCGTGGACGGCAGCGGCTTCCCCGGCTCGGCCCCACATACCTTGAAATCGAATCCGGGCAGCCCGTCCGCGGTCCGATCGAGTCCGAAAACCTCACAGACCACGCCGAATTCGAACATGGCCAGACGCTCGGAGAGCACCACGGCGACCTTGGACAGCATGGAGTCAGCGTACCTGGCTGGATCTTTACGAACAATGTCAGAACAGCCACTTTCGGCGGTAAATCATCGAGCGCAAAATTACTGCCATGATTACTTTTCTCGTCAGCATGGCGGTCGTGGTGGGCTTCGCGGTTCTGATCACCCGGGGTGGCGGTCACGCCGGATCAGCGAATGTCATCGATCGCGACGCCCAGCGCCTGCAATCCGATCTGTCCGCCATCCTCACCCACTCCCATCACCACTGAGGGGTGCTCGGGACGCTGTGGCTCCGATGCTGCTCTCCCGACCACAACGGAGCGAGTCTTACGAGCGACGTTCGCGGCCCGTCTCGCGTCCGAGCCGTCGAAGCGCATGCGACGCAGTCGCGAGTCTCGACGGCTCGGACGCGAGACAGCAGGGGGCACCGAACCCGCGGCGCAGGCGCGGCAAATCAAACACTGTCGCCGGGCCCTACCCGCGGCTTCGGTGCCCGCATCTTGCGGATCTGCGAGGCCCGGACGAAGGCGTACCAACCCAGCTTGTAGCCGGTATCGGTGCTGTCCGGGAAACGCTCACGCACCCGGCCGTTGACGATCCGGCCGAGCAGGAAGCCCTCGGCGATCATGAAGACCATCATCACCAGCATGGCCAGCGTCACAATCGACTGCAGCGCGGGCGCGACGAACATCGACAGGATCAAGACCAGCGCCATCGGCATGAACAATCCGACCAAGTTGCGCCGGGCGTCGACGATATCGCGTACGAAGGCCCGCACCGGGCCCTGATCGCGGGGCAGCAGGTACTTGTCCTCGCCGGCCAGCATCCTGGCGCGCCGGTCCTGGGCGGCCAGCCGACGCTCGGCGGAGGCCGCCTTGCGGTCCTCGCGGTTACCGCGCGTGGCCTTGCGCCGGGCGCGGGCCTCCTTCGCGGTGAGTGGGGCCGGGGCCACCGGGCCGCGCCGGTTGCCTTGGGCGTCACGACGTTTCGGAGTCGGTCGGCCCTTGCCTTCGGTGGCGGTGGCCGCTTTGGTAGTGGAGACTGCGGTCGAGCCGCCGTCCGAGCCCGCCGTCTGGTCGGCGCTCTCGTCGGTGGTGCTGGACTCGCCGCGACGGAACAATTTCACGCGACCAGGCTATTCGATGCGGTACCCCACCGGAAATGAGGTCGGTGGGAGGTTGTGTCCACCGCGCCACCCGGTGGTGGCAAGATGGGGGAATAACAGCCCGCTGAGTAGTGTTGTCAGCCACGAGCCGTGCGCTGTTCACGGGTTGAACACAGCTGTCTTGAGGAGAGTTCATGACTGTGCAAGACGAGACGACCACCCACGGTGTGACTCTGACCGATGCCGCCGCCAGCAAGGCGAAGGCGCTGCTCGACCAGGAGGGTCGCGACGACCTCGCGCTGCGCATCGCCGTGCAGCCCGGCGGTTGCGCCGGCCTGCGCTATCAGCTCTTCTTCGACGACCGCTCGCTCGACGGTGACCTGACCGTCGATTTCGGCGGTGTCAAGCTGGCCGTCGACCGGATGAGCGCGCCGTATGTGCAGGGCGCCTCGATCGACTTCGTCGACACCATCGAGAAGCAGGGCTTCACGATCGACAATCCGAATGCGACGGGTTCCTGCGCCTGCGGCGACTCCTTCAACTGACACCTCCGCCGTCCGCCGATTGTTGCCGGGGCGAAGAAGTCATGGGTGCTCGGCGGATGCGGTAATTGATACGGTGAAGGCGCGGGTTGGTATCCCCCGCGCCTTTCGTCGTCTGTCGCCTACTCGAAGGGGCTCAGCCTCGTGTCCATCGCCGTGTCCGCGTCCATTGCGACCGACCATCTCATGCGCTTCCCCGGACGGTTCGCCGACGCGCTGCTGGCCGATCAGCTCGACCACGTTTCGGTGAGCTTTCTCGTCGATGATCTGCAGATCCGCAAGGGCGGTGTCGCGGGCAACATCGCCTACGCCATGGGCGTCCTGAACCGTACACCGTTGCTCGTCGGCGCGGTCGGTGCCGATTTCGCGGAATATGGCGCCTGGCTGGAGAAGCACGGTGTCGACTGCTCGACCGTCAAGATCTCGGATCGGGCGCACACCGCGCGCTTCGTCTGCACCACCGATGACGATATGGCCCAGATCGCCTCGTTCTACCCGGGGGCGATGAGTGAGGCCCGCGACATCTCGATCGGCGAACTCGCCGAGCAGCACACCCTCGACCTGGTGCTCATCGGCGCCAACGATCCCGAGGCGATGCTGCGCCACACCGCCGAATGCCGCGAACTCGGCATCCCGTTCGCCGCCGACCCGTCCCAGCAGCTGGCCCGCCTCGACGGCGATCAGGCCGTGCAGCTGATCGACGGCGCCGCATATCTTTTCACCAATAAGTACGAATGGGCGCTGCTGCTGCAGAAGACCGGTCTGAGCGAGGAAGAGATCGCGCGCAAGGTCGGTATCCGGGTCACCACGCTCGGCAAGGACGGCGTGCAGATCTTCGACCGCGACGGCACCGAGGTGACCGTCGGTGTGGTCCCCGAGGTGAACAAGGTCGAGCCCACCGGCGTCGGCGATGCCTTCCGCGCGGGCTTCCTGACCGGCCACACCACTGGGCTCTCGTTGGAGCGCTCCGCCCAATTGGGTTCGCTCATCGCGGTTCTCGTACTCGAGACCATGGGCACCCAGGAGTGGACCCTCAACAAGGACGATGCTCTCGAACGCCTCACCAACGCCTACGGCCCCGACGTCGCGGACGACATCAAGCCCCTTCTCTGACCCGACACCGATCTCGAACGGCCGCACCCTGACCCGGTGCGACCGTTCGCATCAGCCCACCGCGCCGCTCCCACGTGGTATCCGGTTCCGCGCACGCTCGAGCGCGCGAGAAGGTGCGCGGCACAGTCGTGCCGCGCTGAGACGGCGTTGCCGTTGCCCGCGAATCGGTGCGGGACGTGCGAAAAGGTGCGCGCGCAGTGGTGGCGCGCTGAGACGACGTTGCCGCGTCAGTGTGGTTCCTGTGTAGCGCACGTTTTGTTACGCCGCGCACGAATTCGGTGCGCGGCGTGCGAAAAGGTGTGCGGCCCAGTCGCGCCGAGGCGACGTTGCCGCGTCACGTGCTGGGCAACACAATGTGCGCGGCTGTGGGTGACTACAGCGAAACGGGGTAGACCGGCTCCTGGATGTCGGGGGTGATGCGCTTTTCGACGAAGATGCCGTGCCACACCATGAAGACCAGCAGGGTCCACAGGCGGCGGCTGTGGTCGCCGCGGCCCGCGCGGTGGTCTTCGAGCATGCCCTTGATCGCGCCCTTGTCCAGCAGGTGATCGGTCTGCGATTCGGCGATCTGCAGGTGCGCCCAGTCGTACAGTTCGGTACCGCGCAACCAATGCCGCAGCGGAACCGGGAAACCCAGTTTCGCCCGGTGCAGCACATGCGGCGGCACGATGCCCTCCAGCGCCTGGCGCAGTGCGTATTTCGTGGTCTCCTTGGTGATCTTCTGCTCGAAGGGCAGCTGCTCGGCGACCTTCAGCACCTCGGAGTCCAGGAAGGGTACGCGCAGCTCGAGCGAATTCGCCATGGTCATCTTGTCGGCCTTGACCAGGATGTCGCCACGCAGCCAGGTGTAGAGATCCAGATGCTGCATGCGCGCCACCGGATCCCAGCCGCGCGACTGCGCGTAGATCGGCGCGGTGACGTCCTGATGAGTCCACTCCGGCCGGAATTCCCGCAGCACTGCCCGCAACTGCGCGTCGCTGAAGCTGCGTGCGTTGCCGTAGTAGCGCTCCTCGAGGGGAAGTGAGCCGCGGTGCAGCAGACTCTTGCCGCGGGTGCCGTCCGGAATCCGCTCCGACAGCCTGCCCGCCAGCTTGCGTATCCCGCGCGGCAGATATTCGAAGGGCTCGAGCGACAACGGTTCCCGGTAGATCGTGTAGCCGCCGAACAGCTCGTCGGCACCCTCACCGGAGAGCACCACCTTGACGTGCTTGCGCGCCTCCTTGGCGACGAAATACAGCGGGACAAGCGCCGGGTCGGCCACGGGATCGTCGAGGTACCAGACGATTTCCGGAATCGCGGCCGCGAATTCGGCGGGGGAGACCACCTTCACGATATGCCGCGCGCCGATCGCCTCCGCGCTCTCGGCGGCCACATCGACCTCGGAATAGCCCTCGCGTTCGAAGCCGGTGGTGAAGGTGATCAGCTTCGGGTTGTGCCGCATGGCCAGCGCCGCGACCGCGGTGGAGTCGATGCCGCCGGACAGGAACGAACCGACCGTCACATCCGCGCGCATATGCTTGGCGACCGAGTCCTCCAGGGCCTCGGCGATATCGCGATAGCGGGCCGCCGCCGATCCCGGTGCGAAGGCCCGCACCTTGAATTGCGGGTCGAAATAGCGGGTGATCCGCGGCGCCTCGCCCGCTCGCACGGTCGCGTAGTGTCCGGATTCCAGGCGACGGATGTCCTTGTGCAGGGTCTCCGGCTCCGGCACGTACTGCAGCACCGTGTAGTGCTCCAGCGCCCGCGGATCCAGCGCGTCGGACAGCCCGAGTGCGGGCAGCAGCTCCAGCAGGCTCTTCTTCTCGCTGCCGAACGCCGTACCGCCGGGGCCTGTCGCCAGGAACAGCGGCTTGATCCCGAACGGATCGCGCGCGAGGAACAGCTCCTGGGCTTCGGTATCCCAGATCGCGAAGGCGAACATGCCGCGCAGCTTGCGCACCGCCTCCGGACCCCAGTAGTGGAAGGCCGCGACGATCGCCTCGCTATCGCCCTCGGTCTCGAAGATCTTGCCGTTCGGGTATTCCTCGGCGTGCGCCTTCGCGAGCTCCTCGCGGATCTCGATGTAGTTGTAGATCTCACCGTTGAAGGTCAGCGCGTAGCGCTCCCGGTTCTCCGCCGGACCCCAGCGCAGCGGCTGGTGCGAATGCTCGATATCGATGATCGACAGGCGGTTGAAGCCGTAGATCACATGATCGTCGTGCCAGGTGCCGCGCTCGTCCGGGCCGCGATGGCGCACGCAGTGCAGGGCGTCGTACACCCGCTCTACGACATCGTCGGTTGCCGCATCAGATGTCAGAAATCCGAGCAGTCCACACACGGCGTCGGCAACCTCGTTTCCTACTTGGTACGGGCACTGGCCCGATTCACTGGGTGGCTGCGCCCGATAGGTGGGCGCACAGGGCGAAATCTCGTGTCCGAGTATGCCGCACGGGGCGGATTCGCGTGTCGCGCACACCGGACAGATGGGCACCGAAATGTTGTGTCCGCCTGCATCGCACCTGTCCGATTCGGTCGCGGCGCCGGCGTTGTACTGCGACGATGTCCGGGTGACCGGATCAACCCCCGCATCGGCGGAGTGTCGAATCCGACCCGACGTCAAACGGGGTGCCGGTTTGGTCTACGCTGCGTAGTACTCAGGACATTCTCAGTCGGATCGCGCGCGAAGCAAGCGACCGACGGAATGCCCTGAAACGTGCTTAGGACGTACCGCCGGGCGATCGCAACCCGAGCGGTGCACTGTCGGAATGTGTGGCGACCAGGAAGGCGTGAGCGTGGCGCACAAGGCGAGCGACGAGAGCGGGGCACGCCCCGTGAAGGCTCGGCGGTATTTACCCACCCCGCCGACTTCGTCGGCCAACCATCCCCCCAGCCGCATTCTTCGGCGGGCCGGGCTGGCGGTGTCCCTGGGGATCACCGCGATGCTCGTCTCGGGCTGCTCGATCGACAATGTTTGGCTGCGATTCGGCTGGCCCTCGGGCATTACGCCGCAGGCTACCCGGATGCGGGAACTGTGGACCTGGTCGGTCATCGCGGCATTGGCAATGGGTGTGCTGGTGTGGGGTCTGACCTTCTGGACCGTCACCTTCCACCGCAAGAAGAAGGACTCCCCGGAGTTCCCGCGTCAGACCGGTTACAACGTGCCGCTGGAGCTGACCTACACGGCCGTGCCGTTCGTCATCATCGCGGTGCTGTTCTACTTCACCGTGGTCGTGCAGAACTACGTGCACGAGAAGATCGATAATCCGGACGTGACCGTCGACGTGACCGCCTTCCAGTGGAACTGGAAATTCGGCTACCGCGATGTCGACTTCAAGGACGGCTACCGCTTCGACGGCATCGATAAGGCCCGCGAGGACGCCAACCAGGAACAGCTCGAGGAGTACAAGGAGCGGACCAAGGACGGTCACCCGCAGCCGGGCCCGGTGCACGGCAAGCCGGAGAACGACATCCTGTCCTACCTGCACTACGACAAGGTCGAGACCGTCGGCTCCAGCAGCGAGATTCCGGTGCTCGTGTTGCCGACCAACAAGGTCATCGAATTCCAACTGGCCGCCGCCGATGTGGTGCACGCCTTCTGGGTGCCGGAGTTCCTGTTCAAGCGCGACGTGATGCCGAATCCGAAGGAAAACCACTCGGACAACGTCTTCCAGATCACCAAGATCGAGAAGGAAGGCGCGTTCGTCGGCCGCTGCGCCGAGATGTGCGGCACCTTCCACTCGATGATGAACTTCGAGGTCCGTGCGGTATCGCCGGAGAAGTTCACCAAGTACATCGATGCGCGCAAGGCGGGTAAGACCAACGCCGAGGCGCTCGAGTCCATCGGTGAATCCCCGGTCGCGACCTCCACCCAGCCGTTCAACACCAAGCGCGACACCAAGAGCGCGTCCGCGGTAGAGAGCAAGTGAGGACTGATCTGATATGAAGATCGAAGCGCGGATTTTCGAACTGCTGACGGTGTTCTTCATCATCGTGGCGGTCATCTACGGCTACTTCACCGGCCAGTCGCGGACCGGTGTCGAGTGGGCGGGCACCACCGCGACGGTGCTGACCGCTGGTCTTTCGCTCATCATCGGCACCTACTTCCGTTTTGTCGCGCGTCGCCTCGACCTGCGCCCGGAGGACTACGAGGATGCCGAGATCGTGGACGGCGCGGGCGATCTGGGCTTCTTCTCGCCCGGCAGCTTCTGGCCCATCACCCTGGCCGGCGCGGGCTCCATCACCGCACTCGGCCTGGCGTTCTTCCAGTTCTGGCTGATCGGCATCGGTGTGGTCTGCATCCTCGGCGCGGCCGCCGGTCTGGTCTTCGAGTACTACCTCGGCCCCGAAAAGCACTGAGCGAACAGCTCTTTCCGAAGCGCCCCACCGGAATCCGGTGGGGCGCTTCGGTGTTTCAGGGGATCAGCCGGGGAGATCGAGGAGACCAGTGTGCGAGCAGCTCACCCAGACATCTCTACCCGGGCGAAGCGGGAGAGGATGCGGTTGGTGGAGCGCGGTGCGACGCATGCCAGTCCGCGCAGGGTGCGTGCGAAGCGAGGTTCGAGGCGGGCCGGACGAGTGCGGATGGCCGTTTCGATCAGGCGGGCGGCATCGGTCGGTTCCAGCGCGGGCTCGGTGACGTAGTGCGCGATGGCGCCGGTATCCGGTTGGACGGCCGGATAGTGGACGGCGGTCACCTGGATGCCGCGCGGTGCGAGTTCCGCGTCCACGCATTGACCGAAGGTGGTCCAAGCGGCCTGGGAGCTGGCGTAGGAGGCGAAATTCGGAGTGGCGCCGGTCTTCAGGCTCCACGGGCCGACATTGATCACCTGGCCGGAGCCGGATTCCAGCATGGCGGGCAGCAGGCCGAGCGTCAGGCGCAGTGGACCGAAGTAGTTGGTCGCCATCATGCGCTGGTAGTCCCGGAAGCGGTCCAAGGATTGCGAAACGGGTCGGCGCAGCGGGCGACCCGCATTGTTGATCAGCACATCGACGCGGCCTAAATCGCTGAGCACCCAGTCGACGAGCTGATCGACGTCACCGAGTGCGGAGATATCGCAGCGGAACCAATTCGCCGCACCGCCCGCATCGACGATCTGATTACAGGTCGCGACGAGTTGATCTCCGCGCCGGGCGACCAGCAGGACCTGCGCGCCTTGCTCGGCCAGCAGGGTGGCGGTGGCGCGACCGATTTCGGAACACGCATCCGTCACGAGAATCCGCAGACCGTCGAGCGATTCGGGCCGCTGACGCCGACGATCCGGCAAACGGGTTGGAGCAGTGCGGAATTCGAGCATCAGAGCAACCTTCACCGTAGATGGGCTGAACCAACGCATCGACACCCCGCCGACAGTGCCGAAGTCGACCGCGGCCGCCAACAGATTGCCGAACCACCGGAGGGGCGGCGAAGCTATTTGCTGGCGACTATATGCGGCGCGACCCAGTCTAATCCGCGGAGTCGTACCGCAGGGCGTGTTCGGATGCGCAGATCTCATCGATTCCGGTAACGATGTCGCGCAACAGTTCTGAGGGCAGCGCCGAGGGCCGCAAACGGCAGGTGAAGGTGATCAGTCCGTGGTCCTCGACCGCGAGTCCGCGTGCTTGTGCCTCCTCGCGCAGGTATTTCGAGCGCACGCCGTAGGTCATCGCGGAGATAACGGTGAAGCATCCGGTCCGCTCACGGTGCCCAGCAAACAAATCGTGCAGTCTGTAGAAAACCGAGCTATAGGTCGACAGCGGCGCGAAAATCGCGACCCGGTAGGCGGGTCCGCGTTCCGAGGAGCTGATGACCGTATCGGCCAAATACTCCGCATCGCGCAGCGTCAGCACCTTCGGGGCGAACATGAGCGCGCCGGCCGCGGCATTGCGCACCGGTGCGCCCGCGCGGCCGCCCGCGGCGGAGGCGATGACGCCCAGCGACTTCCTGGTCTTGCTGCCGACCTCACGGCGCGCACGCAGCGAGCGGGTGGGCGTGGTGGGGTAGAGACTCGACCACTGACCGAACCGCACGGTGCCCAACTGCACATGGCCGGTGCCGACCGGCCGCGACACCTTCAGCGGCGCGGTATCGACCCAACGACCGACCTGCAGTGTGACATTGCCCGGCCGGGCGATTTCGGCGTAAGCGTGTTCGACGAAGGAGTCGAAATCGAGGAAGCGGTCGGCATCGGTGGTGAGCCAGGTGTGGTCCTTATCGATATCGACCACATCGAGGGTGAGCGCGGTGATGATGCCCGCTCGCCCGCCCGCGCCGAGGATCCGGTGGAAGCGCTCGGTGTGGTGGTTGCGTCCGCACGTGCCGATGCGTCCGTCCGGATCGACGTACTCCAGGTCCACGATCTGATCGATGAACATGCCGTACTTGTGCGATGCCGTACTGACACCACCGACCGATGCGAAACCGCCCGCGGTGATATCGCGGTGGTCGCCGATGATCGGCAGACCGAGCCCGTGCGCGCCGAGGCGCCGATCGATATCGGAGAGTTTGGCGCCCGCCTGCACGCGCACGGTGCGCCTGCCGAGGTTGATATCGAGCACCGCATTCATCTTTCGCAGGGAGAGCACCGTACGCGGATCCGGCAACGACAGACCGTCGTCGATCGGTTCGCCGCCACGCACCGTGAGGTTCTCCGCGCGCCCGCGTGAATTCCGCACCGTGCGAACGACATCCGCGGTATCACGAGGTAGATATTCTTCGGCGGCGACAGTGTGCGGCGTGCTCATGGACCGAAAGCTAACCACAGCGCGGCCTCCGATGCTCGTTCGATCTTGTCGGTTACCGGACCGGCGCCGCGATCCGCTGGCTGAACAGGACGGATCCGGTCGCATCGCACAGGTTGACCGTCAGTTCCCTTGACTTGCCATCGATCAGCACCTCACCGAAATGTTGGAAGCTGTCCAGCGGTGAGGCGTTCTGAACGGCCGGTGCGTGCACGAAGACCGCCTCCGGACCGAAGGTGGCGTCGAGTGGATTCGGACCGAACGCACCGGCATTCAGCGGTCCGGATACGAACTCCCAGAACTCGTCGAAGTCGGTGAAGGCGGCGCGTTCGGGCGAATAGTGGTGGGCCGCGGTGTAGTGCACATCGGCGGTCAGCCAGACCACGCCGCCCACCTTGTTCGCTTTGATCGCCGAGAGCACTTGCGCGATTTCGGTTTCCCGGCCGGAGGGGGCGCCGTTGTCGCCATTGGCGGGGCCCTCGTAGGCCGTCACCTTCTGTTCACCGTCCTTGACGACAAGGCCGAGCGGTAGGTCATTGGCGACGATCTTCCAGGTGGCCTTGGAGTCGCGCAGCCCCTCGATGAGCCACTTCGTCTGTTCCGGACCGAAAATGCGACCGCTGGGTCCGTTGTCGATGTCGTTGGTGTCCTTATAGGTCCGCATATCCAGGACGAAGATGTCCAGCAGCGGACCGTAGGCGATCTTGCGGTAGAGCCGGCCGTCGACCGCCTCCCTGGGCTCCAATGGCATCCACTCGTGGAAGGCCTGCCAGGAACGCGTCGCGAGGGTGTCCATGCTGCGCTCGCTATAACCTTTGGTCTCGGCGACCAGGCCGCCGTGGTACCAGTTGTTGACGGTTTCGTGGTCGTCCCACTGGACCACCTGGGCGACCGAGGTGTTGAAGCGGCGGTAGTTCTGGTCGGTCAGGTTGTAGGCGTAGTTGCCACGGAACTGGTCCAGGGTCTGCGCGACAGCGCTTTTCGCCTCGGAGACGGTATTGCGCCAGATCCGGCCGTCGGGCAGCGTCACCGATTCCTGCAGCGGAACGTCGGCGTAGATCGAGTCACCCGAGTGGATGAACAGATGCGGGTCGCGCGCGGCCATGGCGGAGAAGATCTTCATACCGCCGAGTTCGGGGTTGATGCCGTAGCCCTGGCCGACCACATCGCCGGACCACTGCAGTTCGATATCGGACGTGCCGGTGGGCACGGTGCGGAAAACCCCGGTGATCGGTTCGGAGGTGGCGCCGTCCTCGCCTTCGAGGGTGACCCGGTAGTGCACCTGCTGGCCCGCGGGCAGCCCGTTGACGCGCACGCGTCCGGTGCCGTCGGAATCCGGGGTGAGCAGTGGGCCGGTGAACCGTTTGGCATCGGCGAAGGATTCGGTGGCGGCGGTCTCCACGATCAGCTTCGCGGGCCGATCGGAGCGCGCCCAGATCAGTGCGCCGTCGGTGCGCGGATCGCCCACCGCGACACCGTGGGTGAGATTCGGGCGCGGACGGACCAATGCGGGCCCGTCGTTCGAGCAGGCGGCGAGTGCGGGGACCGCGACGAGACCGAGGGCGGAGGTGCGCAGCACGGTGCGCCGGGAGATGCCGAAGTCCGTACCAGTCATTGGCCCACCTTGGCGCAACGAGTCCAACACCATGTGAACTCCCATCGTCGGTCCGGCCAACAGGCGCCGGGTATCAGCTGCGGGTGTGATCATTCCGGGATCGACCCGGACCTCGGATGGCCGAAGGCTCGAACCGGGATGGTTCGGGCCGTGCGGTACTCAGCGGGTGTTGTCGCAGAGGATTTCGAATGCGCGGACCGCATCCTCCGGGAAGACCAATACGCGATGGCGGGTGGGGTGGGCCGGGCCGATGGTGGCGCGGATCCCGTTATCGCGCAGCAGGTCGCGGACCGTGCGGGCGGCGGTTTCGGTGGCCACCGTCGCGGCCGCGACGAGCAGGCCGTAGTCCTCGGTAGCCGGCTCATGCGCGCGCGTGAGCCACATCATGGGGTGTGCCTTTCGCCGTCGGAGATTCGGTCCTGGTACTTCTGTAGCACGGCGAGCTGTTTGCGTTCCTCGGCATGCTCGATCTCGAAGTATCGCTCTGATTCCGCAACGGGATCCGGCCGCAGGAAGCTGCCGGTGCCCGGTTTGCCCGCCGAACCGAGTTTGTTCATCTTCTTCGGGATCGCCGCGCCCTGGTAGGCCAGTGGCACCGGATGGCCGTGCTCGTCGACCGGTCCCAGTGATTGATGCACCTCGATGTACTCACCGTGCGGCAGTCGCTTGATTATGCCGGTTTCGATGCCGTGCTCCAGCACTGCCCGGTCGCTGCGCTGCAGACCTATGCAGAACCGGTAGGTGATGAAGTACGCGATCGGCGGTGCGATCAACAGCCCGATGCGGCCCATCCAGGTGGTGGCATTGAGCGAGATGTCGAACTTCAACGCGATGATGTCATTGACGCAGCTGAGCGTCAGCACCACGTAGAAGGTGATCGCCATCGCGCCGATTCCGCTGCGCACCGGCACGTCTCGCGGCCGCTGCAACAGATTGTGCGCCGCGTAATCCTTGGTGAGCCGCTTCTCGATCCACGGGTAGGCGGGCAAGATCACCAGGACAATACCCATCACCACGGCCACCCAGAATGCCGCCGGGATGGTGTAGTTGCCGAGGTATATCTCCCACGGCGGCATGAGCCGGGTCAGGCCATCGGTCCACATCATGTAGAAGTCCGGCTGCGAGCCCGCCGATACCTGCGCCGGGTTGTAGGGCCCGAGCTCCCAGATCGGATTGATCTGGAATACACCGCCCATGACCGCCACCGTGGCGAGGGTGAACATGAAGAACGCACCCTGGTCCGCGGCGAATACCGGCACAATGCGCGCACCGATGACATTGCGCTCGGTGCGACCCGGTCCCGGGAATTGCGTGTGCTTCTGATACCAGACCAACGCGATATGCGCGGCGATCAGCGCGAGCATGATGCCGGGGAACAGCAGCACATGCGTGATGAACAGCCGAGGAATCAGCACCTCGCCCGGGAATTCGCCGCCGAAAAGGGCGAAGTGGATCCAGGTTCCGACGATCGGGATGCTCATTGTGATGCCGCCCAGCGGTGCCCGCAGGCCGGTGCCCGACAGCAGATCGTCGGGCAGGCTGTAGCCGAAGTAGCCCTCGAACATCGCCAGTATCAACAGTGCCGAGCCGATCACCCAGTTCGCCTCGCGCGGTTTGCGGAATGCGCCGGTGAAGAAGATCCGCAGGCAGTGCACGATGATGGCGGCCAGGAACATCAGTGCCGCCCAATGGTGTACCTGCCGGACGAACAGGCCGCCGCGCACCTCGAACGAAATATCGAGGGAGCTGGCATAGGCCGCCGACATATGCACACCGCGCAGCGGTTGGTACGCACCGTCGTAGACCACTTCGGTCATCGATGGATCGAAGTACAGCGTCAGGTAGATGCCCGAGATCAGCAGAATGATGAAGCTGTACAACGCGATCTCGCCGAGCAGGAAGGCCCAGTGCGTCGGAAAGACCTTATTGATCGAACGTTTCACGAAGGCCGCGGCGCGGTACCGCTCGTCCGCGGCGTCGGCATGGTGCGCCGCCTTGGAGCTCATCGCGCGACCGGCGTCCGAGCCCGGTGGTGCCATCTCGTAACGAATGAACTGCACAGGCATTGTCATCTCCTTCTCGATCGGTAGCCGGCTACGCATAAGACGGTTGCGCGGTCCGAAACGTGACGGCCTGGATGCGAGAGGTGCTGGTGAGTGCGGGTTATGAGGCGAATGCCCTGATCGAGCCCTGATGGGTGGCCCTGCCTGTGACGGAGATCTCGTCAGGGCTCGGGGAGTTCGTTCAACGCGGCGAGGAAGTCGTCCGATGGATAGATGCGCAGCGCGTCACCGGTGTGCTGGGTGGCGGCGGCCAACTCGATGGTGCCACCGTGCCACCAGTAGACATCCTGGCTGACGGGCCACGGACGCTGTGTGTAATCGAGCACCGCGACCTGGGCCAGCACCGTGGTCGCGGGGACGACTTCGAGATCGGCCACCGGATGCGCGTAGATATGCCGTTGGGATGGCACCACGAATACCGCACCCGCCGGTCCGATCACGGGGTATTGGTCGAGCCAGCACGCGTGTGCGGTGATGTAGTCGGAGATACCGGACAGCATGGTGATTTCGACACCTTCGGCATTCGGTGTATCGATCCGATGGGTGACAGCCTCCAGTGGACCGTCGCCGCGGGTGTTCTGCTCGGCGAGGGCGAACAGGTCGTATTCGTCGATCGGCCATTGCCGCGACATCGGATAGGTGACCGGCGCCATGGTGTGTACCTGATCGATCAGCACCCGCTGGATCAGGCCCGGTGCGACCTGGCGACACACCACATCCGGTGCGCCGCCGTGCCCCGAGTAGAGCCGGGTCCTGATGAGCCCCTGCATCATCGCGAAGTCGTCGGTGTCGAGCGGATCGCTGTCGACCTCCAGATCGACCAGCCCGGTACTCAAATAGTCGGCCACCAATGCCGGCCACTGATCCGGCGGCTCATCCGCGGCCATTCGCCGCAAATTCGTCAGCCCGACCATCACATCCCCTGCGGGCCCGGACAACATCACGTCGTCGGCCGCCGCCACCCGACACGAATACCCCAATTGATGCGCCGCCGCCACAGCGAGAGACAACAACAGATCCGGCGCTACCTCCGACACCGTGACTCCCTCGCTCGTCTTGCGGTGCACCAGCTTTCACCCCAGCACCCCGCATTTGCCGCACCCGCAACCCTTACCCCGTGATTGTGCCTCTCCGGCGCGCCACGCACCCGGGTGTTGGGTGAGTTCGCCCACCCGAGAGCGGCCACGGGCACGCAGCCGGCCCGGTAGGGTAATCGGAATTCCGGCACGACAGGTCTTGTCGCGTCGGGGCGATGCGACGGAGGGGAACCGTGTCGGATCTGGATGACCGGGTAGAGCTCGCGGTGGAATGGTTGCGCCGGAATCAGTTGGCGGATGGGCTCGGCGGTGCCGGTTGGGGATGGGTCTCTGATGTGCCGCCGAATCCGCAGAACACCGCGGAGGTCGTGTGCGCCCTGACCGAGGCGGGCCGGGAAGTGCCACGGGCCGACGAGGTTTCGGCGTTGGTGCGCCGCTCGGTCGTGGCCAGGGAGAGCGGCGAGTGGGCGTTTCAATCGCCCATCGATGTGTCCTGGCGGCTGCGCGCGCTGCAGGCGCTCGGCGTCGCGCCGACGGATCCGGATGTGGTCGACTCGATGCGAGCGCTGCTCTCCGAGCAGGATGCGGACAGTGGCGGCTGGCGCTTCTCCCGAGGGGCGGGCCCGATTTCGGTGACCGCCACGGCGAATTCGATTCGGGCGCTTGCCGGCATCGGGACCGAACACGAGGAGGCCGCGCAGGCACTGCTGCATGGCACCACATTTCTGGTGACGTCGATGCTGGACAACGACCCGCGCGTGCGGCCGGTATACGCCTGCGCCTATGTGGCTTTCGTGGTCGCACGACCGGAGATCGCCGCGCTCGGCGGCAAACGCCTCGATCGGGTGCGCGAACTCGCGGTCGGGCGATTGCTCGAAGGTCTGCGCCAGCGGGAGGAGCCCGTCGAGGAAGAGGCCTTCCGCCGCAATGAAGTCGCCGACACCTGGCGACATCTGAGCCTGCATCTGGCGGTCGGTGCCGTCGTCGTAGCGGATAGTCAGGCGATCTTCGATCCGGGTGTGCGGCAGGGCCTGGTCGATCTGCTCGACCTGCAGGAGACGGCGGCCCTGCATGCGCATCGCGGCGGATTCCGCACCTCGGCAGAGGGTTTCGTCACTTCGTATGCCACGGTGCAAGGATTGGAGGCGATGACATATGCGCGCGCGGCGGTCAACGAGCGGGTCAGCCCGGCACGGGTATTCGACATGATCTGTCGTGTCGATGGTGTGCACCACGGGGATGCGCAGCAGGTCATCGCCGTAGACGGCCGGGCGGTGATGATGAATAGTCACGCGGGTGCCCTGGTGCTCGCGGCCACCGGATCGGCGGGTCTGACCATCGCCGTGCTTGCGGTGGTGTTCGCCGATGAACTCGGGGTGGTCGGCAGCCGGACGCTGGTGGTGTGGGGGACCCTGTTCATCGCACTGGGCAGCTTCACCGGCGTGGCGACGCGGCTGCCTTCGGTCCCGAAGGTCCGGATCGCGGCGGCGGTATTCGCGGCCTTCACCGCGGTGGTGCTACCCGTGGTGACCTTCCTTTTGTCGTCGTGAAAACCGCCTATCGGTCGCTGGCCCTGCTGGTGGTTGCCACCAGCCTGTGGGGCGCGTCGAGCGCATGCATCGCTCACACTGCCGCAACGGGTTTCGCGGCGGGGGCGCCGGTGGCCGCGGGTGGTGCGGTATCGCTGCTGCTGTGTGCGGTTGCGGTCGGCGACAATCCGGTGCGGGCTTTTGTCTCTGGACCCGTTCTGTTCCTCCGATTGGGGGCGCTGGAGGTGGTGAACCTCGCGTTCTATGCCGCTGCTTTGCGGATCGGCCCGCTCCCGGTCGTCGTGGCGCTGCATCTGACCGCACCGGTGTTGATCATCGCGACCCATATCGCGCGCGGGATACGTGCACTGAATCTGATGGTGGTCGTCGAGTCGGTGCTCGTCGGGGCGGCCATCTGTCTGGTGGCCGGTCGTCCGCCCGCGGGCACGCCCGCCTGGCAGGCACTGCTGGCCTGTGTCCTGGCCGTGGCCAGTGCCGCCTGCGTCGCGTTGTTGATCACTCTGGTCGCGCGCGAATCCGCGGACCGTGCCACACTGTCCGCCGCCGGTCTGCAACTGCTGTGCGCCGGAGTTCTCGGGGCACCGCTGCTGGTGCTCAGGCAGCCATCGGCGGTAGCGGCAACTGAATTGGCGGTGATCGGTGCGGCGCTACTCGGCCCGGGATTCGCGTGCTACTGGTGGGCGTTGCGGCGATTGGATGCCACGACCGCGGGGATCGTCGGGCTCAACGAGGCCATCGTCGCCTCGATCATCGGCACCGCGGTCGCGGGTAGCCATGTCACCGCGGCAACACTGCTCGCCGGAGCCCTGGTGCTCATGGCCGTGGGACTCGAGGTGCGAACGACCCGGGCGTCCGGTGCGCCGCGGCCACGAACGCCGCACACGTATCGGGATGTTTATCCCCGGTGGCTGTCTCGACTCCGCTATTGACATCCACCGCGAACGGACGCACCCGCGTGATGGCATCGGCGACATTGTCGGGACCGAGCCCACCGGCGAGGATGACCGGGCAGCCCAGTTCGTGCAGCGCTGTCACGACGGCCGCGCTCACCGACCAGTCGTGGGTACGTCCGGTACCGCCCAAGCGGTCGGCGGTGCGCGAATCGAGCAGTACCGCATCGCAATCCGCGGCGGCCTGACGGGCCGCATCGACGGCCTCCGGTCCGGTGACGTGCACCGCCCTGATGATCTTCCGGCCACCTGCGGTCTTTCGGACCGCACGGACAGTATCGATCGTGACGAGCCCGTGGACCTGAATCGCGTCCACGCCGACGCGGTCGGCCAGGTCCACGATCGCGGCCGCGTCCTCCAGATGGGTGACCAGGACACGGGAGACGAAGGGCGGAGCCAGCCGCGACAGCGCCGCCGCGCGCTCGGCATCTAGGGCATCTTCACTGAAATGGGTGATCCCGGAGATGAATCCGATCGCGTCGGCACCGGCGGCCAGCGCGATCCGCAAATCGTCCTCGGACCTGATCCCGCAAATCTTTGCGCGCACCGTCACGACTCAACGATATCCGTGCGGTGGGCGCGGCGGTGCGCGCCGGGCGGTGTGACTACCGAAAACCGAACGAGCCCGGTGCGTTCGGCACCGGGCTCGTGGAGTTGAAGGTCTAGCTGGCGGCCGTCTCCGGAATGCGGGGGGCCTCGGGGACGGATCCGCTGGGGACGCCCTTTTTCAGGCTGGCGGCGTAGACGTCGACGTACTCTTGGCCGCCGAGCTGCATGAGGTCGTACATGACCTCATCGGTGACGGCGCGTTCGACGAAGCGGTTGCCGCCCATGCCTTCGTAGCGGGAGAAGTCGATGGGGGCGCCGAATTTGACGGTGACCTTGTGGCGGCGCCAGCGGAACGGGCCGGGCGGGCAGACTTCGAAGGTGCCGATGACGGCGACCGGGATGACCGGAACGCCGGTCTCGAGCGCGAGGCGGGCCAGGCCGGTCTTGCCCTTGTACAGGCGACCGTCAGGGGAGCGGGTGCCCTCCGGGTAGAGGCCGACGAGGTGACCCTTGTCGAGCAGCTTGCGCGCGGCATTCAGCGCGTCCTCGGCCGCGTCGGCGCCGCTGCGGTCGATCGGGTACTGGCCGGTGGCACTGAAGAAGAACTTCTGCAGCCGTCCCTTGAAGCCGGGGGTGGTGAAGTACTCGGCCTTGGCGAGATAGCTGATGCGACGCGGGCTCATCAGGGGAGCGAACAACCAGTCCGAGAAGGACAGGTGGTTCCCGGCCAGGATGGCCGGTCCGTCGGCGGGGATGTGTTCCACGCCTTCGACCGTCGGACGGTTGTAGAGGTGCATGAACGGTCCTGGGAACAGGTACTTCAGCATCCAGTAGAGCATGGCGTCCTAACCCCCGCGGCCGGGATCGTTTACGGGTACAACCGTCAGTTGCCGACTTTACCGCTGGGTACAGATCACATCCAAGCGGAGCGGCGTATCTCACCACATGTTCTCGAGTATTGATAATCGACCGCCCCGCGGCGTGAGCGACGGGCCCGGAGGCGGTAGCGGAGCGTGACCACGGAGGGTGACCCGGGGGCGCCGCAATCGAATTCAGTGGGTGGAACGAGCCACCCAGGACCGGCCGCGGCCGGTCTCGGCGAGGGTGGTCCTGGCGAGCTCCGCCGCACCGATCATCCCAGCTGCCTCACCGAGCTGCGTGGTCCGGATCCGGGCGAGCGGCCGATGCCCCGCGCCGGTGATCGCCCGCGCATACTCTTCGCGGGCCTCGTCCAGGAACAGCGGCGCCGAACTGCTTACGCCACCGGCGATCACGATCAGCCCGGGGTCGAAGATATCGCTGACGAATGCCAGCCCGAGCCCGAGCCAGCGGGCGAAATCGGCCATGACCGCCACCGCCAACGGGTCGCCGTCCTGGGCGGCCCCGGCCACCCGGCGTCCGGTCAGCGAACCGGGATCGCGCAGCACCTCGCGCGCCAGCACCGTCGAATGCACCGGATCGGTGGCCAGCATTTCGATCGCGGTGTCGACCAGAGCCGGTCCGCTGCAATACCGTTCCCAGCAGCCGCGCTTACCGCACGGACAGGACCGGCCCTGCGGCACCACCTGCAGATGGCCCAGCTCCGGTGCGACACCGTGGGTACCCCGATACAGTTCGCCATCGATGAGCAGGGCCGCGCCGATGCCGGTGCCGATCGCTACGAGCACCGAATTGTGCCCGCCCGCCGCCGCGCCGAATCGGTACTCTGCCCACATGGCGGCATTGGCGTCGTGCTCGAGGATCACCGGTAGTTCGAGACGGTCGGTGAGCCGCTGCGCGACCGGGGTGTCCTGCCAGGGTAGGTGCGGTGCGAAGCGCACCGTAGAGCGATCGGCATTGATGAATCCGGCTACCGCGAGCCCGACCGCGCCGATCGGATGTCGGCGGCACAGCTCTCGAACCGCACGATCCAGCGCGTTCTCCAGCGCCCTCGCCGAATGCGGGGTCGGCGCCACCACGGTGTCGAGCACCTCACCGTCACCATCTACTACCGATGCGCGAATATTGGTGCCGCCGACGTCGATACCGACGGTCAGCGGTCGCGCATCCGCTACTCGCGCCGTCATGCCTTGATCGTCACGGGGATGCCGATATAGCGGGATCGCTTGCGCCCGACCGGAGTCGACTGCTTTGTGCGGGTATCCGCTTCGGCGGGTGTGGATTCGGTGTCCGGTTCCTCGTCGTGCTGTGCGGCGGCAAACGAATGATCGTGCGGCACACCGTCTTCGGGCATCACCGGCTCAACAGGCACTCCGGCGAGCGCCTCGCGCAGCACCGTGACGATCGCGGTGCCGTGATCGGCTACCACCGCGAGCACATCGTGATGCTCACCGCGCATCAGCGCCGCGGCCGCACAGACCGGGCACCAACTGCAACTCGACCAGTCCGGCTGTCCGTCGGCAGCGCGCCGCAGCGTGGGTTCGACCCGCTCGAGCACTGCCTCGGCCAGCAGCTTCAATTCCGCGGCGAATTCGCCGAGGCCGTCACCGGGCTCGGCGGTGCCGGGCCAGTCGTTCGATTCGGTCATACCGGCCACGCTTCCGGGTCCGGGTGGAAACGCACGACCAGATAGCCGTTATCGAGTTCGGCGCCATCGACCGTGCACCGTCGCAATACCGGCGCCAGGCGCACCCGGCGTCGCACCCCGTCCGCTCCCACGATCAAATCGTCCTCCACTCGTCCCAGTCGCAGCGTCGCCGGATCGGCGACAGGCAGGTGCATCCGCAACGCGTACACCGAATGCAGGCCGGTGCCCGATTCCAATCGAACCACCGGCTCGCCGGAACTTGTGCGAACCTCCGCCGGATTGTCGCCCAGCGTGGACTCGGCATTCAACCGCTCACCCGGGTCCATCGCATGCGACAGCGTGGACAGGGACGTGAGTCCGACCGGTTCGGGCCCGGTGTGCTGGGCGATCAGCACCCGTGTCCCGTGCATACCCCGTTGTAGCCGGTTCACCACATCCAATTGTTCGGCGCGTCGGTTCAGATACCACTGCACTGCGGGATGGGAAGCCACCTCCAGTGCGGTCGGCGGGGGCACGGCGGGCAGCACCTTGTTTACCACGACTGCGTCCAACCGCAGACCGAGCAGCACCGCCGCCGAACGCACCCGCTCCGATTCGGCGATGGCGACCTGCTCGGCGACGGTGATCAGTCGCGCGCCGGTGCGGCCGTGATCGGCGAGTAGATCACGCACCTCGGTCACCGACCTGACGATCCGCTCCACCGTGGTGGCCAGTACCGCACGCCGCAAGTCGGTGCCGACCGCACTCATCGCCCGCGCATGCGGCGGCCAGATCCGCTCCACATATCCGAGCAGGGTTTCCGGTGCGGTGATGATGCGCAACATATCCGCCGAGGGTGGGCAATCCACCACGATCACATCCCAGTCGTCCTCGGCGGCGAACTGGGTGATCTCCACCAGCATCAACAGTTCCTGCACGCCGGGCAGTCCGGTCAGCTCCGCCGGATCCATTGCGGCCGGATCGATGCCGTGATCGTGGTCGGTTCCGGTCGCGAGCATCCGCACCACCTCGCGGAAGCGATCCTCCAGCAGCGCAAGGGAATCGACCTCGATCACATCGAGGCCCTGCAGCACGCTCGCGACCCCGGGCACGGTGCCGGGATCGTGCGAAAATCGGAAGCCGAGCGCGTCGCCGAGCGAATGGGCTTGATCGAGTGAGGCCACCAGCACCCGCTGCCCCGCACGGGCATAGGCCATGGCGGTAGCGCAGGCCAATGTCGTCTTGCCGACCCCGCCCTTACCGATGAACAGTTCGACCCGAGTCACGGCGGCCTCGGGCTTGCGCGCGATCAGCCTTCGACCCGTTTCTTCAGTTCCTTGAGCGCGGTATCGGTGATCACCTTCTCGGCCTTGCGCTTGAACATGCCGATCATCGGGATATTCAGGTCGACAGTCAGCTCGTAGGTCACCTCGGTGGTGCCGTCGGGCCGGTCGATGAGTTCGTAGGTGCCGTCCTGCGCCTTCTGCAGTTCGCCGTTGATCAGCGTCCAGCTGACCGATTTGTCGTCGGGCCGCCAGGTGTAGGACAGCACGTAGGTGTCCTTGACGACTCCGGCATCCAGGACGAAGCGCGCGGTTCGGGCCCGGCCGTCGGCGCTCTTCTCCAGCACCTCAACGGTTTTCGCCGCCGAGACCCACTCCGGGTAGGACTCCAGATCGGCGATGACGGACATCACCCGCTGCGACGGTGCGTCGATGATGATCGACCTCTGGGTCCTGTCGGCCATGGCGGACAACGATTCCTTTCAGCTGCGGTCTGTGCTCGTGTGCGTCAGCGGGGCTCGTGTGCGTCAGCGGGCGTTCGGGGCGGCGTGCGCCGGTACGACACCGGCGGCACGGCCCGCCTCCAGCCTGGCCTTGATCTCGAACGACATATTCTTGCCCGCGACCCGGCGCGCCCGATTGGCGGCGGCGAGATCCCGTGTCGGCGCCTTCGGTTCGGCGTGCAGGAAGTAATGCAGGATCACCCCGTCCAGTGCGGGCTCCAGCCATACTTCCATGGTTCCGGTCAGCGCACCGGTGACCGACCAGCGAATACCCTTGTCGGCCCGGTCTTCCCGGACGGCGAGGGTGAGATCGGGCCACCAGCGGCGCCAGTTGTTCTCCCCGGCCAGGATCTCGGCGACCGCGGCCCCGGGCGCGGCGACAAACGTCTGATCAGCGACCTGAATACTGCTCACGGCTGCGCCTCGCTGACGCTCGGCTCCGCCGTGCGCAGAGCGCGCTGGCACATGGTTCGCTCGCTTCGCTCGCTCACGACTGCGCCTCGCTGACGCTCGACTCCACCGTGCGCAGAGCGCGCTGGCACATGGTTCGCTCGCTCACGACTGCGCCTCGCTGACGCTCGACTCCACCGTGCGCAGAAGCGCGCTGTGCCTTTGGTTCATTCGCTGGCGCTCACTCACAGCCCGAGCGTAGTAGATCACAGTCCCGAACGGTGAGCCGCCGTCGCCTTATTGCAGCAGCTGACGCAGCCGAGCGCCCAGGCTGTCCCAGCGCCACTGTTCCTCGACCCACGCGCGTCCCGCCGCGCCCATCTCGGCGGCGGCATCGCGATCGGACAGGATGTCGACGATGGCGTCGGCGATCTCGGTGGTCTTGCGTCCGTCGACGACGCGACCGGTCTTGCCCTCCAGCACGGTTTCCGGCGCACCGCCCGAACGTCCGGCGACCACCGGCACTCCGGACGCCGAGGCCTCCAGATACACGATGCCAAGACCTTCGACATCGAGCCCGGCACCGCGGGTGCGGCTCGGCATGGCGAACACATCGGCCAGGGTGTGGTGGGCCGCCAGTTCGCTGGACGGGACCCGGCCGGTGAAGACCACGTCATCGGTGACGCCGAGGGCCGCCGCGAGCGCATGCAACTTTTCCTCGTACGGTCCGCCCCCCGCGACCACCAGCACCGCACCGGGAATCCGCGCTCGGATCTCGAGCATGGCGACAATCAACGCGTCCTGTCCCTTGCGTGGAACCAGTCGGGACAGACACAGAATGGTCGGCCGATCACCGAGGCCGTAGCGCTCGCGCAATTCCGCGCGCGCGGCCGGATCCGGCCGGAACGCCTCGGTATCGACACCCGGCGGCAGATATTCGAGTGCGGCATTCCGCCCGAACGCCGAGGCGAACCGGCCGCGGGTATACCGGCTGACATAGGTGACGACATCGGTGTGCTCGCCGATCACGCGCAGCGCCTGCCGCGCACCCGGCAGCATGGACCAGCCGACTTCGTGGCCGTGGGTGCTGGCCAGAATCCGGGTCGCGCCCGCGCGCCGCAGCATCGGCGACAGCAGTGCCAGTGGTGCTGCCGCACCGAACCAGACCGTGTCGCAGTTCTCGCTGCGCAGCAGGCGCGCCGCCCGCCGCAACACCAGCGGGGTCGGCAGCATCAGCGTGGTCGGGTGGCGCACCACCTGGAACTTCTGCTTGGCATCGAATTTCAGATGACTGTCGCCACGCCACCGCGGGGCATAAACGACCAGATCATCGGGCGGCAGCTCACCGGCCAGCGCCTGCAGATACGACTGGATACCGCCCGGCCGCGGCGGGAAATCATTGGTAACCAGCAGAGTTCGAGCCATGCGAACAAACTACTGTGTCTAATTTGCCGCGCCTGCGGCGCTGTGTCTTTGGCCGCGCCTTCGGCGCGGCGGGTTCGCGGCCCCCTGGTGTCTCGCGTCCGAGCCGTCGAGACTCGCGCCTTCGTCGCATGCGCTTCGACGGC